>JBEVEO010000059.1:0-23319 GCA_040512695.1 Leifsonia sp. | reverse complement strand
GAGGGGACGGAAGAGGACGGTCGCGCCGGCCGCAGACCGGCCGTTCGCGTCCCCTCATGGGATGCCGGGTCTGCGGATACCGTCACCCGCCGTTCACATGAGGGATGCCATGATGAATGCATGGATGCCCTGAATCTGATCGACACCGGTCTCGCGGGGGACTTCGACGACGACTTCGAGCCGTTCGACCCCGCCGGCGACATGTCGCTGCCCGAGGAACGGTACCTCGACAGGGAGCTCAGCTGGCTGGCGTTCAACCAGCGGGTGCTGGAACTCGCGGAGGACCCGGCGCTCCCGGTGCTCGAGCGGGCGAACTTCCTCGCGATCTTCGCATCCAACCTCGACGAGTTCTTCATGGTGCGCGTGGCGGGCCTCAAGCGCCGCATCGTGACCGGGCTGGCGATCCCGACCAACGTCGGCCGCGCGCCGCAGGACGTCCTCGCCGACATCTCGACGAAGGCCCACGAACTGCAGGAACGCCACGCCGCCGCCTACCGCGAGCTCGTGCGGCCGGCGCTGGCCGAGGCCGGCATCGTCATCGTCACCTGGGACGAGCTCGACGACGCCGAGCGGGAGAACCTGCGCGACTACTTCTCCCGGCAGATCTTCCCGGTGCTCATGCCGCTCGCGGTCGACCCGGCGCATCCGTTCCCCTACATCTCCGGCCTCTCCCTCAACCTGTCCGTGCGGGTGCGGAACTCGAAGACCGGCAAGCAGGAGTTCGCCCGCCTCAAGGTTCCGCAGATGCTCCCCCGGTTCCTGAAGATCCCGCACGATCCGAACGCCCAGCGGTTCATCACGCTCGAGGACCTCATCGCGAACCACCTCGGCGACCTGTTCCCCGGCATGGAGATCCTCGAGCACCACGTGTTCCGGGTGACGCGCAACGAGGACGTCGAGGTCGACGAGGACGAGACCGAGAACCTCATCAAGGCGCTCGAGAAGGAGTTGCTGCGCCGCCGCTTCGGCCCGCCCATCCGCCTCGAGGTCACGGATGACATGGACGACGTGACGCTCGGCCTGCTCGTGCGCGAACTCGACGTGACCGACAACGAGGTCTACCGCCTGCCGTCGCCGCTCGACCTCGGCGGCCTGTTCGACATCGCCAAGATCGACCGTCCCGACCTGCACTACCCGACGCACGTGCCGACGACGAGCGCGCGCCTGCAGCCGCTCGAGCCCAACATGCGCCAGGACATCTTCGCGTCGATCCAGCGCGGCGACGTGCTGCTGCACCACCCGTACGAGTCGTTCGCGACGAGCGTGCAGGCCTTCATCGAACAGGCAGCCGCCGATCCGCACGTGCTCGCCATCAAGCAGACCCTGTACCGCACGTCGGGAGACAGCCCCATCGTCGAGGCCCTCATCGACGCCGCCGAATCCGGCAAGCAGGTGCTCGCCCTCGTGGAGATCAAGGCCCGGTTCGACGAGCAGGCCAACATCAGCTGGGCGCGCAAGCTCGAGAAGGCCGGCGTGCACGTGGTGTACGGCCTCGTCGGGCTCAAGACCCACTGCAAGCTCGCCCTCGTCATCCGCCAGGAGAAGGGCGAACTGCGGCACTACAGCCACATCGGAACCGGCAACTACAACCCCAAGACCAGTCGCATCTACGAGGACCTGGGCCTGCTGACGGATGACGACCAGGTCGGCAAGGACCTGACCCGGCTCTTCAACGAGCTCTCCGGCTACGCCATCGAGAAGAAGTTCAAGCGCCTGCTCGTCGCGCCGCTGCACCTCAGGAAGGGGCTGCTGCGACACATCGCCACCGAGACGAAGAACGCGATCGACGGCAAGCCCGCCCGCATCCGCATCAAGGTGAACTCCATGGTCGACGAGGCCATCATCGATGCGCTGTACCGCGCCTCCAACGCCGGGGTCCCCGTGGACATCTGGGTGCGCGGCATCTGCAGCCTCATGCCCGGCGTGGCCGGCATGAGCGAGAACATCCGGGTGCGCTCAATCCTCGGCCGCTACCTCGAGCACTCCCGCATCTTCTCGTTCGAGAACGACGGGGACCGGCACGTCTTCATCGGCAGCGCCGACATGATGCACCGCAATCTCGACCGCCGCGTCGAGGCCCTCGTGCGGCTCACCGAGGACGAGCACCTCGCGGAGATCGACCGGTTGTTCGACATGGCCATGGACGAACGCACGTCATCCTGGTGGCTCGGCGACGACGGCGTCTGGGTGCGCAACAGCGAGGACGCCGACGGCAGGCCGCTCGTGGACATGCAGTCCACGCTCATGCACGAGATCGGCTCGCGGAAGCGGCCCGGGAGGACTCGATGACCGAAACCGCCGTCTACGCTGCGGGGGCAGTCTGCTGGCGGGAGGTCGATGGCCGCATCATGGTGCTCGTCATCCACCGCACCGTGCACGGTGACGTCACCATCCCCAAGGGCAAGGTCGACCCCGGCGAGTCGCTCCCGCAGACGGCCGTACGCGAGATCAAGGAGGAGACGGGACTTTCTGTCGCCCTCGGCGTGCCGGTGGGCGTCGCCAACTACCCGCTCGGCAACGGCAGGACCAAGATCGTGCACTACTGGGCGGCGGAGGCGACCGACGATGCCGTGCTGCATTCCACCTTCGTGCCGAACGGCGAGGTGGCCGCCCTGGAGTGGGTGACCATCAAGAAGGCCAGGACCTACCTCTCCTACTCCACCGACGTCGAGATCCTCGAGGCGTTCGCGAAGCTCGTCGACACCGGAGTCACCCGCACGTTCGCCATCGTCGTGCTGCGGCACGCCAAGGCGATCGCTCGCTCCGAGTGGAAGCGCTCGGATGCGACCCGCCCGCTGTCCGACCGGGGCGTGCACCAGGCGGCCTCCATCGTCGAGACCATCCGGGCCTGGCATCCGAAGCGCATCACCACGAGCACGGCGACCCGCTGCGTCACCACGGTGACGCCGCTCTCGGTGGCGACCGGCATCGAGCTGAAGCGCACGGACGCCCTCAGCCAGGACGCCTTCGAGGACGGGACGGCCGACATCCGCTCGGTCATCGGCAAGCGGGTGCGTTCCCGCAAGTCCGCCGTGCTGTGCAGCCACGGGCCCATGCTCGGCGAGGTCGTGCGCGAGATCGCGCTGGCCACGGGAACCCCGACGGGCACGTACATCGCGGATGCCGCTGCCCTGGAGACCGGCGCCTTCTCGGTCGTGCACCTGTCCGCGACGAATCCGAGTTCCGGCATCATCGCCATCGAGACCCACTCCCCCCGCGTCTAGCCGGCCGACCCCTTCGGTGCCGTTCGAGCGGCGCCGCGCCCCGCCGCGACGCCGACCCGGATCCTCGCGGCGGGCGCGCCAGCGCGCGTGAACGCATCAGCCCTCGGCGCGTCGGATCGTCCGCGCCCGTTAAGACTCCGTTCACCCGCCGTGAGGTTGCGCGTAACGGAGCGCGCTTAGCGTCGTGACCGAGCCGAACAGCGGTTCATGTGGTGCAATCACAGGCAATCACCCCTGAAAGGGACATTCGTGAAACTCAAGCGTTTTGGCGCTCCGGTCGTTCTGGCCGTCGTCGCCACCATCGCACTCTCCTCGTGCGCAGCAAACGAGGATGCAGCCCCCGCCGCGACCGAGTCCGCCTCGTCGCTCACCGGCACGCTCAACGCGGCCGGAGCTTCGTCACAGCAGGCAGCTCAGGAAGCCTGGGTCGCCGCCTTCCAGACCGCGAACCCCGACGTCACCGTCAACTACGACCCCTCCGGCTCGGGTGCCGGCCGTGAGGCCTTCATCTCCGGCGGCGTCGACTTCGCCGGTTCCGACTCGGCCCTGAACGACGACGAGATCGCCGGCTCCTTCGCAGCCTGCGCTCCCGACACGAAGGCCGTCGACCTCCCCGTCTACATCTCCCCGATCGCGGTCGTGTTCAATGTCGAGGGTGTCGACGACATCTCGCTCGACGCCGCGACCATCGCCCACATCTTCAAGGGCGACATCACCAACTGGAACGACCCGGCCATCGCAGCTCTCAACGATGGCGTGACGTTCCCGGACGCCCCCATCACGGCCGTGCACCGCTCGGACGACTCGGGTACCACGAAGAACTTCTCGGACTACCTCAACCAGGTCGCCCCCGACGTGTGGGACCAGAAGCCGGCCGACCCGTTCCCGTACCAGTCCGGTGAGGGCGCGCAGGGCACCTCCGGTGTCATCGACGCCGTCACCAACGGCACGAACACCATCGGCTACGCCGACGCATCGCGCGCCGGTGACCTGGGCGTCGTGAAGCTCAAGGTCGGCGACGAGTTCGTCGCACCGTCCGCCGAGGCCGCTGCCGCGGTCGTCGCCGAGTCGCCCGCTGTCGACGGTCGTGAGGCGAACGACCTCGCCATCAAGCTCGACCGCAAGACGACCGACCCGACGCACTACCCGCTGGTCCTCGTCAGCTACGCGATCGTCTGCCCCGAGTACGCGGACGCCGCTCAGGGCGAGCTCGTGAAGGCCTACGTCGGCTACATCTCCAGCGCTGAGGGCCAGGAGGCCGCAGCTTCGGCCGCAGGCTCCGCACCGCTGTCCGACGAGCTGCAGGCCAAGGTCGCCGACGTGGTCGCGTCGATCAAGTAACCTCCAGTAAAACCAGCTGCCCGGCCGGTCCTCTCCACGCATCGCGTGAGGAGGACCGGACCGGGCAGACCGGGGTTCACGATCAGGATCCCGTCACCACCCCATCAACAGCACTGCAAGGGACTCGCCAGCCATGACGACAATCGTCGCCGCCGCCGCTCGACCCGTGAAGGAGCGACCCGGCGACCGGGTGTTCTCCTCCCTCACCGTGTTCGCGAGCGGCATCATCCTCGCCGTGCTCGCAGCCGTCGCCATCTTCCTGGTGATCATGTCCCTCCCGGCGTTCCTCGCGGCGGATGAGGACTTCAAGGGCGACGCGACGAACTTCTGGTCCTACGTCGGCCCCCTCGTCTTCGGAACCATCTGGGCGGCCGCCCTCGCGATGATCTTCGCCGTGCCGCTCGCCATCGGGGTCGCCCTCTTCATCACCCACTTCGCCCCGCGGCGTCTCGCCCAGGGTCTCGGCTACGTCGTCGACCTCCTCGCCGCCGTGCCGTCGGTCGTCTTCGGCCTCTGGGGAATCGGCGTCCTCGCCCCGGCCCTCCAGCCGGTATACACCAACCTCACCGAGTGGTTCGGCTGGTTCCCGCTGTTCGCGGGCCCGGTCTCCGGCACGGGTCGCACGATCCTCACCGTCGCCGTCGTGCTCGCCGTCATGGTGCTGCCGATCATCACGGCCATCAGCCGTGAGGTCTTCCTGCAGACGCCGCGCCTGCACGAGGAGGCGGCACTCGCCCTCGGCGCGACGCGGTGGGAGATGATCCGGATGGCGGTACTCCCGTTCGGCCGCCCCGGCGTCATCTCCGGTGCGATGCTCGGCCTCGGCCGCGCCCTCGGCGAGACGATGGCCGTCGCCATGGTGCTCTCGCCGGCCACCATCTACTCGTTCGCGCTGCTCCAGTCGCAGAACCCGACCACGATCGCGGCCAACATCGCACTCAACTTCCCTGAAGCCCACGACGTGGGAGTCAACATCCTCATCGCGACGGGCCTCATCCTCTTCGTGATCACCCTCGGGGTGAACTCGCTCGCACGCTACATCGTCGGCCGCCGCAAGGCCTTCTCGGGAGCCAACTGATGACCACACTCACCGCGGCACGTACGACGGCCCTCCCCAACGCCCTCACCTCGGGCAAGCTGCCGAGGTATGCCACGACCTGGCTGCTCGTCGGCGCCCTGGCCGTGTCCATCGCCGTGTTCGCCATGCTCGCGTCGGCCGGCGTGACCGAGGACTTCAACTGGGCCGGCGTGGCGATCGTCACCGTCGTGCTGTTCGCCGTCACCATCTGGGTCGTCTCCCGTCTCGTCGAGGGCAGCCGAAAGGCCCAGGACCGCCTCGTGACGACCCTCGTCACGACGGCCTTCCTCATCGCCTTGGTGCCCCTCGTCTCCGTCACTTTCACGGTCGTCGTGAAGGGCCTCGCCCGCTTCGACACCCAGTTCTTCACGGAGTCGATGCGCAACGTGGTCGGCCAAGGCGGCGGGGCTCTGCACGCCATCGTCGGCACGCTGCTCATCACCGGCATGGCGACGCTCATCTCGGTGCCGATCGGCCTCCTCACCGCGATCTACCTGGTCGAGTACGGCCGTGGCCGCCTCGCCCGCGGCGTGACGTTCTTCGTCGACGTCATGACCGGCATCCCGTCGATCGTGGCCGGCCTGTTCGCCTTCGCCCTGTTCGCGCTCATCTTCGACGACCCGGGCATCCGCTTCGGATTCGGTGGAGCCGTCGCCCTCAGCGTGCTGATGATCCCCGTGGTCGTGCGCTCCAGCGAGGAGATGCTGAAGCTCGTTCCGAACGAGCTGCGCGAGGCGTCCCTCGCCCTCGGCGTTCCGAAGTACCTCACCGTGCTGAAGGTCGTGCTCCCCACCTCGATCGCCGGCATCATCACCGGCGTCATGATCTCGATCGCCCGCGTCATCGGCGAGACGGCGCCGCTGCTCATCATCGCCGGGTTCACGGCCAGCATGAACTACAACCTGTTCAGCGAGCGCATGATGACGCTGCCGGTGTTCGTCTACAACCAGTACGCCAGCCAGGGCACGGATGCGCAGGCCTACCTCGACCGCGCCTGGACCGGCGCCCTCACCCTCATCCTCATCGTCGCGCTGCTCAACATCATCGCGCGCCTCGTGGCGAAGTTCCTCGCCCCCAAGGGCGCTCGCTGAGCACCGCTCGTCCCCTCCCCCGCACCACCGAACGAAGGAATTCATGTCCAAGCGCATCGAGGTCAACGACCTCAACGTCTACTACTCCAGCTTCCTCGCTGTGGAAGGCGTCTCGCTGACCATCGAACCCCGCACGGTCACGGCGTTCATCGGCCCCAGTGGATGCGGCAAGTCCACGTTCCTGTGCACCCTCAACCGCATGCACGAGGTCATCCCCGGCGCGCGCGTCGAGGGCGAGGTGCTGATCGACGGCAACAACCTCTACGGCGCGGGCGTCGACCCCGTGCTCGTGCGGCGCCAGGTGGGCATGGTCTTCCAGCGCCCGAACCCGTTCCCCACGATGTCGATCGGCGACAACGTGCTGGCCGGCGCGAAGCTCAACAACAAGCGCATGTCGAAGAGCGACGCCGACGACCTCATCGAGAAGTCGCTGCTCGGCGCGAACCTGTGGAACGAGGTGAAGGACCGCCTGCACATGCCGGGATCCGGCCTCTCCGGCGGCCAGCAGCAGCGTCTCTGCATCGCCCGCGCGATCGCGGTGAACCCCGAGATCATCCTCATGGACGAGCCGTGCTCCGCCCTCGACCCGATCTCCACCCTCGCGATCGAGGACCTCATCGAGGAGATGAAGCAGGAGTTCACGATCGTCATCGTGACCCACAACATGCAGCAGGCGTCACGCGTGTCCGACCGCACCGCGTTCTTCAACATCGCGGGCACCGGCAAGCCGGGCAAGCTCATCGAGTACGACGACACCACCACGATGTTCTCGAACCCGAGCGTGCAGGCCACGGAGGACTACGTCTCCGGCCGGTTCGGTTGATCGGCTGACGAGCCCGGGCAGCTGTCCCGCGCTCGGCGCTCAGTCGCGGGGGCTGAGCAGGTACCGGTTGAAGGACGCCGTGAGGTCGAGGTCGTGCGGGAACGGCTCGCCGTCGAGCGTCGTCACGGCGACGGCCTGCCGAACGCTCGACACCAGCCACGCGGCATCCGCTGATCGCAGCTCGTCGACCGTGATCTCACGCTCCACCACGGTGTGCCCGGCGGCGGCGAGGTGCTCGAACAGGCTGATCTGCGTCGTGCCGTGCAGGATGGCGCCGGACGGCGCCGGGGTCGCGAACGTGTCGCCGAACCGGAGGATCACGGACGACGTCGGCCCCTCCATGACGAAGCCGTCCGAGGTGACGAAGATCGTGTCATCCGCCCCGCGCCTGGCCGCTTCGCGGAGTGCGGCCATGTTCACCGCGTAGCTGAGGGTCTTCGCCCCGAGCAGCAGCCACGGCGCGTTCTCGGCGGCTGCGCTCGAGTAGCCGCGATCGAGCGTCACGACGGCGATGCCGTTCTCGCGCACGCGCGTGAAGTCGGCCGCCTTGGTCACGCTCAACCACGCCGTCGGGGCCGGTCCGTGCTCGACGCCGCGGCTCAGCACGAGCCTCATCGCCAGCTCGCCCTCGTGGGGAACGCGATCGAGCGCGTGCGCGATGGCCGCACGCCACTGCGCGACGTTCGGCACGGGGAGCTCGCAGATCTCCGCCGATCGGACGAGGCGGGCGAGGTGCGGACCGGCGTCCTGCGCGTGTCCGTCGACCACGGCGATCGTCTCGAAGATGCCGTCGCCGCGCTGCGTGCTGAGCTCTCCGACCCGCAGCGCCGGCGCCGACGGATCGACCTCGCGGAACGTGTCGGCCGTCGCCGACGATGCGTCGTCCGCGGCGAGGGGATCGATGAGGAGTGTGAACGGCAACGACATGCTTCGAGCCTAGTTCGCGAGCGGGTCGAGGTCGCAACGGCGTGCCAGACGCCGGGAGGGCGGCCATGCCGCGGGGCATGAGAATGGCCGGGCCGCAGAACGCCTCTCGGCGCGAGGCCGCTCGGAGCGGCGAATATTGGAGCCCGGGGTTACTGCGGCCCGGCCACGTTCAAGTGTAAGCGAACCGGCGGCAGCGGTATTCCCATTCGCACGGCTTCTGCCGGCGCAATGGTGGCGCCGACTGCTGGATCACTGCTGCGGACGGGTCAGCGGAGTCCGACGACGAGGCGCAGGGAGCCGTCGAACTCCGGCTGGGTGCGCAGGTCGCCGAACTTCGCATCCCACGCCCCGGATGCGAGCTCGTCGCCGAGCTCGCGGACGAATCGACGCGCGACGAGGGGGCCGACGAAGCTCCAGGCCGAGTTGGCCTGCCGGGCACCAGGGTCGAGCAGCATCTCGGGCCTGCCGTAGTAGGCCTCGTTGAATCCGTCCACGCAGTCGAGGGGGATCGGCACCTCGAGGATGCGGCTGTTCGCACCGAGCAGCGCCGCGATCTGTTCGACCGGCGGGTACCGGGACGCCTCCGTGTCGATGACCTCCGGCGCGTACTCGTCGAGCCAGAACCGGTCGAGCGCCGCCGGATCGCAGGTGAGCACGAGGACGGGTCCGCGCGTGACCCGCCGCATCTCGCCGAGCCCGCGCTCGATGTCAGCCCATTGGTGCACGCTGAAGGTGGTGAGGGAGGCGTCGAAGCTGTCGTCGTCGAATGGGAGGCGTTCCGCCGTTGCGTCGATCGCGCGCGGCAGGCCGGCCGGGCGCTGCACCCGCATCGTGGCCGACGGCTCGACCGCCGTCACGTCGCGATCGGTCGGTTCGTACGATCCGGCACCGGCTCCCACGTTGAGCACGGTGTACGCGTCGCCGAGCTCCCGCGTGATCGCGGCCTGGATGTGCGGATCCGGCTGGCGGAACCGGGTGTACCCGAAGCCGATGCGCGCGTAGTCCGCATCCCCGGCGCTGCCGTCCCCCGTGCGTTCCATCGCTGCCATCGCCCTCTCCGTCCGATCCCCAGTCTCGCAGGTTCAGTCCAGTGAGTCGCTCCGCCACAGCCGTGCGCAGGCGCCGAGTTCCTGGCCGAGTTCGGAGAACCGGAGGGCGCGGGTGGTGAGCTCGGTGCTGCGGTCGGGCTCCGAGGCATCCGCATCGTCGGCGAGGCTCGTCGCGCCGAGCGACATGATGCGGCAGAACGCCGCCGCGCGGTCGAGGGCGATGCCGAAGTCGCCGGCGAAGATGCCGCGCAGGATGTCGTCGGCGAGCGCCACCACCTCATCGGGGCCCGTGGGCGTCGGCGCCCCCGCGACGACGGGGTCGACGCCGACGGCCACCTCGGTGCCGCGCTGGAACAGGAAGGACGTGCCGGTCGGATCCTGCCGGATGAGCAGCCGCAGCAGATAGATGCGCCAGAGCGCACCGGGCAGGCTTCGTGCAGACGCCTGCGACCAGAGTTCCGCGAGGGCGTCGATGCCGTGCTCGTCGGTGTACGCGACGAGCCGCTCGACGACGGCGGGATCCGGATCATCCCGCACGCGTGCGATCAGCGCGTTCGCCGTCTCGTGCGCGACGCGGCTCAGGTGGGCCGGATCGTCGCCTCCGTGGAACGCCTCGAACATGCGCGACGGGAACTTCGTCGGCTTGTGGAATCCGTCTGCCATGATGCTCCTCCCGGTGCTCCCCGCTTGCGTTCCGCCCCACGCTACGCGCATTCGGCTGCTGGTGATCCACGATAAGTTAGTGGGGCGGGCCTCTAGCTCAGTTGGTAGAGCAAGGGACTTTTAATCCCTGGGTCGTCGGTTCGAGCCCGACGGGGCCCACCCCGCTCAGACCCCGGGGACGGGTCGTTGCCGGGCTGCCCGCACGGCGGCTCGTCCCGGCCGGCTGAGCAGCGCCGCCGCCAGGAAGCACACGGCGCCGAGCGCCGTTCCGAGGTTCGCCCAGAACAGGCTCGCGGGGTCGTTCGTCGTCGGGACGACGTAGGCGCCGATGGCCGAGATGCCGAAGAACACCGAACCGAACATGTTGAACCAGGTGCAGCGCCAGGCACGCGCCTCCGGGTCCCAGAGGGCTGAACGCTCGAGCGTCGCGGCCAGGCCGAGCCCACTGGACACCAGGAACAGGATCGAGCCGATCGCATCGGGGCGCCAGCCGGTGTGCGTGCCGCTGCCGAGTGCCGCGGTGAGTGCCTGGGTGGTGCTGAGGTTGAAGAACAACGTGCCGGCGAACTGCACCGCCGTCGCCCACCAGTCGAAGAGATCGGGGCGCGATGCACCGCTGCGGGGCGGCTTGCGTCCGCTGAGGGCGAGCTGGATGAAGGCGCCGGCCGTGAACAGGAGCGCACCGATGAAGAACGTGACATCGGTCGCCACGACGCCGACGGCCTCCTGGTAGAACGGCAGGGCGCCGAGGAGGAAGCAGATGGACCCCGCGCCGAAGCCCCACGCCTCGCGTCGCAGTCGAATCGCTTTCGGCACCGGCATGCTCAGAGCGTAAGCGGATGGGACGCCGTCGGCAATCAGACTGCCGTACGCCCGGATGATCAGGCCGGGTTGCCCAGGGCGCGCAGGGCGCGATCGGCTGAACCCCCGAGCGACCACGTCTCGGCCAGTTGCCGTGCCGAGGCGATGGCGTCCGGGGTCAGCGGCCGGATGCGCGCGTCGAACGTGCCGAGGTCGAGGGTGCGCACGACCTCCACGACCGTCGGCGCCACGGCCAGGTAGTCCGCGGCCGCGGCGATCTTCGCCCGCACCGACGCCGACATCGCGGAGCTCGCATCCGTCGACGCCTCGATGATGCCGGCGAGGTCGTCGAAGTCCCGCAGCAGGGTCGCAGCCGTCTTCTCGCCGATGCCCGCCACGCCGGGGAGCCCGTCTGAGGCGTCTCCGCGCAGAGCGGCGAAGTCGGCGTACTGCGACGGATCCACCCCGTACTTGGCGTCGACGACCGAGGCCGTGAGAAGTTCGAGCCTGTTCATCCCGCGGGCCGTGTAGACCACGCGCACGTCGCGGTCGTCATCGATGAGCTGGAACAGGTCGCGATCGCCGGTCACGACGTCGACCGGGATCGCGGCCTGGCTGGCGAGGCTGCCGATGACGTCGTCGGCCTCGTGATGCGCCGCACCGATGACGGTCACGCCGAACGCATCCAGCACCTGGCGGATCAGCGGGATCTGGACCACGAGGAGGTCGGGGGTCTCCTCCACGTCCGGAGCGCCGTCCACCACCGTGGCGACGCGGTGCTGCTTGTAGCTCGGGATGAGGTCGACCCGCCACTGCGGACGCCAGTCGTCGTCCCAGCATGCCACCAGCTGCGTCGGCTCGTAGTCGGTGACGAGCCGCGCGATGAAGTCGAGCAGCCCGCGCACGGCGTTGACGGGCGTGCCGTCGGCCGCCCGGATCGTGTCGGGCAGTCCGTAGAACGCACGGAAGTACAGCGAGGCGGTGTCGAGGAGCATCAGGCGCTCGGTCATGCTCCCGATCATGGCACGAGCTGCGCGCATCTCTCGCCTGTCATTCAGGTCGGCGGTGTCTACTCTGCCCATGGCCACTCGGAAGGACCGTTCGCGCTCTCGCCTGCTGGCTGCACTCTCGGGAACACCGAACGGCCGCCCGGCCTGGGTCGCACGCATCGAGGAGGGCGACGACGCCGGCTTCTTCGGACCCGGATCGGCGGCCTGGGCGGTGCACGGCGGCATGCCGACCATGGTCGCCGGCATCCGGGCCCTCCTCGTGCAGACACTCCACCCCGGGGCGATGGCCGGAGTGCACGACCACTCCCGGTTCGGCGACGACCCGCTCGGCCGCCTCGCCGGGACCATCCAATGGCTGACGATCGTGACCTACGGCGACACGGCGTTCGCGGCGGCCGAGTCCGCCCGCGTCGGCAGCTACCACGCCAGGGTCGTCGGAACCTACGTCGACGCCCAGGGCGTCGAGCGCCCGTATGCAGCCGGCGACCCCGAGCTGCTCGCGTGGGTGCACCTCGCCTTCACCGACTCGTTCCTCGCCTGCCACGAGCTCTGGGGCGGGCCCATCCCGGGCGGAGCGGACGCCTACGTGCGGGAGTGGGCAACGGCCGGGGAGCTCGTCGGCGTCGAGGCACCGCCGCGCTCCGCCGCCGAGCTCGCCGACCTCCTCGCCGGGTTCTCGGCCGACGGCATCCTGAAGAGCGACGAGCGCGTGCGCGAGGCGGTGCGCTTCATCCGGCGCCCACCGCTTCCCCGCCCCATGATGCCGGCGTACCGGATCATGTTCGCGGGCGCCGTCGCCAGCCTGCCGGCCGACTACCGGAGGATGCTCGGCCTGCGCCGCGCCCGGCTGCCGGTCGTCTGGGCCACCGCCCGGGTGCTCGGCGCCGTGCGGCGGCTCCTCGGGGATCGCTCTCCGTCGGAGCGTGCGGCACGGAGCCGCATCGCTCGGCTGGCCGCCGCGGAGTCGCGCAGCCCGACCGCATGACCTCGGCCGCGTCGCCCGGTTGGGGGCGAGCGGCCGCTCGCACGGGTCTCGTACGATCGCCTCAGCCCTGACGTCGAGGAAACGGATGCTGCATGTCGACTCCCCCTTCGGGCTGGTACCCCGACCCTGCCGCGGACGCCGCCAACCCCGGTCGGATGCGCTGGTGGGACGGGGCGTGGTCGGAGCACGTGCGCGATCCCGAGGTGGCCGTCGCATCTCCGGCGGACACGGTCCATGAGGACGTCCTGGTCGGGGCGGCGTCCACCGGGTCCTCCGTCGTCGGGGCAGCGGTCGTCGGAGCGCCCGCGGTCAGCGCTCTCGCCGTCGAGGCGCCCCTCCTGGGCTCACTTCCGCCGGTGCGCCTCGTTCCGCCGCAGCCGACGGCCGCAGCGTCGTCCCCGGCGACCCATGCTCCCGTGATCGCCGCGGCAACCGCGTCCCGGCAGCCGGCCACGGCGATGCCGGGCACCCAGCCGTGGAACTACGCCTCCGGCGGCGCAGCGGGCACCGGCGAGCGGAATCCGTTCTCCCGGGCGTCGCTGACCCTCGGCATCGCGACGGTCGCCTCGGCGATCCTGCTCGGGATCATCGGCGGCGGCTTCGGCATCTTCTCCCTGCTCGCCGCCGTGCTCGCCGTCCTCTTCGGCATCCTCGGGATGGTGCGCTCGAAGCGCACCGGCACCGGAAAGGCGGCGTCGATCTGGGGCACGGTCCTCGGCCCCGTCGGACTCGTCGCAGCGCTGGTCGTCATGGTCGTGCTGATCGTGCTCTCCGACCCGATGTTCCTCCAGGGCTTCCGCGACGGCGTCGAGGGCGCCCAGCCGAGGAGCCCCATCGAGCAGCAGCTGCTCGTCGAGCTCAACGCGCGTCTCGCCGACAGCGGCTCGACGGTGATGGCCGTCGAGATGCGCTGTCCGGCCGACGCCGGATCCGATGCAGCGCAGTTCGTGTGCACGGCGGTCGGCGAGGACGGCTCGTCGGCACCGGTCACGGCGAGCCTGTCCGAGGGCACGCTCAGCTGGCAGATGCAGGTCGATCCCAGCTGAGCCCGGCGTTCCCGCCTAGCCGACCAGACGGCGGAAGCCGCTCATGAGCTGCACGCGCTGCTCGGACGTGCGCGCGAGCGGAGTGACGGCGAGGGTCGTGACGCCGGCCTCGGCGAACGCAGCGACCCGCTCGCGCACGTACGACGCCGGCCCGATGAGGTTGATGGCCCGAGCCAGCTCGTCGGGGACGGCGGCGGCGGCCTCGTCCTTGCGTCCGTCGAGGTACAGGTCCTGGATGCGGGCGGCGTCATCCTCGAAGCCGTACTGCGCGACGAGGTCGTTGTAGAAGTTCTTCCCCCTGGCGCCCATCCCGCCGACGTAGAGCGCGATCTGCGGCTTCACGAGCGGGAGCATCCGATCGGCGTCGTCGCCGATGTACAGGCCGGGGCTGGCGAAGACGTCGAGTGGGCCGAGCTCCGCCTGGCGCTTCGCCGTGCCGGCGGCGAGGGAATCGCCCCACACCTGCTCGGCCCGCTCCGGGTGGAAGAACATGGGCATCCAGCCATCGGCGATCTCGGCCGTCTGCCGCACGCTCTGCGGGCCGAGGGCCGCCACCACGATGGGGATGCGCTCGCGCACGGGCTGGTTGATGAGCTTCAGCGGTTTGCCGAGGCCCGTTCCCTGCTCGGCGGGCAGCGGGATGCTGTAGCTGCGTCCCGCATACTCGACCCGTTCGCGGCGCCAGACCATGCGGCAGATGTCGATGATCTCCCGCGTGCGGCGCAGGGGGGCGTCGTACGGGACGCCGTGGAAGCCCTCGATGACCTGCGGGCCGGAGGCACCGATGCCCAGGACGAATCGTCCGTCCGAGACGAAGTCCAGGCCCGCCGCGGTCATGGCGGTGAGCGACGGCGTTCGGGTGTAGATCTGCAGGATGCCCGAGGCCAGCTTGATGGTCGAGGTCACGGCCGCGAGGTAGCCGAGCTGGCTGACGGCGTCGAAGGAGTACGCCTCTGGGACGATGACGATGTCGACGCCCGCCTTCTCGAGTTCACCGACCTCTGCTGCCGTCTCGCGGAATCCGCCGGAATAGCTCAGCATCATGCCGATGTCCATGTGTGTCCTCACTGCGTCGTGGCCGGTCGGCCGCCCACCTGCGCAGCGACCGTCGACCAGTATCCCCCGGCGCCGTCGTGCGCACCACGCGGGGCGCTGCATATGCAGGATGAGACACAACCCGGGTGCGATCTGCGGCTGAATCTTGTCTCATCCTGCAAATCGCGGCCCGTCACCCGGCGACGCGCAGCACGACCTTCCCCGTCACGTCACCCGCTTCGAGACGGTCGATCGCGGCGGCGGCCTCCGTGAACGGCATCACCTGGTCGATGGCCGGGGTGAGGCTCCCAGCGGCCACGCGCGCTGCGAGGTCGGCGTGCTGCGACGCGAGCTCCTTGGCCACGAGCCCGCGCACGTGCTGCTTCGTGAACATGGCACGAGGCGACAGCGCGCGCTGGATGCCGCCGAGGATGCTCCCTCCGCCATCTCCGCCGACGATGACGACGGTGCCCGTCGGCGAGAGCAGCGCGAGCAGGTCGCGCACGGGGCGCAGCCCGCCGGTGTCGATGATGACGTCCCACCGCCGGCCGGATCCCGCGAGGTCCTCGCGGGTGTAGTCGATGACGTCGGCTGCCCCGAGCGACCGGACCAGCTCGACCTTCCGCCCGCTGCAGACGCCGGTGACGGATGCGCCGAGCCCGACGGCCAGTTGCACGGCGAAGCTGCCGACGCCGCCGGCCGCCCCGATGACGAGGACGCGGTGACCTGCCCGCACTCCTCCGGCCTGCAGGGCCTGCATGGCGGTGCCGCCGGAGATGGGAAGGGCTGCCGCGTCGACGAACGAGACCTCCGCCGGCTTGTGCGCCAGCGCCTCCTGCGGCACGGCGACGAATTCGGCGAACGACCCGTCGGCGCATCCGAACACCTCGTCGCCCGGTGCGAAGCCGGTCACGGCCGAACCGACCGCTTCGACGCGGCCGGCGACGTCGCGGCCGCGCACGCGCACCTTCGGCCTGCGGAATCCGAACCCCATGAGCCGCAGGAGCAGTGGCCTGCCGGTCATGAGGTGCCACACGCCGGGGTCGACCGCGGCGGCCACGACCCGCACGAGGACGTCGGCCGGGCCGATCGCCGGCACCGGGATGGTCTCGACGCGCAGCACGTCGGATGAGCCGTAGCGGTCCTGGGTGATCGCCGTCATGGTCGGGGGTGTGCTGGAGGACATGGCCTTCTCCTTCGGGTCGGATGCCGGTGCCGCAGCGGCTGTCGCCGTCGTCACTCGGGGTCGGGGTACTGGAAGACGGCGTCGAGCGGTACGCCGAAGACGCGGGCGATCTTGAAGGCCAGCTCGAGGGTCGGCGAGTACCGGCCCTGCTCGATGGCGATGACCGTCTGCCGCGTCACGTCGATGCGTTCGGCGAGCTCCGCCTGGGTCATCTCGCCGTTGCGGAACCGCAGGGAGCGGATGTCGTTGGTCACGCGGGTGGGCTTCACCATGTCTGGAACCCCCGGCGGTACGCCACGATCCTGGCCACCGATCCGAGCAGGGCGGAGAGCACGAAGCAGAGGTAGACGACGTTGGCGATCCAGAAGTAGTCGACGGCGAGCAGCGCGAGGATGAGCGCGCCGACCGCCCCGATCACGACGAACGACTGCCCGACGTGTTCGCCGAAACGGCTGATCTCCCGGTCGCGCTGGTCTCTCTTGTCCCGTCCGCGCGGGGAGACCATGCCGATGACGATCCCCGCGACGATGCCGGCCAGGATCGCCGCTCCGATCGTCCAGAGCAGCACGGGGATGTAGTCGACCTCGGTGATGGGGCCGCCGGCCGCCTGCGTCAGCACGATCGCCAGATAACACGCGTAGCCGGCGAACGAGATGACCAGGAAGGCCCATGCGTTCTTCTCGTCGTAAGACATCTCAACTCCTGTGTAAAACAAACCTGACATCCACAGAGTAAAGAAAATTAGACATGATGTCAACGATTCCGCACACTCGGACACCACCGATGCCGCCCTCGCGGCCACGGGCAGCGCTTCGCGGGCGCCGGTGCGCGGTCTCGCCCGACGGCCGTGAGGAGCGGCAGGCCGTCAGACGGAGGTGGGGACAACCACGATCGGCTGGGTCGTCGGCTGCTCGGATCCACCGGCCGGCTCGACGGTCACTCCGACGGCGGCACCGCTGGTCATGTCGCCATCGAGGACCCGCCAGGTCGAGCCGTCGGCGCCGGGGGTGAACGTGCCTGCCGATCTCGCCGTCGTGCCGTCGATGTACCAGAGCTCGTAGGTCTGGGAGTCCGAGAGGGCCGGCATGTCCTCGACCATGATCGCGGACCGACCGAGCTCCTCCGACCACTGGACGGTGATCGTGCCGCCGCCGGCGACCGGACTCGTCGCCTGCTGGGTGTCCGGCGCCTCGGCGATGGTGCTCAGCTGGCGCTGGGCGCCCCATCCGTTCGGACCGCTGAACCCGACGCCGACGACGACACCGCCGATCAGGACGACGGCGGCGGCCGCCGAGACGACGAGCGCCACGGGCCGGGAGAACCAGCGACGCTGCGCTTCGGCCTCCCGGGGCCCGACCGTCGCGGCCGACTCGGAGGCTGATGACTCGGCGGCTGATGACTCGGCGGCGGGTGCTTCGGGGGTGCTCGGGGCCGCGACGACAGGGCCGGGTGCTGCGGCCGGAACCGGTGCCACGGGCGGCACCGCCGTGTCCTGGTCGGCATCCGGGATCGCGGGCAGCTGGGGCACCTCGTCGAGGCGGGCGAAGATGCCCTCCTTGAGTGACGGCGGCGGCGTCATGGGAGGCACGCTGGAGCCGAGAAGCGCCGCGGTGTCCGCGAACCCCGCGGCCTCCTCGCGCAACGTCTCGGACTCGGCGAGGGCGCGTTCGTAGCGCTCGCGCTCCTCCCGGTCGACAGCGTCGAGGGCGTAGGAGCCACTCAACGACTGCTCGTCGCCATCGGGACGTGGATCCTTGTCGCTCATGCCGTCACCCCCAATGCATCTCTCAGACGGATCATCCCGTCGCGGATCCGTGTCTTCACCGTGCCGATCGGCACGCTCAACTCGTCGGCGATCTCGCTGTGCGAGAACCCCTTGTAGTAGGCGAGGGAGACGGCCTGCCGCTGCACCTCGGTGAGCTCGGCGAGCGCCCGCTGGACGCGTTCGTGCTCGATGCTCACCTCGGCGGCCTCTGCGACGACGTCGACGTCGACCGGGATGTCGCGCAGCCCGATCCGGCTGTCGCGATCGCGGGAGGCCTGCGCGGAGCGGATGCGGTCGACGGCCCGCCGATGGGCGAGCGTGAACATCCAGGAGAGTGCGCTGCCCCGCTCGGGCTGGAAGCGCGCTGCTGACTGCCAGATCTCGAGGAACACCTCCTGCGTCACCTCCTCCGATTGCGCCGAGTCGACGACCAGGCGCCGAACGAGTCCGAACAGCCGTGCGGAGACGCCGTCGTAGAGCTCGCTGAACGCGTTCCGGTCTCCCGTTGCAACGCGTTCCAGCAACTCTTCGAGTGTGACGCCCACTGCCGGGATCCCGATGTCATCTTCACCGGTCTCTTGAGGCACGAGCACAAGCATGCCAGTGTTTCGGCGCGGAAGCCCCACCGGATTGGCACAACGGGCCGTGTCCGATCGCGTGGAAGGCGGTCGGGACGAGGCGAATGGCGGTCGGCCGAGGTTCCGGCCAGCGCTGCCGGCACCGCGTCGGCGGCTGCCGGGGCGAACCTCGATCGTGGTCATCGTTCCTCCTGCGTCGTCATCAGGTGTTCGTGGCGCTCGTGCTTCCGGATGGGCCGGCTCCGCCCTCGCCGCCTATCGCCCACACGGCACCCCATCCAGCCGCCGGCTGCACGGCGCTGAAAGTTTTCCCGATCGGTTCCAATCCGCACCCACCGGGGTTCCGAATGCCCTCTCGAAGGCACCACAGCAGGTGGAGCCGGCCGGACCCGGCCACAGAGAGATTCGAAGGAGAAGTTCCATGCGACTCACACGCACTTCACTCGCAGCCTTGTCGATCGCGGCCATCGCCGCCATCGGCCTGACCGGCTGTTCGATGGGCAGCAGCACGGACAGCTCGGCGTCGAGCCCCAGCGAAGAGGCCCCCATGACCGAGACGCCCGAGGCGATGGACCCGGCAGCCGACCTCGTCGGTGCCGGATGCGCCGGCTACGCCGAGCAGGTGCCGGATGGCGCCGGATCCGTCGCCGGAATGGCTGAGGACCCGGTGGCCGTCGCCGCGTCCAACAACCCGATCCTGACCACCCTCACGGCTGCGGTCTCCGGCGGGCTGAACCCTGACGTCAACCTCGTCGACACGCTGAACGGCAGCGAGTTCACGGTGTTCGCCCCGGTGGACGACGCTTTCGCGAAGATCGACCCCGCGACGATCGAGGCCCTCAAGACCGACTCGGCCACGCTGACCAAGATCCTCACGTACCACGTGGTCCCCGGCCAGATCGCTCCGGCTGACATCGAAGGAACGCAGACCACGGTCGAGGGCGGCACCGTCGAGGTGACCGGCAGCGGCGACGACCTCATGGTCAACGGCGCGAAGGTCATCTGCGGTGGCGTTCACACCGCCAACGCCACGGTGTACCTCATCGACTCGGTGCTCATGCCCACCGCCTGATCACCGGATGGATGAAGAACGGCCCCCCTCCTCGGAGGCGGGCCGTTCTTCGTGTCTGCACCTGATCGCTCAGTCGGCAGAGGTCGCCTGGAACCCCTCGAACCGGATGCCCCAGCTGAGCTCCCACTCGTCGCCGGGGGCGAGCCAGCGCAGGCCCTTGCCGGAGTTGAAGGCATCCGCCGGGGCGGTCATCGGCTCGATCGCGATGGCGGCGTCGCCGCCCTCGCCCGGGAAGCTGCGGGTCGTGTAGACCTGCACGAAGCCGAACTCCGGCTCCGCCCACATCGAGACGCTCCGGCCGTCGGCCGCCGTGAGCGAGTGCACGACCTCGCCGTCGATCTCGAAGGCCTCGCCCCAGGCATCGTCCAGGTCCAGTTCGCTCACCGGACGGCCGTCGCGGAGGTCCCATTCGGTTCCCTCGACGGGCACTTCGGCCGTGGGGAGCAGGCGGTCGTCGACCTCGATGTGGCTCGCGGCCGAGAGCCGCAGCGTGAGCGATTCCGTCGGAACGTCGCCGATCTTGAGGAACGGATGCGTCCCGACGGCGACGGGCGCGCTCTCGTGCCCGAGATTTCGCAGGAAGTGCGTCACCTTCAGCCCGTCGGAGACGAGTTCGTAGTGCACCGCGGTCTCGAGCAGGTACGGGTAGCCGTGCTGCGGATAGATGTTCGCCGTGAGGGTCACGGAGTCCTGCTCGCGCGCGGCCTCGCGGTACTCGGTGTTGCGGAGCAGTCCGTGGATGGCGTTGGAGAGGTCGGGCTCGGTCAGGTCCAGCTGGTGCTCGACGCCGGCGTGCTCCCACTTGCCGTCGCGGATGCGGTTCGGCCACGGGACGAGCACGATCCCCGCACCGGAGGGAGGCGACGACTCCTCTCCGTACGAGGGGACCAGGTCGACGCCGTCGAGGCTCAGGTGGCGGATGGCGGCCGCGAGGCCCGTGATCGTCGCTCGCAGTTCGCCGCTCGCGGTACGGGTGTGCAGTTCGTATTGCTCGCCGGTGGGAAAGGTCATGGAGAGAGCCTAGAACCTGCGGCCAGAACGGTGAGACCCGCGCCCTCGAACTCCGCCAGCAGGACGGCGGGCGCCGCGGCATCCGTGATGAGCGTGTCGACGTGGTCGATGGCGCCGATGCGCGCCAGGTGCACCTCGCCGAGTTTCGAGGAGTCCGCCACCACGACGGCGCGGGCGGCCGCATGCAGCATGGCGATCTTGACGGCCGCCTCGGGGAGATTGGCGTTCGTGACGCCGTGCTCGACATCGACGCCGTTGCAGCCGATGAAGGCGATGTCCGCGCGCACGTCCGCGAGGATCCCGCGCGCGAGCGGGTCGACGAGGGAGTGCTGCCGTGGCCGCAGGGTGCCGCCGGTGAGGATGACGGTGAAGCGCGGGATCTGCGGCTCGAGCTCGAGTGCGATGCTGATCCCGTTGGTGAAGATCGTGACGTCGTCGAGGTCGCGCCGCGCCGCGAGGGCGCGCGCCACCTGCAGGGTCGTGGTGCCGACATCGAGGATCACGCTCTGGCCGCTGCCGACGAGGGCGGCGGCGGCCAGTCCGATGTCCCACTTCGCGGTGGCGGATGCGGTGAGCGCCTCCTCGAAACTGGGCTCGCGCTCGGGACGGCGTGCGACATCCGACGCCCGGGAATCCGTCGCGGGCACGGCGCCGCCGTGCACCCGGCGGATGACGCCGTCGCGCTCGAGGGCGTCGAGATCGGCCCGCGCGGTGACGCCGGTGACTCCGAAGGCGTCGGCGAGCTCGCGCACGCGGACGAAGCCGCGCTCGGCGACCAGTGCCGCTGCCCGGTCGCGGCGGAGCGAGGCCGGGACGGCAGACGCGGGCGCGGCCTGCTGGGGGTCCGTTGTCGTCATCCCCCCATTGTCGAACGTTTGCGAATGCTTTGCAATCAGTAAACAACTTGTTTCGTAAACGCAAGCCGCGTATCGTCGAGGGGTGACTGACAGCACCCCTCCGATCGTCGATCCCCGCATCCGTCGTCTCGAGCACACCCTCGCCGACGGACGCTCCCTCATCTACTTCGATGATGCCGACACGACCCTGTCCGCCGACCGGGCACCGGACCTGCGCGAGCTGGACCCGCGCCCGGCGACCGCCACGATGCGTCAGGACGCCCTCACCGGCGAATGGATCTCCATCGCGTCGGCGCGTCAGAACCGCGTCTTCCTCCCGCCGGCCGACCTCGACCCCCTCGCGCCGCAGAGGCCGGGCAACCCGTCGGAGATCCCCAGCACCTACGACGTGGCGGTCTTCGAGAACAAGTCGCCCTCGTTCGGCCCCGAGCTGGCCGCCTCCGATGATGAGAGCGCGCTGCCCGCCCTCGAGGACGTCGGCATCGGCCGCACGCGCACCTCCGTCGGACGCTGCGAGGTGGTGTGCTTCAGCCCGGAGCACGCCGGCTCCTTCGGTACTCAGACCGTCTCGCGCGCCCGCACGGTCATCGAGGCGTGGGCCGATCGCACGGCAGCGCTCTCGGCGATGCCCGGCATCGAGCAGGTCTTCCCGTTCGAGAACCGCGGTGAGGCGATCGGCGTGACCCTGCAGCATCCGCATGGCCAGATCTACTCCTACCCGTACGTGACGCCGCGCACGACCCGACTCCTCGAGTCGGTCGAGCGCTACGGCCCCGGACTGTTCGCCGACCTGCTGGCGAGCGAGCAGGCCGGAGAGCGGATGCTGCTGCGCGGCGAGCACTGGAGCGCGTTCGTCCCCTTCGCAGCGCGCTGGCCGATCGAGGTGCACCTGCTCCCGCACCGCCACGTTCCGGACTTCGCCGCCACCACCCTCGAGGAGCGCGACGAGCTCGCCCGCATCTACCTGAGACTGCTGCGCGGCATCGACGCCCTGTACGACACTCCAACGCCCTACATCGCCGCCTGGCACCAGGCGCCGGTGAACGTGGGACGCGACGACATCCGGCTCATGCTGCAGGTGACGAGCCCGCGTCGTGCAGCGGACAAGCTCAAGTTCCTCGCCGGATCCGAGGCGGCCATGGGCGCCTGGATCGGCGATGTGGCACCGGAGGCGCAGGCCGCGAACATCCGCGCCGCGATCGAGCGAGCAGATGCCGCCACCCCCGTCGAACCCGTGAACACCGAGGATGAGAACCGATGACCGACCTCAGCAGCCGCGTCCTCCAGCGCTTCGAGGACCTCTACAAGCGCCGCGCGACGGGTGTCTGGTCGGCGCCGGGACGCGTGAACCTCATCGGGGAGCACACGGACTACAACGCCGGCTTCGTCTTCCCGTTCGCGATCAACCGTCGCACGGTGCTGGCATTGGCGCCGCGCGAGGACCGGATCCTGCGCGTAGCGTCGTCGTTCTCCCCGGAGCCCGTGTCGATCTCCATCGACGACCTCTCCCCGGAGGCGCTCGACGGCTGGTCGGCGTACCCGCTCGGCGTGGCGTGGGCGCTCGGCCAGTTCGGGGCCCCGCTCGGCCTGCTCACCGGCGCCGACATCCTGCTCGACTCCGAGGTGCCCGTCGGGGCCGGCCTGTCGTCGTCAGCGGCCATCGAGAGCGCGATGGCCGTCGCGCTCAAGGACATCTGGCACCTCGACTTCGATCGCCGCAACCTCGCGAAGGTCGGCCAGCTGGCCGAGAACCGGGTGGTCGGGGCCCCGACCGGCA
>JBEVEO010000055.1:0-2560 GCA_040512695.1 Leifsonia sp. | reverse complement strand
GGCCCATGGCTTCGATTTGGCGCTGGCGGCGCGCACACTCCGTGCGACGGACCCGACGCTCGAGCACACCCAGTCCGTCCACCACATCGACACCCGACCGCTCCCGGGCAGCATCGAGGAGACCGCCGAACTGGTCGCGCGGGCCGGCAGGCGAGCCCTGCCATTGAGGATGGACCTCACGGACCTCCGTAGCGTCGAGGCGGCTGTCGACACGCTGCTTCACGAGTGGGGCGGTGCGGACGCGGTGGTGCACAACGGCCGCCACCTGGGACCCGGTTTCCAGGACACCGTCCTGGACACGCCGATCGAGCAGTACCCGCTGTTCCTGATGGCCCACGGCGTGGCTCCCATCCGCATCACGCAGATGCTGCTGCCGGGCATGCTCGATCGTGGCAACGGCGCCTTCGTCACCATCACGTCGGCGGCGGCGTACCACTTCTATCCCTCGAGACCCCGGCCCGGTCTCGGCTACCGCATCGGCAAGGCGGCAGGGCACACGCTGGTCGGCAGTCTCGTGGCCGAGTACGGCGACCGCGGGATCACCGGGTTCAACGTCGACCCGGGCTACACGAGGACCGAGCGGAACTCGCTTGATGGCGAGGAATTCGACATGGATCCGAGTGCGGCCGCACCTGCGGAGGCCATCGGTGCTGCCGTCGCCTGGCTGCTGACCTCCCCTGACGCGCGTGCGCGGCAAGGGGGCACGGTCGACGCGCAGGCGCTCGCCCTCGAGCTGGGCCTGTACCCGGATTGGCGGTCGCAGCGCGTGTAGGGGTCGAGCATGGCGGACCGCCAGGCGCTCAGGTCCCATGTGCGGCTCGTTGCCCGACAACTCGAGCGGGTCGCCGCTGTGAGGTCGATCGAACGAGTCTGGGAGCAGCTCAACCAGGGGGAGGCGGCCACTTCAGCAGCCGGCGCGCGGTGCGTCCGAGGATCTGCTCCTTCTCGTCCTGGTCGAGCTCGTCGTTGTAGAGGAAGAACGCCAACGACTCCATGTACGTGTGCTTGCCGGGGTAGTCGTGCTCGGCCGCGACCGGATGGCGGATCGTCCAGCCGATGCGGCCACGGAACCGACCATTGTCGGATGCCCACGCGACGCGGTCGGGCCCGTAAGCCTCGATGATCTGCGCGACGGGGGGCCAGACGTCCGAGAACGGATGGGAGCCTCCCGAGAACACGATCGGCCCGCACATCTTGATCGCGACGTTCGGGAACCTGCTCAGCGCGAGCAGCTCAGGGAGCGCCTTCCATGGCGGCGAGTCTGGCTGCTCGTACGGTGGTTGCGGCATCCCGATGTGGTCGATGATCAACTGAAGGCCGGGGAACGCATCAGCGGGTCGCTCGATGAGGTCGAGGCGGCCCGAACAGAACATGAACAGCGGCATCTCGTGCTTCTCGCACATGGCGAGGCCACGATCGAGGCTTCCGCCGGCGAACTCCGCCGCGGCCTCGGATGACTCCCCGAAGAAGCCGATCCGGACCCCCACGGCGCCTCGTTGCTTCGCTGCGACGATGTCGTCTTCGAGCTCAGGCGAGTCGACGTCGATTCCGCGTCCGTCACTCGCGCGCCCCAGATTCACGACCGTGGCGAAACGTTCCGGAAACTGGCTCACCAACTCGTCGGCCCACTCCGGGTCTTCGATCGGGTTGATCACCGCTGCGGTCACACCGACGCAGTCGAGCGCCTGCAACATCGCCTCGGTCAGGACGCGCCGCCGTTGTGGCGCCGTGGCATCGGCCCAGTCCTCGAATGGCGCGAACTCGTGAAGCTGCATGTCGACGATGTCCATCATCACAAACCCCCTCCCCCGCTCTCGGAGACGTGCCGACACGTGGAATTCGGAAGGGTGCAATCGAGTCACGCCGCACCGCCCCGCGGGATCCCCCATCAACATCGACCCCGGCTACGTGCGGACCGACCAGAACCTACAAGAGTCGCTCGGCCACTGCCAGCGCGATCGCCTTGCCGATGCCGCGGCTCGCTCCCGTCACGAGCACCTGTTTCGCCACGACCGAGCCTGTCGCGTCAACGAACGTCTCGTCGGCGGTCGTCCGAGGGGTCGGTCTCGAGCTTCCACACCTGGCGGTGGCGTCGACTGGCGATCTTCCACTCACCGCCGACGCGGACGAGATCGTCGGAGTAGCGGGCGCCGTGCTGGATCGTCTGGCCCGCTTGCGCACCGCGCCCGACCATCGTGATCATCGCCGTCGTGGTGGCGCGAGCCGTGTCGCCGTCGACCTGCGCGGCGATGTTGGTCATGCAGTGCGTCGACCCGGTGTTCGGGTCGGTCGGCGAGACACGGCCGTCGGACCGGTTCCTCGTGAGCAGGTCACGGAACTGCTGGTGACCTTCGATCACGATGTCGCCGTCGTAGTACGTGATCGTCGCGTCCGGCGTGAAGCACGACAGGAACCCGTCGATGTCGCCGGCATCGAGCGTCTCTGCGTACCGGATCAGGACGTCCTCGATGGCGAGCCGATCGCGGAGAACGTCGAGGCCGTCCTCGGCACCGAGTGATCGCATCGGATCAGCGGGCGCCGGCGACCGATGCGCGATCTT
>JBEVEO010000041.1:0-11745 GCA_040512695.1 Leifsonia sp. | reverse complement strand
ATGCCGGCCAGCGCCTCGTCGCCGTGCAGCCGCACCTGCGCAGCTACGCCGATCTCGTCCTGCAGCCGACGACGCCCGAGGTGCTCGCCGGGCACGACATCGTGTTCCTCGCGCTGCCGCACGGCAAGTCCGGCGAGGTGACGGCGCTGCTGGATCCCGGCACGCTCGTCATCGACTGCGGCGCCGACCACCGCCTGGAGAGCGAGGCCGACTGGGCGGCCTTCTACGGCGGCGACTACTACGGAGCCTGGACCTACGGAGTGCCGGAGCTGCCGCGGGCGAGCGGCGACCAACGCGTCGACCTCGCCGGCTCCCGGCGCATCGCGGCCCCCGGATGCAACGCCAGCACCGTGGCCCTCTCGCTCGCGCCCGGCATCCTGGCCGGCGTCATCGAGGAGGCCGACCTCGTGTCGGTCCTCGCCGTCGGCCCGTCCGGTGCCGGCAAGAGCCTGAAGACGAACCTGCTGGCGAGCGAGATCCTCGGCTCCGCCAACCCGTACGCCGTCGGTGGAACGCACCGGCACATCCCCGAGATCCAGCAGGCGCTCCGTGCGGCCGGTGCCACGTCGCCCACCATCTCGTTCACGCCCGTGCTCGTGCCGATGTCGCGGGGGATCCTCGCCGTCTCGACGGCACGCATCCGCCCGGGGGCCGATGCGGCCGCCATCCGGCAGGCGTGGGAGGCCGCGTACGCCGGCGAGCCGTTCGTGCACCTCCTCCCCGACGGAGACCTGCCGCGCACGGCCGACGTGCTCGGCGCGAACACGGCGCTGATCGGCCTCTCGATCGACGAGGCCGCCGGCCGCGTCGTCGTCACGGCCGCCGTCGACAACCTCGTCAAGGGCACTGCCGGTGCCGCCATCCAGTCGGCGAACATCGCCGTGGGACTTCCGGAGACCACCGGACTCCCCGTGAACGGAGTCGCACCGTGACCGTCACCTCTCCCGCCGGATTCGAGGCGGCAGGCATCGCCGCCGGCATCAAGGCATCGGGCGCTCCCGACCTCGCCCTCATCGTCAACAGAGGGCCGTCGCAGCAGGCTGCTGCCGTCTTCACGAGCAACCGTGCCAAGGCCAACCCGATCCTGTGGTCGCAGCAGGTCATCGTCGACGGGACGGTCAGCGCGATCGTCCTCAATTCCGGCGGCGCGAACTGCTTCACCGGACCCGAGGGATTCCAGGTCACCCACCGCACGGCCGAAGCCGTGGCGGACGCGCTCGGCGTCTCCGCCGGCGACGTCCTGGTCTGCTCCACCGGCCTCATCGGAGACCAGCTCGACGGCGATGTCCTCGCCGCCGGCGTCGCAACGGCCGCCGCCGCCCTTGGAGCCGACGGGGGAGCGGACGCCGCCCGGGCGATCATGACCACGGACTCCGTTCCCAAGACCACCGTCGTCACCCGCGACGGCTGGAGCATCGGCGGCATCGCCAAGGGTGCAGGCATGCTGGCTCCCGGGCTGGCGACCATGCTCGTCGTCATCACGACGGATGCCGACCTCACCGCGGCCACCCTGGACGGAGCGCTGCGGGCGGCGACCCGGGTGACCTTCGACCGTCTCGACTCCGACGGATGCATGTCGACGAACGACCAGGTCACCCTCCTCGCCTCCGGGGCCTCCGGGATCACGCCGGGAGCCGACGAGTTCACCGACGCCCTCACCGCGGTGTGCCGCGATCTCGCCCTGCAGCTCCAGTCGGACGCAGAGGGCGCGAGCCACGACATCGCGATCGAGGTCGTCGGAGCGGCGAGCGAGCTCGAAGCCGTCGAGGTCGGCCGGTCCGTTGCCCGCAACAACCTGTTCAAGGCGGCCGTCTTCGGCAACGATCCCAACTGGGGGCGCGTGCTGGCCGCGATCGGGACCACCGCTGCCGCCTTCGACCCGTACGACGTCGACGTGTCGATGAACGGCGTACGCGTGTGCTCCCACGGCCGGCCCGACCGTCCGCGCGACGAGGTCGACCTCAGCCCCCGCGCGGTCCATGTGCTCATCGACCTGAAGGTCGGCGAGGCTCAGGCCACCATCTGGACCAACGACCTCACGCACGACTACGTGCATGAGAACAGCGCCTACGCGAGCTAGGGGAGGCCATGACCGACGCATCAACGCCCCCCGAGCCCACTCCGGCCGCTGAACCGGCCGCTGACCCCGAGGCGGTCGACGGACCGGCCGGCGCGGCAGCGAAGGCGCAGACCCTCATCGAATCGCTGCCGTGGCTCAAGCGCTTCCACGACCAGATCGTTGTCGTGAAGTTCGGCGGGAACGCCATGATCTCCCCGGCGCTCCAACGGGCATTCGCCGAGGACATGGTCTACCTGCGCTACGCCGGCATCCGCCCCGTCATCGTGCACGGCGGCGGACCCCAGATCTCATCGATGCTCGAGCGTCTCGGCATCGCGAGCGAGTTCCGCGGCGGCTATCGCGTCACGACGCCGGAGACCATGGACGTCGTCCGCATGGTGCTCTCCGGGCAGGTCAACCGCGAACTCGTGAGCTCCATCAACGAGCACGGACCCCTCGCCGCCGGCCTGTCCGGTGAGGACGCCGGGCTGTTCCAGGGTCGCCGCCGCGGCGCGATCGTCGACGGAGAGGAGATCGATCTCGGACTCGTCGGCGACGTGATCGGGGTCGATCCGGCCGCCGTCATCGCCCAGCTCGACGCCGGCCGCATCCCGGTCGTCTCCTCGATCGCTCCGGATGCCGACGTGCCCGGACAGTCGCTCAACGTCAACGCCGACTCGGCTGCTGCGTCGCTGGCGATCGCGCTGGGCGCGGCGAAGCTGGTGATCCTCACGGATGTCGCCGGCCTCTACCGCGACTGGCCGGACCGCGAGTCCCTGGTCTCGGTCATCGGCGTCTCCGAGCTCACCGAGCTGCTTCCGAGCCTCGAGTCGGGCATGATCCCCAAGATGACCGCCTGCCTCGACGCCGTCCAGGGCGGAGTCGCGAAGGCGGCCATCATCGACGGTCGCGAGCCGCACGCGATCCTGCTCGAGATCTTCACGCAGAGCGGCATCGGCACGGAGGTGGTTCCCGCATGAACGCCTGGCACGAGCGTTTCCATCGATCGATGATGGGGAGCATGGCGACCCCGCTGGGCATGCTCGACCGCGGGGCGGGCTGCTGGGTCTGGGACATGGACGGCAAGCCGTACCTCGACTTCCTCGCCGGCATCGCGGTCAACTCGCTGGGCCATGCGCATCCGGCCTTCGTCGGGGCGGTCTCGGCGCAGGCGGCCAAGCTCGCCCACGTGTCGAACTACTTCGCGACCGAGCCTCAGGTGGCCCTCGCCGAACTCCTCAAGCGGCTGACCGGCGCGGGGGACCGCGGGCGCGTGTACTTCGGGAATTCCGGGGCCGAGGCGAATGAGGCGGCATTCAAGCTCGCCAGGCTCCACGCCGAGGGCAGGCGCACGCGCATCATCACCCTCCGGGACTCGTTCCACGGTCGCACGATGGGAGGCCTCGCGCTCAGCGGCAAGCCGGCCATGCGGGCCGACTTCCTCCCCGTTCCCGGCGGCGTCGAGCACATCGAACCGACGCTCGAAGCGCTGGAGGCGGCGATCGACGGGACCGTCAGCGCCCTCTTCGTGGAGCCCATCCTGGGGGAGGCGGGTGTGCGTCCGCTCCCCGACGGTTTCCTCGAGCGTGCGCGCGACCTCACGACCGAGCACGGTGCCCTGCTCATCATCGACGAGATCCAGACGGGCGCCGGCCGCACCGGCCGCTGGTTCGGATTCCAGCACACGGACGTCGTCCCGGATGCCGTGACCCTCGCCAAGGGCATCGGCGGCGGATTCCCCATCGGGGCGCTCGTCACGTACGGCAATGCATCGGCCCTGTTCGCCGCCGGTCAGCACGGCAGCACCTTCGGCGGCAACCCGCTCGCGACCGCGACGTCGATCGCCGTGCTCGAGGAGATCGAATCCGCCGGCCTCGTCGAGAACGCGGCCGTGCGCGGAGAGGAACTGCGTGCGGTGATCGCCGCGATCGGCTCTCCGCTCATCACGGGCGTGCGCGGTGCCGGACTCCTGCTCGGAATCGCCCTGGCCGAGCCGGTCGCCGCGGGGATCGTCGCAGCCGCCCTCCGCGAGGGCCTCATCATCAACGCCCCCAACCCCTTCAGCATCCGCCTCGCCCCGCCGCTCATCATCGGCGACGAGGAGATCGCGGAATTCGCCGAGCGATTCAGCCGCGCCATCGCGAGCGTCCAGAACTGACCACGGAAGGCCATCCATGACCCGCCATTTCCTGCGCGACGACGACATCACCCCGGCCGAACAGGCCGAGATCCTCGACCTCGCCGTCGAGCTCAAGCGCGACCGGTTCGCGGTCAAGCCGCTCGCCGGCCCGCAGACCGTCGCCGTCATCTTCGACAAGTCCTCGACGCGCACCCGCGTCTCGTTCGCGGTCGGCATCGCCGACCTCGGCGGTTCTCCGCTCATCATCTCGACGGCGAACAGCCAGCTGGGCGGCAAGGAGACCCCGAGCGACACGGCGCGCGTGCTCGAGCGCATGGTCTCGGCGATCGTCTGGCGCACCTACGGACAGGCCGGACTCGAGGAGATGGCCGCCGGAACGACCGTGCCGGTCGTGAACGCCCTCTCCGACGACTTCCATCCCTGCCAGCTGCTCGCCGACCTGCTCACCCTCCGCGAGCACAAGGGGGAGCTCGCCGGACTCTCGCTCACCTTCCTGGGCGACGGCGCAAGCAACATGGCGCAGTCCTACCTGCTCGCCGGGGCCACAGCCGGCATGCACGTGCGCGTCGCGTCACCCTCCGGGTTCGAGCCGGCGGCCGCCGTCGTCGACGATGCCCGCGCCATCGCCGCAACCACCGGCGGATCGATCACCGTCGGCGCCGACCCGAGGCAGCTCGTCTCCGGAGTCGACGTCGTCGTGACCGACACCTGGGTCTCGATGGGCAAGGAGGACGAGAAGGCAGCCAGAGTCGCCGCCTTCGGCGAGTACAGCGTCGATGCCGACCTCATGGCCCTCGCGGCCCCCGACGCCGTCTTCCTGCACTGCCTCCCCGCCGACCGCGGCTTCGAGGTGGCCGCCGAGGTCATCGACGGACCGCAGTCGATCATCTGGGACGAGGCCGAGAACCGCCTCCACGCGCAGAAGGCGCTCCTGGTCTGGCTGCTGCAGCAGAACGGAGTCAGCTGATGGCCGAGAAGCACGGCACGAATGCCGGATCGCTCTGGGGTGCCCGATTCGCATCCGGACCGTCGCCGGAACTCCAGGCGCTCAGCCGGTCGACGCACTTCGACTGGCGGCTGGCCGGTTACGACATCGCCGGCTCCCGCGCGCACGCCAAGGCGCTCGCCGCAGCCGGCTACCTGAGTGACGCCGAGCTGGAGGCGATGCTGGCAGGGCTCGATGTCCTCCTCGACCGTGTCGAGAGCGGCTCACTCGTGGCGGATGACACCGACGAGGACGTGCACGGAGCCCTCGAGGGCGCCCTCATCTCGGTCGTCGGCCCCGAACTCGGCGGAAAGCTCCGCGCCGGCCGGAGCCGCAACGACCAGATCGCCACGCTCGTGCGCCTCTACCTGCGCGATCACTCGGCACGGATCGCCGGCTTCATCATCGACCTCATCGACGCCCTGGCCGCGCAGGCCAGTGCCCACGGATCCGCCGTCATGCCCGGGCGAACCCACCTCCAGCACGCCCAGCCGGTCCTCCTCGCCCACCACCTCCTCGCGCACTGCTGGCCGCTCGTGCGCGACCTCGATCGGCTCGCCGACTGGGGACGCCGGGCGGATGCGTCGCCGTACGGATCCGGGGCCCTCGCCGGCAACACGCTCGGCCTCGACGCGGAACTCGTGGCATCGGAGCTCGGATTCTCCCGCGTCGTCGAGAACTCGATCGACGGGACGGCCGCCCGTGACGTCGTCGCCGAGTTCGCGTTCATCACGGCGCAGATCGGCATCGACCTCTCCCGCATCGCCGAGGAGATCATCCTCTGGAACACGCGCGAGTTCGGCTTCGTCACCCTCGACGACGGCTACTCGACGGGATCGTCGATCATGCCGCAGAAGAAGAACCCCGACATCGCCGAACTCGCCCGCGGCAAGGCCGGCCGGCTCATCGGCAACCTCACCGGCCTGCTGGCTACCCTGAAGGCGCTGCCGCTGGCGTACAACCGCGACCTCCAGGAGGACAAGGAGCCGGTCTTCGACTCCGTCGACACGCTCGAGGTTCTGCTGCCCGCGTTCACCGGCATGGTGGCGACACTGCGATTCCACACCGACCGGATGGCCGAGCTCGCACCGCAGGGCTTCTCGCTCGCCACGGACATCGCCGACTGGCTCGTCAAGCAGCACGTTCCGTTCCGGGATGCGCACGAGTACTCCGGCTCCGTCGTCGCATACGCCGAGGAGCATGGACTCGAGCTCCACGAGGTCCCCGACGACGTGCTCGCCGCGATCTCACCGCAGCTCACCCCGGCCGTGCGCGAGGTGCTGACGGTCGAGGGATCCATCGGAAGCCGCGACGGCGTCGGCGGCACGGCACCCGACCGGGTCGCCGAGCAGCTGGCCCTGCTGACGGGCCGGGTCCGCCAGCTCGCAGAGGGACTCGCCCGCTCGCGTGTCTGATCCCGTGTCATGGCGCCTGGATCGCGCGGCCCTCGCCGGGGATGCGGTACGGGTCGCTCCGCTGCTGCTCGGGGCGGTGCTGCGGCACAGTACGCCGGACGGCATCGTCGGCGTCCGGCTGACCGAGGTCGAGGCGTATCGGGGCACGGGTGAGGACCCCGGATCGCACGCGCACCGGGGCCGGACACCGCGTACGGCGACGATGTTCGGGGAACCCGGGCACCTGTACGCCTACTTCACCTACGGCATGCACACCTGCGTGAACGTGGTCTGCTCACCGGCGGGCGTCGCCTCCGCCGTGCTGCTCCGGGCGGGCGAGGTGGTCGAGGGTGCCGATCTGGCCCGCAGCCGACGAGCATCGGCCCGATCGGACAGGGACCTGGCGCGCGGTCCGGCACGGCTCGCGAGCGCGCTCGGGATCGCGCTGTCCGAGGACGGGTCCGATCTCTTCTCCGCCCCGTTCTCGCTGGAAGGGGCCGAGGTCGCACCCGCCGTGCTGAACGGCCGGCGCGTCGGGGTGTCGGGGGCGGGCGGCGGAGCGGCATTCCCATGGCGGTTCTGGATCCCGGAGGACCCAACGGTGTCGACGTACCGGCGGCACGCGCGCTCCCACGACTGAGCGCCGGGGAGACCGGATCAGCCGATGGCGAGGCGGACGAGCCCGCCGCACAGGCAGGCCCAGGTGAGGCTCGCCAGCGTGCCGATGATGAACCGCTCGCGCGCCTCCGACGACTCGAGTTCGGTGAAGCGGCCCACGCCCTTGACTGCCACGATGATGGCGAGGGCCTCGGGGAATCCGGCGACGATCGCGGCGACGACGGCGAAGCGCTCGAGCACGCCGATGGTCATCCCGCCACGCAGGATCTCGCGCCCACCGCCCTGGCCGTCGAGGGTCTGCTTCCCGTCGGAGACCATGATCCCGCCGTGCACGCCCTCACGGACGCTGCCCTTCGTCGCGAGGTCGAGGGCCATGACTGCGGCCGGGCCGCCTCCGAACACCGCGATGACCATGCCGCCGATCACGATGAGGATGCTGAGGAACGGCGGAACGCCGCCGCTGCCGAGCCAGGCCAGCACGATGGCGACGATGAGCGATCCGGCGGCGAGCCAGGCCATCACGCGATCGGGCCGGAAGAAGGCGATGGCCGCGAAGGTGGCTCCGGCTCCGAGCACGAGCACCAGCAGGAGCCAGATGACGATGGTGGTGATCATTCCGGGGGTTCCGTTCCGTCCTGCGCCGAGTGGGACATGATGGCATCGAGCTCGGCCAGCAATGAGCCGAGCGCCGGCCGTGCCTCGTCCTCGACGCGCCAGAGCGCGGCACGGAGTCGCTGGCTCACGGCCGCAGCCGATATCCCGAGTATGCCAGCCGTCTCCTTCTGGGTCGCGCCGCCGCGCATGAGATCGACGACCTCCCATCCGGGATCGGATCGGCGGGCTCGGATGAGCAGCAGCATGTCCACGAGCGGTTCGATGACACCTGCCCGCTCCTCGCCGTCACCGTCTGCTCGGAGCGCGAACCGCGAATCGGACTTCTTCGCGGCGTCCACCGCAGCGCGGGCGGCGATGAACGCGGGTCCTGTCGCCTTGCGCGCTGCGGCGGGGAGCGGGGTTCGCACGGGGCCGACGCCGAGCCCCACGCTCCAGTGCCCGGTGCGGGTGAGCGCCAGGGTCATGCCGAGCGCAGCCTCGGCCGAGTCCGTGACCGCCTGGATCTCGTCGCCCGACGTCTGATCGATGTCGAGCGTGAGCTCGGGGCCGAATTCGGCCGTCATGGCCTCCGTGGCTTCGGCGGCACGGTCGACGTCGTGCCGGCTGTCGACCTGATCTGCGGTGATGACGAACATTTCCACCTCCCGACTGAAGTCTATGGCCTTATCTCACTCGTGTAAAGTCTCCATCCTTTACTTGCGCACGATGAAGGCTGGGGCCTTCTCGTGATCACGGGGCTCGCTGATAACCTTGCTGCGTGTCCGACCCCGTCATCCTCGCCTCCCAGGCCAACGATCCGACCTTCCCCGACATCTGGGAGGAGCTGGTCTGGCGCGGTCTCATCCACGTCTCGACCGACGAGGAAGAGCTCCACGCCCTGCTCGCCGGCGACCCCATCACCTTCTACTGCGGATTCGACCCGACGGCGCCCAGCCTCCACCTCGGCAATCTCGTGCAGCTCATCGTGATGCGCCGGCTGCAGCTGGCCGGTCACCGCCCGCTCGGCCTCGTCGGCGGATCCACCGGCCTGATCGGGGACCCGCGTCCGACCGCCGAGCGCACCCTCAACACCCGGGAGACCGTGGCGGAATGGGTCGGTCGCCTCCAGGGCCAGGTGTCGCGATTCCTCAGCTCCGAAGGGCCGAACGCCGTCACGCTCGTCAACAACCTGGACTGGACGGCGCCCCTGTCGGCCATCGACTTCCTGCGCGAGATCGGCAAGCACTACCGCGTCGGCACCATGATCAAGAAGGACGCCGTCGCGGCGCGGCTCAACTCGGAGGCGGGCATCAGCTACACCGAGTTCAGCTACCAGATCCTGCAGGGGCTCGACTACCTCGAGCTCTACCGCAGCTACGGTTGCGTCCTGCAGACCGGAGGCAGCGACCAGTGGGGCAACCTCACGAGCGGTACCGACCTCATCCACCGTGCAGAGGGCGCGAGCGCCCACGCCATCGGGACGCCGCTCATCACGAACAGCGACGGCACCAAGTTCGGCAAGAGCGAGGGCAACGCGGTCTGGCTCGACGCCGAGCTCGTGAGCCCGTACGCGTTCTACCAGTTCTGGCTCAACAGCGACGACGCCGACGTGATCAGCCGTCTCAAGGTCTTCACGTTCCTCGACCGCGCGGAGATCGAGCGTCTCGCCGCCGCCGTCGAGAGCGAGCCGTTCCGGCGGGAGGCCCAGCGCACCCTCGCCCGCGAGGTCACGACGCTCGTCCACGGAGCGGATGCGACGGCGAAGGCGATCGCGGCCGCCGAGGCGCTCTTCGGGCAGGGCGACATCGCCGCCCTGGACGCGGAGACCCTCGAGACCGCGCTGCGCGAGCTTCCGAACACGACGACGTCGCCCACGGCGACCATCGTGCAGCTCCTTCTCGACACCGGTCTCACCTCCAGCATCAGCGAGGCCAGACGGGCCATCTCCCAGGGCGGGGTGTCCGTCAACGGCACCAAGGTCACCGACGACACGGCGACGATCGCCGGACTGACGCTGCCGTCCGGCATGGCCGTGCTCCGCCGCGGGAAGAAGACCCTCGCGGGCGTGTTCGTCCTCTGACGGGAGGGCTCAGCGCGGCAACCAGTCCGCAGCATCCGTTCCCCACGGATGCGGAGCGGTCGCGAACACCTCGGGCGAGCCGGAGAATCGCGGGGCCGGACGCACGGTGCGCAGCGTTCCTCGGGGTGTTGTGAACTCCTGGGTCTGGTCCGCGAGGTCGCCGTCCCCTCGGCCACGCGGAACACGCGGCAACGAGAGCAGCAGGGCGGCGACGCGGGCGAGCGAGGTCGACACGAGGTGACTCCCGCCTCGGCGGCGTTGCAGCCTCAGGCGGGACATGATGCCCGCGGCCAGCAGGTAGCCGGCCGAGTGGTCGAGCGCCTGGGCAGGCAGCGCGCCGGGAACCGTGCCGTCCGCGGACTCGATCCAGGCGATGCCCGATGCGGCCTGGACGATGCTGTCGAACCCGCGCCGCGTCGCCGCGCCGTCGTGCGAACCCCAGGCGGAGAGCCGGCCGATGACCACGCCGGGGTGGCGCTGCGCGATGGCGGCCGGAGCGAGCCCCAGCGCCTCGAGGGAGGCCGGACGGTAGCCGAGCACGATGACGTCGGCCGTCGCGGAGAGCTCCTCGAATCTCTCCCGATCGGCGCGGGAGTCCAGGTCGAGCAGCGCCGAGCGCTTGCCTGCTCCGCTGTCGAGGTGCTGCCACCCGATCTCCGGGAGGTGCGGGGAGTCGATGCGGAGCACGTCGGCTCCGAACAGGGCGAGCGTGCGGGTGGCGACGGGTCCCGCGATCACCCGGGTGAGATCGAGGACGCGGATGCCGGCCAGCGGCGCCGGTCCACCCATCGCGGGCCTGGCCGGAGCCCGGCCGAGCTCCTCGACGGCGAGGACGGGATCCGTCGCGCCGGTCGGAGCGCCGTCGAAGGGGGCGACGACGACCGCGATGCCACCCGCCGCGGTGATCCGCTCGGCGCTCTCGGCCGCGGGCGATGAGGCGATCCGCTCCCGCACCTCGTCGGCGCCGGCATCGGCGGCGAGCCCGAGCGCGGCGCGCAGCCGGGCGGCGTGGTGCGGGTAGTTGCCGTGCGTGCGCACCCATCCGTCCGTCGCCGGCCAGAACCCCGAGAGGGGCGCCCAGGCCGACGGCGTCTCGCCGTCGAGCCGGAAGAGCCGTTCGCTCGTGTAGGCAGCGGCGATGCGGCGCGGGTCGGACGCGACGGCGGGCAGGGTGCCGGAGGCCGCTTCGACGATGGCCGCCGCCTCGAGGGCGGCGGCGTCGACGCTGTCGACGGCGAGAGTGTCGATCGGCAGCGCCGACGGCAGGGGCACGGGGTCCGGCGGGGTGGAGACCGCGTCGATCAGGCTCGGATCGTCGCCCAGATCGGCGAGGATCCTGGCCAGTACGGGATGTTCACGCACGACGCTCATAGCGTCAGTATCGACGAGATCGGAGTCGACACGCCCGGGCCGCGCGCCCGATTTGCCGAACATCGCACCGCCACGTAAATTCTTACTTGTCACCCCAAAGGTGCGGGAGAGCGGATCAGCTCCCCGGCCTCAAGCGGGGGCCGAATCTTAGCCAAAATGCCCGCAGCCTCGAGTTGCGAACAACGGCTTTCAAGCCTAAGATTGAAATTCCCGATTGCGAAGCTGAACAGCTTCGAACCGCGAGATCCATCACGTTCGAGAAGTGCCTCTGTGCCGGCTCGGAACCGTGGTGATAATCATGCGGACGATCGGGTACGATTGCGAAGTTGCCTCCGAGTCGAGCGCCTGTCACAGGTGTGAAGCGGAGAGCGTCCGATCCTTGAGAACTCAACAGCGTGCACAATGTCAAATGCCAAAAACCTCGTGTGTTTTGATCCGTTTCTAGCGGTGATTGCACGTGAGATTCCTTTGGAAAACATTTAAACAACAAAGCAAGTCAGTAAT
>JBEVEO010000027.1:0-26988 GCA_040512695.1 Leifsonia sp. | reverse complement strand
GTGCCGGCGAACCGGTCGTGCAGTTCGGCGAGGAACTCCAGCGCCTCGGGCGTGATGATCTCGGCGTACCGGTCGCCGAGCGGCGCCGTGACCTCGATCCATGGCTGCGTGGTGGCGAAGCTTCCGGTCGGCGTCGCCGGTTCGGAGCGCGCGGTCTCGCGTTCCAGGGTCATCGTGGGCGTGGTGTTCATAGTCTTTCTCCTGTCGTGTCTACCGCCGTGTGAAGGCATCCGCCCCTCCGCGTGAAGGCATCGTCCACGCGAGACCCGGAGATACGGGGGCGCGCGAGCCGGATGCCTTCACACGGAGGAGAGGGTTCCGCGGACGGCGAGGGTCTCTAGAACTGGTGTTCCTCGGTCGATCCGACGAGGGCGAGGGTGGCGCTCGATGGGTTGAGCGCCGTGGCGATGCGGTCGAAGTAGCCGGTGCCGACCTCCTGCTGGTGGCGGGTGGCGGTGTAGCCGTTCTTCTCGGAGGCGAACTCGGCCTCCTGCAGCTCGACGTACGCGCTCATGTGGCGTTCGTTGTAGCCGCGGGCGAGTTCGAACATCGAGTGGTTGAGGGCGTGGAAGCCGGCCAAGGTGATGAACTGGAAGGCGTAGCCCATGGCCGCGAGCTCACGCTGGAAGGTGGCGATCTGCGCGTCGTCGAGGTGCCGCTTCCAGTTGAACGACGGCGAGCAGTTGTATGCGAGCCGCTTGCCGGGGAAGTCCCGGTGGATCCGCTCGGCGAATCGTCGGGCCAGGTCCAGGTCGGGCTCCGCGCTCTCGACCCAGAGCAGGTCGGCGTACTCGGCGTAGGCCAGGCCGCGGGCGATCACCGGCTCGATGCCGTTCTGCACCTCGTAGAAGCCCTCGGCCGTGCGCTCCCCCGTGAGGAAGGGACGGTCGCGTTCGTCGTGGTCGCTCGTGAGCAGGGTCGCGGCCAGCGCATCCGTCCGCGCGATGACGATGGTCGGCACGTTCGAGACGTCGGCAGCGAGGCGGGCCGCGTTGAGGGTGCGGATGTGCTGGCCCGTCGGCACGAGGACCTTGCCGCCCATGTGGCCGCACTTCTTCTCGCTCGCGAGCTGGTCCTCCCAGTGCACGCCGGCCGCGCCGGCCTCGATCATGCCCTGCATGAGCTCGTAGGCGTTGAGCGGTCCGCCGAAGCCGGCCTCGGCGTCGGCGACGATCGGGACCAGCCAGTCGCCGTTCGGCGCTCCGGCCGCGTCGACCTGGCCGGCCCGCAGCAGCGCGTTGTTGATGCGCCGCACGACCGCAGGCACCGAGTTGGCCGGGTACAGCGACTGGTCGGGGTAGGTCTGTCCGGAGAGGTTGGCGTCTGCGGCGACCTGCCAGCCGGAGAGGTAGATGGCCTGGAGGCCGGCCCGCACCTGCTGGACGGCCTGGTTGCCGGTGAGGGCGCCGAGGGCAGCCACCCAGCTGGGATCCTCGTCCGGTGCTGACCCGGCACTGTTCGCCTGGATGAGCTCCCACAGCTTCTCGGCTCCGCGGCGGGCCAGGGTGCGGTCCTCCCGCACCGGTCCGCGCAGCTCGACGACGTCGGCCGCGCTGTAGTCGCGGCGGATGCCGTCCCAGCGCGCGTCGGCCTGCCACTCGAGCTCGAGCTCGGCTGCTGTCTGCGTCTGGTCGCCCGGGCGGTCTGGCGTTGGGCTGGATGCGGTGCTCATGTCTTCCTCCGTTGGAATCGGTGCGTGCCATCAACGATGCGGTGGATGCGGTGCGCCGGATCCGGATTCGTCGGAAGAAGTCGGCCCGATCTTCTGTCGCACGGAAGATTCCCGGCACGTGCGCCGATCGTGCCGCACGGCAGGCGTCCCACGCTTGGTGGCCGGGTAGCCTGTGGATCGTCCATCCGGAAAGGCCACCATGTCCCGTCTCCTCCTCATCATCGACATCCAGCGCGACTACTTCCCCGGCGGCGCCCACCCGCTCGTCGGGCCGGAGGCGGCCGGCGAGGCGGCGCGCTCTCTGCTGGAGCACTTCCGGGCGTCGGGCGATCCGGTCATCCACGTGCAGCACGTGTGGGACTCCCCCGACGCTTCGTTCATGCGGCCGGGGACACCCGGCGTCGAGATCCACCCGATCGTGGAGCCCATCGCCGGGGAGCCCGTGGTGGCGAAGGCGGAGCCGAACGCGTTCCTCGGCACGGACCTCGAGGCACGGCTCCGGTCAGCCGACCCGGCGGAGCTCGTGATCGCCGGCATGATGAGCAGCATGTGCGTCGACGCCACGACCCGCGCCGCGGCCGACCTGGGCTTCACGGTGACGGTCGCGCACGACGCCTGCGCCGCGCCAGACCTCGACTTCGACGGCGAGACGGTTCCCGCGCGCCAGGTGCACGGAGCGTTCATGGCCGCCCTCTCGGGCAGCTACGCCACGGTGACGACGGCGGAGGCGATCATCCGACGCTGACCGCGTGCCGTGCCGTGCCGCGGCCGGTCCCGGCGGACGGGCCGGGACCGGCTCGCCCTCAGGGCGAGCAGAGCTGCTCGAGGTCGCTCTGCGCCTGCGTGTAGGCGAGCACGCCCTGATCGAGCTGCTCGGTGTCGACGGAGTCCGGGTCGGAGATGAGGGCGGCCAGCACGGCGAAGTATCCGTCCGCCGCCGCGGCCGCGGCATCGGCGCTCGGCTTCACCTCGGCGTTCGTCACCCGGCCGGCTGCCTCCTTGACCGTCGCGGCTCCGGCGGCGAATGTTCCGGCCGCCGACCCGGGGTCTGCCTGCATGGCGGAGAGGGTCTCCGGATCCGACAGTGTCACGAGCCCGCCCAGGGCCGTCGTCATGATCCCGCACGCCTCGGCGACGGTCTGGCCGGACGCACCGGCTCCCGCGTCGGGACCGGCGGTCGGAGACGCCGTCGGTGTCGCCGATGCGGTCGGCCTGGTCGTCGCCGAGCGCGTCGGAGTGCTCGTCGATGATCCGCCGTCCGGCGACCCGGAGCATCCGCTCAGCAGCACGGCGACGAGCGCGAACCCCGCGACGATCGACGATCTCGTTCTCACTCTGGTTCCCCCTTCGAGCATGGACGTTGACTACGAGGCTAATGCGCGCCGCGATGCCGGCGCCGGGCCACTCGGACCATCGCCGCTCGCCCTCACCGGAAGATTCCCAGTTCTTCTGTTTGCCAGCCCCCATCGGCCGTGACAGCATCGGAGCATGATCACCGCCGATCGGACCGGCCGACCGCACCAGGATGCGGCCACCGGCGCGCCTGTCGGCACGGATGCAGACGACGACGCCGTGATCGACGCCCTCACCCTCGGCCGGCGCATCCGCCAGTTCCGCACCTCGAAGTCGATGACGCTCGACGACCTGGCGACGGCCATCGGCCGAGCGCCGTCGCAGGTGTCCATGATCGAGAACGGCAAGCGCGAGCCACGGCTCTCGATGCTCAGGACGATCGCGGCCGCCCTCGGCACCACGGTCGACGCCCTGCTCCGGACGGATGCGCCGACACCGCGCGACGCGCTCGAGATCGCCGTCGAACGCGCGCAGCGCGGACCCGTCTTCGACGCCCTCGGGCTGCCCCGCATCCGCGTCAGCAAGGGGCAGAACGACGAGACCCTGCGGACGATCCTGGCGTTGCACAACGAGATCGAGCGCCTCAACCGCGAGCGGGCGGCGACGCCGGAGGAGGCCAGGAGGGCCAACGCCGAACTGCGGCGCACCATGCGGGCCCGCGACAACTACTTCTCAGAGCTCGAGGAGCTCGCGACCGGGCTGCTCAGGGCAGTCGGGCACACCGGGGGACCGGTGTCGCAGCAGGTCGTCTCCGACATGGCCAGCCACCTCGGCTATTCGCTGCACTACGTCGGCGACCTGCCGCACTCGACCCGATCGGTCACGGACAAGCGCAACGGGCGGATCTACCTGCCCACCGAGCAGTCGGCATCGCGCGACTCGCGATCCCCCATCCTGCAGGCGTTCGCGACGCATCTGCTCGGCCACGACGAGCCGAGAAACTACGCCGACTTTCTGCGCCAGCGCGTCGAGACGAACTACCTGACCGCCGCCGTGCTGCTGCCGGAGCGCGATGCCGTCAAGGTGCTCACAGAGGCCAAGAACCTGCGTCGCATCTCCATGGAGGACCTGCGCGACGCCTTCGCCGTCTCGTACGAGACAGCTGCGCATCGGTTCACCAACCTGGCGACGGCACGCCTCGGCATCCCCGTGCACTTCATGAAGGTGCACGAATCCGGCACCATCATCAAGGCCTACGAGAACGACTCCGTCCGGTTCCCGAGCGACGCGCTCGGCGCCGTGGAGGGGACGACGGTGTGCCGCAACTGGACGGCCCGCACGGTGTTCGACGTCGAGGACCGCTTCAGCCCGTGGTACCAGTACACCGACACGTCCACCGGGACGTTCTGGTGCACGTCGCGCATCGAGAAGGCCAAGGAGGGCGAGTACTCGGTGAGCGTCGGCGTGCCGTTCGACCACGTCAAATGGTTCCGGGGCCGCGAGACCACGCACAGGGCGGTCTCGCACTGTCCGGACGAATCGTGTTGCCGACGCGCTCCAGCCGGGCTCGCGGACCGCTGGGCCGAGCAGTCCTGGCCGGCCGCGCGCACGCCGACGAGCCTGCTCGCCGCCCTTCCCACCGGCACCTTCCCCGGTGTGGACCAGACCGAGGTGTACGAGTTCCTCGAGCGGCACGCGCCTCGGACGATCTGACCGGAACCGGACGGATACCGCACGGAATCGACCCCTCCGGCCGGGCCGGGGTTGGCAGAATGTCAGGAACCATCCTGAAGAGAGCGTGATACGAACGTGCACACCACCGTCTTCGAACGCGTCCGCCCGGCGCCCTCCGTCATCGCCCACTCGCTGTCCGACACACGGCAGGCCGCCTTCTGGCTCGACGATGTCGCGGCGTCGGCGCCGAGGTTCCCCGCCCTCCGCGGCGACCTGGCCGCCGACCTCGTCGTCGTCGGCGGCGGCTACACCGGTCTCTGGACCGCGCTCATCGCCAAGCGCGAACGACCGGATGCCCGTGTCGTCCTGCTCGAGGCGAAGACCATCGGATGGGCGGCCTCCGGCCGCAACGGCGGCTTCTGCGAGGCCAGCCTGACCCACGGGGAGGAGAACGGCCGCAGCCGGTTCGCCGCCGAGTTCGACCGTCTCGAGGAGCTCGGCCTGGCCAACCTCGACGAGATCGAGGCGACCATCGCCGAGCTCGGCATCGATGCGGAGTTCGAGCGCAACGGCTCCATCGACCTCGCCGTCGAACCGCACCAGGTCGACTGGATGCGCGAGAGCGCTCACGGCGACGAGGCCGTGTTCCTCGATCGGGAGGCCGTGCGAGCCCAGGTGAACTCCCCGACCTACCTCGCCGGGGTCTGGCACAAGCGCAGCTCCGCCCTCGTGCACCCGGCGAAGCTCGCCGTCGGGCTGGCCAGGGCAGCGACGGACGCCGGGGTCGAGATCTTCGAGAACACCCGTGTCCTGAGCCTCGACACCGCCGGGCTGAGCGTCAGCCAGGGAACCGACGTGCGCACCCCGTCCGGCACCGTCCGCGCCGTGCGCACCGCCCTGGCCACCAACGTCTTCCCGAGCCTGCTGAAGCGCAACGCCCTCCAGACGGTCCCCGTCTACGACTACGCGCTCATGACGGAGCCGCTCAGCGCCGAGCAGCTCGCGGCCATCGGCTGGCAGAACCGCCAGGGCCTCGGCGACGCGTCGAACCAGTTCCACTACTACCGGATGAGCAGGGACAACCGCATCCTGTTCGGCGGCTACGACGCCGTGTACCACTACGGCGGCCGCATCCGCGAGGAGTACGAGAACCGCCCGGAGACCTTCCAGAAGCTCGCCAGCCACTTCTTCACCACCTTCCCCCAACTGGACGGCCTCCGGTTCAGTCACCGGTGGGCGGGCGCCATCGACACCTGCAGCCGGTTCTGCGCCTTCTTCGGCGCCGCGCGCGGAGGACGCATCGCCTACGCCACGGGCTACACCGGCCTCGGGGTCGCTGCGACGCACTTCGGCGCCAAGGTCATGCTCGACCTGCTGGCCGGCCGCTCGACAGAACGCACCGAGCTCGAGATGGTGCGCTCTCGCCCGCTGCCGTTCCCGCCAGAGCCCATCGCCTCGCTGGGCATCCAGGCGACGCGCTGGTCCCTCGACCGTGCCGACCACAATCGTGGCGAGCGCAACCTGATCCTCAAGACCCTCGACGCCGTCGGTCTCGGCTTCGACTCCTGACCCGCGACCCCCGCCTGGAAAGGACGCCATCGTGAGTTCTCCCTCATCGACCATGCCCGTGACGGATACCGACGGCTCGGTGCTGCTGCGCGGCGTCACGAGGATCTTCGGCACCGCGACGGCCGTCGATCACATCGATCTCGACGTGCACTCCGGGGAGTTCATCTCCCTGCTCGGACCGTCCGGCTGCGGCAAGACCACGCTGCTGCGCATGATCGCCGGGTTCGAGCAGCCCGACGCCGGCGACATCGTGGTGGGCGGAGCATCCGTCATCGACCAGCCCCCGCACAAGCGGCCCGTCAACACGGTCTTCCAGTCGTACGCGCTCTTCCCGCACATGACCGTGGCCGAGAACGTGGCATACGGGCTGCGCCAGAAGCGCGTGCAGAAGGACATCATCGCCGAGCGGGTGCAGGACTCCCTGCAGCTGGCCCAGATGCTCTCCTTCGCCGATCGCAAGCCGACGACGCTCTCGGGCGGCCAGCAGCAGCGGGTGGCCCTGGCGCGCGCGCTCGTCAACCGTCCGAAGGTGCTGCTGCTCGATGAGCCGATGAGCGCCCTCGACCGCAAGCTCCGCGAGGAGATGCAGATCGAGTTGAAGCTGCTGCAGATGGAGCTCGGCATCACCTTCATCTTCGTCACCCACGACCAGCAGGAGGCGCTCTCCATGAGCGACCGGGTCGTCGTCATGCAGGCGGGCCGCGTACAGCAGCTCGGCACGACCGAGGACGTCTATCTCCGTCCGGCGAACGCCTTCGTGGCCGGTTTCATCGGCAAGCAGAACTTCATCGCCGCCACCGTCACGGGCGGTGCAGGACTGGTCGCCGCCGATGGGACGCTCCCGGCCGGCTCGCTCCCGCCCGGTGTCGCGGCCGGCGGCGAGGTCAGGGCCGCGATCCGCGCCGAAGCGGTGCACGTCTCGGCCGCGCGCCCGGCGGGGCCGGCACTGGAGGGGACGATCGCCGGCATCTCCTTCCTCGGCGACGCCATCCAGTACGTGGTGGTCACCCCGTCCGGACTCGAGCTGATCGCGCGCACCTCCCCCGACAGGGCCGAGCACCTCGGCACCGGCGACCAGGTGTGGTGCTCGTGGGAGGCATCGGAGTTGCGCGTGTTCGAGGCGGCCGCCTGAGATGGCCGAGCGACCAGACGTCCGCGCGCTCGTCCCCCGTGCGGCATCCGCGCAGATCACCCGCCGCGCCCTGCTCTCCGGCTTCATCGTCGTCGGTGCGACGGGCGTCCTCGCCGCCTGCGCGAAGAGCACGGGCTTCGCGCCGTCGAAGCTCCCGGACGGCGAGCTCGAGAGCCACCTCAACGTCTACAGCTGGGGAGACTACGACGATCCGGCCAACATCCGCGGTTTCCAGGACACCGGAACCTCGGTGCAGTTCGACAGCTACGGCTCGAACGAGGAGCTCATCGCCAAGCTCGGCGCCACCCGGGGAACCAGCGGCTACGACGTGATCGTGCCGACCGGCAGCTACCTCCCGATGATGGCTCAGAACGGCCTGCTCGAGAAGCTCGACCACAGCCGCCTCAAGAACCTCGGCAACATCGACCCGCTCTATCTCGACCAGAGCTGGGATCCCGGCAACACGTATTCGGTCTGCAAGGACTGGGGGACCACGGGATTCGCCTACGACACCCGGGCCATCCAGGGAGAGCTCACCTCCTGGGCCGACTTCCTCGATGCGGCCACCGGTGCGGCCAGCGGCGACGTCTCCGTCCTCGAGGATCCGTGGGAGGTGACGAGCATCTACTTCGCCGCGAACGGCATCGATCCCAACACGACGAAACAGGCCGACCTCGACGCGGCCGACGAGTACCTCGTCAACACCCTCGCCCCGCACATCAAGGCGTTCAACTCGACGGCCGTGACCAGCGGCATCCCCGAGGAGACCTTCACCCTCATGCAGGCGTTCAATGGAGACGCCCGACAGGGCATGCTCGCCACGGACAGCCCGGACGACTGGAGGTTCGTCTACCCGACCCCGACGGCGAACCTCTGGATGGACACCTGGGCCATCGCGAAGGGCGCGCAGAACATGGACGCCGCCTACGCCTTCATCGACTACATGCTCGAGCCGGAGGTGTCCTACCGCGAGGTCGACTACATCGGCTACAGCACGGGCGTGAAGGGCATCGCCGAGATGGCGGCCGCCAACGACTTCGAATTCCCCGAGCTGGTCTTCCCCGACGCCGCGGTGATCGAGCGCCTGACGCCGTCGGAGCTGAACGACTCGGCGGAACGACTCGTGAAGATCCTCAATCGCATGATGGCGAAGGCGGGTTCCTGATGGCGACGCACGTCCCGACGGCGGTGCGCCCGCGGCGCAGGCGCCGCCTCTCCGGCTACGAAGCGCTCGGCTTCCCCACCTGGGCGTACGTGGTGTTCTTCTTCATCGTCCCGCTGGCGCTCGTGCTCTGGTACTCGTTCGGCTACAAGCCCGACCTGTTCACCGCACACGCGAACGACGTCCTGAGCTTCGACCGCTACGCCGAAGCGCTCGACGACACCTTCATCGGCACGTTCTGGAACACCCTCCGCATCGGCGTGATCGGCACTCTGCTCTGCCTCGTGATCTCCGTGCCGTTCGCCTACTGGCTGGCCGTGAAGCTCGACCCGAAGTGGCGGCCGCTCGCGCTCGCGCTCGTGCTCGTCCCGTTCTGGACGAACTTCCTGGTGCGCACCCTCGGCTGGCAGATCGTGCTCTCGCCGCGGGGCTTCCTCTCGGAGGCGCTGGCGAACCTCGGCATCATCGACGGCCGCCTCGACATCCTGTACACCCAGGCCGCCGTCCAGCTCGGCGTCGTCTACAACTACCTGCCGCTCATGATCCTGCCGCTGTACGTGGCCATCGACCGGGCGGGAACGCCCCTGCGCGAGGCCAGCGCCGACCTCGGGGCGAACCGCTGGAAGACGCTCTGGAACGTGACGCTCCCCCTCGCGGCGCCCGGCATCGCCTCCGGATGCCTGCTCGTGTTCATCCCGCTGATGGGCGACTACATCACCGCATCCGTGCTCGGCGGCGCCCAGGGCAACATGATCGGCCAGCTGGTGGCGAGCCAGTTCAACACCGCGCAGAACTGGGCCCTCGGATCCGCCATGGCGGTGCTGCTCATGCTGTTCATCGCGGGCGCCGTCGTCGTGGTGGGCGGCATCGCCTTCATCGTGCGCCTGCTCGTGCGACGATCCCGTCGCGTCACACTCCCCGGAGGTGCATCATGACGACGGCCACCGCCGCCATCGCCGCAACCGACCCCGCGCGGGCGGCGACGATCGCGCCCCGCCGCCGGCGCCGCATCGACGGCGTGCGCGTCGGCCTCACCATCTGGGGCGTGATCGTCTTCGCGTTCCTGTTCCTGCCGATCATCGTGATGTTCGTGTACTCCTTCAACACCGGGCGGCTCCTCGCCTCGTGGCAGGGCTTCGGTTTCAGCGCCTACACCTCGGCCTGGCAGAACCCGATCATCGTCGGCTCCGTCATCACCTCGCTGTCGGCGGCCGTGGGCGCCGCCGTCGTCTCCACCGTGCTCGGCACCCTCGGCGGCATCGCCCTCGCCCGTTCGCGCGCCAGCTCGCTCTCGGTGCTGATCGCCACGGGCATCCTCGTGATCACGTTGTTCACGCCCGAGATCGTCGACGCCGTCTCGATGCTGCCCTGGTTCGTGAGCCTGGGGACGGATGCCGGGATCGGGTTGTTCAACAACGGTCTGGTGCGCCTCGTGCTCGCCCATGCGGTGCTCTCCGTCGCCGTCGTCACCTTCATCGTCCGGGCGCGGATGCAGGGCCTCGACGCATCCCTCGAGGAGGCGGCAGCCGACCTCTACGCCACGCCGTGGCGCCGGTTCACGCAGATCACGCTGCCCGTCGCCAGCCCGGCGATCTGGGCCGGTGCGCTCATGTCGTTCACGCTCAGCCTCGACAACACGATCGTGTCGAGCTTCGTGCAGGTTCCGGGATCGACGCCGTGGCCGGTGTACATCTTCGCCTCCCTCCGGGTCGGACTCCGCCCCGAGATCGCCGCGGTCTCCACCGTGATGTTCCTGCTCACGCTCCTCGCGCTCGCCGTGGTCGCCTACGTGCTGCGGCGCGGCGACCAGAGCGCCGAGGACATCGCGAAGACGCTGGCCGCCGCATGATGGACCACGTGCGGGCGGCGACCCTGGCCGTGGACCTCGAGCACGTGCCGGCCGGGCAGGTCGTCGACGGCTCCCCGATGACGGGCGTCGCGGAACTCGGCGGGTTCGGGGGCGTGGAGGTCGGCGTCTGGGAGATGACGGCCGGCGCGATGAGCGACACGGAGGCCGACGAGGTGTTCGTCGTGATCGCCGGTTCCGCGGAGGTGGAGTTCCTGGACACCGGGGAGATCCGCCTCTTCGCGGCAGGCGACGTCGCACGCCTGCAGGCGGGGCAGCGCACCGTCTGGCGGGTGTCCGAGCGCATCCGCAAGGTCTACGTCGTGCCGCAACCGCTGATCGAGGAGCGCCAGACGCAACCCCGCTGATCGAGTAGCGCCCGACGCAAGTAGCGCCCGACGCAGTCGGACGCGTATCGAGATCACCGCCCGGGCGTGGTCTCGACCGGCGGCGGCTCAGCGCGCCGCGCGGCGCGCCAGCAGCGCGGCGTGCAGCGCGCTCACGATCTCCCCGTCGTCGAGGTCGACGGCCAGCAGGTCCTCGATGAGCGCGATGCGCTGGTAGAACACCGACCGCGACAGGTGGCTGGCGGCCGCCGCCTTCGTGCGATTGCCCGGATGCGCGACGTAGGCCAGCAGCACGGCGAGCAGGTCGCCGTTCGTCTCCAGGTCGTACTCGATGAGCGGCCGCAGCATCTCCTCGCTGTGCGCCTGGAGCCGTGGATCGCCGGCGAACGCGGCGACGAGACGCAGCAGCGGCCGATTCTGGGCCCGCAGGACGGCGGCTCCCCTGCCGCGTTCGTCGCGCGGTGCGCGCAGGAGCTCGACGGCCTCCTCGATCGACCCGATGAGGCCGCCGACGTCGCGGGCGAGGGCACCGACGGCGACGACGACACCCGATCGCGAGTCGCTCGCGATCCGGCGGGCGAACTCGTCGAAAGCGGCATCCGGCAGCCGGGCGCCGATCGGCACGGACAGGGCGATGACCCGCGCTCCCCCGGGGGCATCGGGATGCGCGGCGACGATGACCGAGCCACCGAGCACGGCCGCAGCGGATCTCAGCCCGGCGGTGTCGAGTGCGAGGCCGCCGCCCTCCACGGCCAAGCCAACGAGGGCGCGGTCGCGGACGGGCAGTCCGGCCGCCTCGAACCGCGCGGCCATGCCGTCGATGGAGGCGTAGCGCGCCCCGAGCAGGTCGGTGATGAGCTGCTCGTGGCCCCGCCTCGTCCACTCGTCGGCGTCGCCCTCGGCGAGCCGGCCGATGGCCAGGGCGACGGCAGCCTGCTCCATGACCTGCGACCGGCCGGCGGTGTGCGGCTCACCGGGCATGGCGACGAGCGAACCCCACCGGATGCCCCGCGCTTCGACGACCACGACGTCCCATCCGCTCGTCGCGGCAGTGGCGGCCGGAACCGCACCGGCCTCAGTCGACCGCTGCAGCATCCGCGACGTGGCCTCCCAGTCGCCGAGGGGCTCGTCGCCCACGTCGAGCATCTCGGCTGCCACGATGCGGTGGTTGACGTCCTCGAGGATGACCGGTGCGCGCAGCACCTTCGCGAGCTGCGACACGATGTACTCGGCCGTGCTTCCCCGCAGGCTCAGCCCGATGAAGAGCTCGTGCAGCCGGTCCCGCGCGAGCAGCGCATCCGTCTGCTCGAGGATGATGCGACTGTGCACGGCCTCGGTCACCGCCACGAACTTCACGACCCGGCGCAGCACGACGAACGGGAGTCCCGCCGCCTCGCAGGCCAGCACGACGGCGCGGGGCTCACGCTCGAACCGGACGCCGAGCTCGAGCACGAGGCCGGAGACGCCGACACCGGCGAGCCGCTCGACGAACGCCCCCAGTTCTGCGGCGTCATCCGACCAGCCGGCACCCGTCGTCAAGAGGAGCTCGCCGCCGTCGAGCAGGTCGGCGGCATCGAGGCTGTCGCTCACATGCACCCAGCGCACGGAGCGGTCGAGTCCGTCCGCTCCGGCGACGATCTCCGGATCGCCCGCGGAGAGTGCCGACGATCTCACCACGTCGAGCACCGTCGGCAGGGACGGCGCCAGCCGGGGAGCCGCGCCCGGACGATCTGTCTCATCCGTCGGGTAACCGCGACGTTCTGGCATGGAGTTCACCCTCGGTGCTCTGTGATCATGGGGAAATCCAGCATAAGCCTGTGTCGGGCAGATCGTTCGACGGATCGGAAAGAGACCCCCATGGCGCTCGTCAGACACTTCATCAACGGCCGCGAGACGGGTGAACCGGACCGCACGGGACCGGTGTTCAACCCCGCCACCGGTGTGCAGCAGCACGAGGTCGTCTACGCCTCCGTCGCCGAGGTCGAGCAGGCCATCGCCGCCGCGAAGGCCGCCCTGCCCGCCTGGCGGGCGACGAGCCTGATCAAGCGGGCCGACGTGTTCTTCCGTCTCCGCCACCTGCTCCGCGAGCGCACCCCCGAGCTGGCGGCGATCGTCACGAGCGAGCACGGGAAGGTGCTCTCGGATGCGGCCGGTGAGATCTCCCGCGGCCTCGAGAACGTGGAGTTCGCATCCGGCCTCGTGCACCTGCTCAAGGGCGAGCGCAGCGAGCAGGTCTCGACCGGGGTGGACGTGCACTCCGTGAAGCAGCCGGTCGGCGTGGTCGGCGCCATCACGCCGTTCAACTTCCCGGTCATGGTTCCGCTCTGGATGGTCGCCAGCGCGATCGCCTGCGGCAACACCGTCGTGCTGAAGCCGAGCGAGAAGGATCCGTCCGCATCGCTGTTCCTGGCGAAGCTGTTCCAGGAGGCCGGCCTCCCCGACGGCGTGCTCAACGTCGTCAACGGCGACAAGGTGGCCGTCGACACCATCCTCGACAGCGCCGACGTCGCGGCCGTCTCGTTCGTGGGCTCGACGCCCATCGCCCGGTCGATCTACCGCCGCGCCAGCGAGAACGGCAAGCGCGTGCAGGCGCTCGGCGGAGCGAAGAACCACATGGTCGTCATGCCGGATGCCGACCTCGACGCCGCGGCGGACGCCGCCATCTCGGCCGCCTACGGCTCGGCAGGCGAGCGCTCCTTGGCCGTCTCCGGGCTGGTCGCGGTCGGCGACGTCGCCGACGACCTCGTCGAGGCCGTCCGCAGCCGCATGGACGGCCTCGTCATCGGCGACGGAACGGATGCGGCCAGCGAGATGGGCCCGCTCATCACACGGGAGCACCGCGACAAGGTCGCGTCCTACGTGACCGGCGCGGCGGCGGAGGGCGCGACGGTCGTCGTCGACGGCACGCTGAAGGAGTTCGACAACGACGGCTTCTTCGTCGGCGTCAGCCTGCTCGACAACGTCACGACGGCGATGAAGGCGTACCGGGACGAGATCTTCGGTCCCGTGCTGTCCGTCGTCCGGGTGGCGAGCTACGACGAGGCGCTCGCGCTGATCAACTCCAACCGCTTCGGCAACGGGGTCGCGGTCTTCACCCGCGACGGCGGGACGGCACGCCAGTTCGAGTTCGACGTCGAGGTCGGCATGGTCGGCGTGAACGTGCCGATCCCGGTGCCGGTCGGCGCATACTCCTTCGGCGGCTGGAAGGACTCGCTGTTCGGCGACTCGCACATCTACGGTCCGGAATCGGTGCACTTCTACACCCGCAGCAAGGTCGTGACGACCCGCTGGCCCGATCCGTCGGAGTCGCAGGTCGACCTCGGCTTCCCGAGCAACCACTAGCCCACTGGACCCACCGACCCGCCGAAGGACCCCCATGACCGACACCATCACCCGAACCGCCTCGGCCGGTTACACCGATCGCCACGGCGCCGTGCACGCGCTTCCCGATGTCGGAGCCGATGCGCGGGTGCGCGCCGACGACCGAGGCCACGTGTTCCACTCCTGGAGCGCGCAGGCGAGGATCGACCCGCTGCCCATCGCCGCCGGAGACGGCTCCACGTTCTGGGACTACGCCGGCAACGCCTACCTCGACTTCTCCTCGCAGCTGGTGAACCTCAACCTCGGCCACCAGCACCCCGACCTGGTCGCGGCCATCCAGCAGCAGGCCGGCCGGCTGTCGACCATCCAGCCGATCATGGCGAACGACGTGCGCGGCGAGCTCGCCCGCCGCATCGCGGAGGTGGCCCCCGGCGACTTGGACAAGGTCTTCTTCACCAACGGCGGGGCGGATGCCAACGAGTACGCCGTGCGCATGGCCCGCGCCGTGACCGGCCGGCGTACGGTGCTCTCGATGTACCGCAGCTACCACGGCGGCACCGCGACGGCGATCTCGCTCACGGGCGACCCCCGCCGCTGGGCCAACGAACCGGGCGATGCATCCGTCGCCCACTTCTTCGGCCCCTACCTGTACCGCTCCGCCTTCCACGCCACGACGGAGGCCGAGGAGACCCGGCGTGCGCTCGAGCACCTCGAGAGCGTCATCGTGCTCGAGGGCGCGTCGACCATCGCGGCCATCATCATCGAGACGATCGTCGGCACCAACGGCGTCCTCGTGCCGCCCGCCGGCTACCTTCCCGGCGTGCGGGCGCTGTGCGACAAGTACGGCATCGTCTACATCGCCGACGAGGTCATGGTGGGCTTCGGCCGGATCGGCGAGTGGTTCGCCGTCAACCGCTTCGACGTGGTCCCCGACCTCATCACCTTCGCCAAGGGGGTGAACTCCGGCTACGTCCCGCTCGGGGGCGTCGTGATCTCGGAGCGGATCGCCGCGCACTTCGACGAGATCGCCTTCGCGGGCGGCCTGACCTACTCCGGGCATCCGCTGGCCTGCGCGGCGGGGGTCGCGACCTTCGAGGTCTTCGAGCGCGACGGCATCCTCGACCGGGTGCGGGACCTCGGATCACGCGTCGTGGAGCCCGCCCTCCGCGCCATGGCCGAGCGGCACCCCTCCGTCGGCGAAGTGCGCGGCGCCGGACTGTTCTGGGCGATCGAACTCGTGCGCGACCCGTCGACGCGCGAGCCGCTCGTCCCGTTCAACGCCTCCGGCCCGGATGCCGCCCCCATGGCGGACGTGGTCGCGGCGTGCAAGGCGGCCGGGCTCTGGCCGTTCACGCACTTCAACCGCGTGCACGTGGCGCCGCCGCTCGTGATCTCCGAGGACGACCTGCTGCGCGGCCTCGCCGTCATCGACGCCGCGCTCGACGTCGCCGACCGTCACGTCAGCACGCCGGAACGCTAAGCTGGCGTGCGCTCGACCCCCGACCGGGGGTCGAGCTTCTGACGGAAGGCTCGCTCGTGATCACCCTCTCCTGGCTCCTCCTCATCGCACTCGCCGGCGGTGTCGTCGCCCTCATCGACGGCGTGCAGCGCGCCAGGGGCAAGGGCACGGCCGTGCTCGCCATCGTCGAGATCGTCGTGGCTGCGCTGTTCCTGCTGTCGCTCTTCCTGCCGGGGATCCCGTTCGGCTCGCTCGTGCTCGCGGTCACCCTCCTCATCGTGCTGCTCATCCAGCTCCTGCTGCGTGGTGGGCGCAAGCGTGCGGGCATCGGCCTCACCGTGGCCGGCATCGCCCTGCTGCTCGTCTGGATCGTGCTCGTCAACAACTGGCTGGTCATCCCGGGCATCAACTGATGCCTGCCGCCGTGTGAAGGCATTCCGTCCACGGTGTGAAGGCATCCGTCGACGGATGGGCGGATTCCCGCGGGCGCCGAGTCGGCCGTGCCTTCACACGGCGGTGAACCGGAGCACGCTCACCGGGCGGGGACGACGAGCACCCCGTCCTCGCGGCGCGGGATGCCGAGCGGGTTGCCGTCTGCGAGCTCCGGCGGCAGCACCGAGGCCGGGGCGTCCTGGTAGGCGATCGGCGTGAGGAAGCGGCGGATCGCGGTGGCCCCCACCGAGCTGTGCACCGAAGCCGTCGTGGCCGGCCACGGACCACCGTGGTGCTGGCCCCAGGCGATCGCGACGCCGGTCGGCCAGCCGTTGTAGACGATCCGACCGGCCACGCGCGCGAGGGCCTGCGTGATCGCGACCACGTCCTCCCCCGGCGCATGGTGGATGCTGCCGGTGAGCGATCCGTCGAGACGCTGGAGCGCCGCGTGCAGTCCCGCCGTGTCGGCGTAGCGGACGAGCACCGTCAACGGCCCGAAGTGCTCCTCGAGGAAGGCGTCCGGTTCTGCGACGAACGCGGTGACCGAGGTGCCGATGACGACGGGCGTCGCGGCATCCGCGTCGGCGCCGCCGTCGAAGACCACCTCGACGTCCCGCCGCTCGAGCACGGCCTCGGTCCCGCTCGTGAAGGCTGTCTCCATGGCGTCGGTCAGCATCCGATGCGCCGGAACGGCCTGGAGCGCCGTGGCGACGGCCCGCTCGAAGCCGCTGCCGGCCGGGACGAACACGAGGCCGGGCTTGGTGCAGTACTGGCCGCCGTCGCGAGTGAACGACGCGGCCAGGCCGTCGGCGATCGCCTCGACTCCCGCGCGTGCGGCGGCCGGCGTCACGACGACGGGATTGATCGACCCGAGCTCGCCGTAGAACGGGATGGGCGCCGGACGCGCCGATGCCAGGTCGAACAGCGCCCTCCCGCCCCCGGTGGATCCCGTGAAGCCCACGGCCGACACGAGCGGATGCCGCACCAGCTCCGTACCGGCCTGCATGCCCTCGACGAGGGCGAAACCACCATCCGGTGCCCCGACCGCCGCCAGCGTGTCGACCGCCAGCTGCGCCACGCGCCGGGACAGCTCGGGATGCCCGGGGTGCGCCTTCACGACCACGGGACACCCGGCGGCGATGGCCGATGCGGTGTCGTTGCCGAGCACCGAGAATGCGAACGGGAAGTTCGACGCGGCGAACACCGCCACCACGCCGATGGGGCGCAGCATCCGCCGCAGTTCCGGCCGCGGTGGGAGGAGGCTCGCATCCGGGGAGTCCAGGGTCGCCTCGAGATAGCTCCCCTCGAGGGCGACGCCGCCGAAGAAGCGCAGCTGGCTGACCGTGCGCGTGATCTCGCCGGCGAGGCGCGCCTCCGAGAGGTGCGTCTCGATGCGTCCGATCGCGAGCAGCTCGGCGCGATCGGCGTCGATGGCTTCGGCCAGGGCCGCGAGCCAGGTCGCCCGCGTCGCACGGGAAGCCGCGGCGAAGGCTGGCGCCGCCGTCGCCGCGGCCGTGACGATCGCGTCGAGTCCGGCGGTCGTGGTCTCGCTCATGAGAAGGCCGCGATCCCGGTCAGCTCACGGCCCAGCACGAGCTGGTGGATCTCGTCCGTGCCCTCGTAGGTGCGCACGGACTCGAGGTTGGCCATGTGCCGCATCACCGGGAAGGCATTGGTGATGCCGTCGCCGGCGAGGATCGACCGCGCCTCCTGGGCGATCCGGAGCGCCTCCCGCACGCTGTTCAGCTTGCCGACGCTGATCTGCGCCGGCGTGAGCGCGCCCCGTTCCTTGAGGCGCCCGAGGTGCAGCGCGAGCAGCACGCCCTTCTCGTACTCCACGAACATGTCGGCGAGCTTGGCCTGCACGAGCTGGCGTGCGCCGATCGGAGCACCGAAGACCTCGCGGCTCCTGGCGCGTCCGAGCGCGGCTTCGAGGCAGCTGCGCGCGGCACCCATGGCACCCCAGACGATGCCGTAGCGCGCCTCGTTGAGGCAGGAGAACGGCCCGGAGAGACCGCGGGCCTTCGGCAGCATGGCGGATGCCGGAACCCGGACGCCGTCGAGGATCACGTCGCACTGGATCGAGGCGCGCATCGAGAGCTTGCCGTCGATCGGAGTGGCCGTGAAGCCGTCGGTCCCGGTCGGAACGAGGAAGCCGCGCACGGTCGTGCTGCCGTCCGCATCCGTCGCCCTCGCCCAGATCACCGCGACGTCGGCGACGCTGGCCAGCCCGATCCAGCGCTTCGCGCCGTCGAGCACCCAGTCGTCGCCGTCGCGGCGGGCGGTGGTGGTCATGGCCGCCGGGTCGCTGCCGCCTGTCGGCTCGGTCAGGCCGAAGCAGCCGATGGCCTCCCCGCGCGCCATGCGCGGCAGCCACTCCTGCTTCTGCTCCTCCGAGCCGTGCTTGTGGATGGCCGACATCGCGAGCGAGCCCTGCACCGAGACGAGGGTGCGCCATCCGCTGTCGGCCGACTCGAGCTCGAGGCACACGATGCCGTAGGCGACAGCGCCGGCCCCCGCGCAGCCGTAGCCCTGCAGGTGCATGCCGAGGAAGCCGGCCGCTCCGAGTTCAGCCACCAGTTCCCGCCGGAAGAACTTGTTCTCGAAGTCGTCCTCGATGACGGGCAGGATGCGCTCGGTGGCGAACGCGCGCGCCTTGCGCTGCCAGTCGCGCTCGTCGTCGCTGAGCAGGGTGTCGAGGTCGAAGACCGTGTCGACGATGAGCGGGGTCTGGGTGGTCATGCGATTCCTTCGGTGTCGGCGGAGGCGGGGTCGTGATCGTGGTCGTGATCCGTGGGCGGGCGGACGGGCGGGCGGATGGGCGAGGTCGGACGCGGCCGGGCCGCTGCGAGCCAGTCTGCTCCTGCATGCTCGCCGAGGCGCGGCGGAGCCGACCGATAGCCGGCCTCCGAACCGTGCAGGTGGATGGGGTTGGCGATGAACCGGCCGATCGCTCCGGATGCCGTCGGCAGTGCGCCGACCGGCGCGAGTCCGAGGGATTCGGCGAAGGAGATGGCCTCTCCGACGGTGTTCACGAGGCCGGCGGGCACGCCGGCGGCCGTCAGGCTCTCGACCCAGTCGGCGGCGGGAGCGACGGCGAGGCGCTCCTCGATGACGGCCCGCAGTTCGGCGCGATGCGCGACGCGCAGCGGGTTCGTGGCGAAGCGCGGATCGTCGCCGAGCGGAGCGCCGGCCACGCCGTCCAGCACGACGGCGAGGGAACGGAACTGACGATCGTTGCCGACAGCGATCACGAGGTCGCGATCGGCGGCACGGAACGACTCGTAGGGGGCGATGCTCGGGTGGGCGTTCCCCATCCGCTGCGGCGACACCCCCGTGGCCAGGACGCCGGAGGCCTGGTTCACGAGGGCGGACAGCAGGCTGCTCAGGAGGTCGACCTCGAGGTGGCCGCCGACGCCCGTCGCGTCGCGGTCCCGGAGGGCGAGAAGGATGCCGGAGAAGGCATTCAATCCGGTGAGCACGTCGACGAGGGCGACGCCCACCTTGCTCGGGTCACCGTCGGAGGCCCCGGTCACGCTCATGAGTCCGCCGACGGCCTGCACGAGCAGGTCGTAGCCGGGAAGGGCGGCTCCAGCGCCGGCGCCGAAACCCGTGATCGAGCAGTACACCGCCGTGGGATTCACCGCGTGCACGGCCTCGTGATCCAGGCCGAACCGGCGCATCACCCCGGGCCGGAAGTTCTCCACGACGACGTCGGCCGATGCCGCGAGGCGGCGGGCCTCCGCGACGCCGGACTCGGTGGCGAGGTCGAGCACGATCGACCGCTTGTTCCGGTTCACACTGGCGAAGTAGGTGGATGCGCCGTCCGCATCGACGGGCGGGGTCCAGGACCGGGTGTCGTCTCCGCCCGATGACTCGATCTTGATGACGTCGGCTCCGAAGTCGGCGAGCATCATGGTGGCATACGGCCCGGCCAGCACCCGGGAGAAATCGGCGACCCGCACTCCGTCGAGCGGCCCACCCCGCGCCCCGCTTCCGCCAGCCATCGAACCCCTCCGCCCGAGCCGCGGCCGCGCTGCATCGCCGGCCGATCGTGATTCATCCTAGACCGAATGATTTTCCGGACGGTAGGCCTCCGCTCGGATAGTGTGATGCCCATGGGGAAATCGGAGGCACCGGGGCCGCGGGTGGGGTCGGCGGCGCGCGAGGCGATCTTCGCGCAGCTGGCCGATGCCGGCCGGTCGGAACAGGTCGCCCAGCGGCTGACCGACGCCATCATCCTGGGGGTGCTCGCCCCCGGCGAGCGCCTGCCGAGCGAGCCCGATCTCGCGCGCCGGTTCGGCGTCGCCCTCATCACGGTGCGGGAGGGCCTCGGCATCCTCCGCGACGCCGGTCTCGTCGAGACCCGGCGCGGACGCGAGGGCGGCAGCTTCGTCACCGGGGACGCCGGCCATGGCGGCCTGCTCGACGCCAGGCTCCACGCCCTCACCCAGGTCGAGCTGTCCGACATGGCGGTCTACTTCGCCACCATCCTCGCCGGCTGCGCCGAGCGCGCCGCTGTGCGCGCGACGGATGCCGAAGGCGACCTCCTGCTCGAGCGGGTCACCGGTCTCGAGCACGAGAGCGCAGCGGCCGCCCGCTTCGACATCGGCGGCTTCTTCCTCGAGCTCGCCGTGCTCAGCCAGTCGGCCCGCCTGGTGCGCGAGCAGATCCGGGTGCAGGCCGAATTCGGCCCGCTCCTCCTGCTCGCGCTCGACGATGACGACATCCGCGCGCATGCCGCGTCGGCCATCGTCGCGATCGCCGACGCGATCCGCAGCCACGATGCCGCCATCGCCCGCGACCGGGTGACGGAGGAGATCGAGAGCCTCGCGTCCGGCCTGCTCGCGGCGAAGACGAACCTGCAGCGCGAGGAGGTCCGCCGTGCCGACGTTGCCGCTGACGACGTCGCCTGAGCACTGCGCGACCGCGGTCGCCGCGCTGTTCGGCTCCGTCTTCGACCTGCTGGCCGGCTGGCGGGACGAGATCGTCGGCACGTTCGGAGATTCGGCCGCACCGGCCGCCATCGACGAGTTCGTCGCCGCACGGGTGCTTCCCGTGCTCACCAGCGACGACCCGCTGCTCGTGGGCGCCGGCTTCATCGCGGCTCCCGACGTGGTGCACGGCCGGGGCGTGCACTTCGCCTGGTGGCTCGGTCCGCTCGACGCCGGCCCGTTGTTCGGCAGCACCACGGAGCCGACGCGCCTCGACCTCACCACGCGCAGCCATGCCGACTACCTGCGCGATGTGCGTTCCCTCGAGTGGTACGCCGTGCCGGCGACGACCCAGACCACGCATGTGACCGGGCCCTACGTCGACCACCTGTGCAGCTGCGACTACATCCTCACGCTCACCATGCCGGTCTCGATCGAGGACCGCATGCTGGGCGTCGTCGGCGCCGACATCGCCGTCCGCCGCCTCGAGCGCGAGATCCTGCCGCGGCTCCTCACGATCGACGAGCCGCTGGCCCTCGTGAACGCCTCGGGCCGTGTGATCATCTCGACGAGCCCGACGGCTCGGCCGGGCTCCCTGCTCGGCGGCGCCGTCGAACAGTTCGTCTGCGCCGGGACGCCTCTCGCCATCGATCGCCTGCCCTGAATCATTGCAAACCGGATGTTTCTGCCGCCGGTGTCATCTAGGCTGACATCGTGCGCGCAGGGAAGCGGTACCAGACGGGTAGCGCCAGTGAACGAGCACGACGCCTGAAGGGATTGGCATGAGCGCCTACGCAGTGATCGACCCGGCCACCGGGGAGACCATCAAGAGCTATCCGACGATCACGGAGGAGGGCCTCGACGCCGCCATCGCGGCCGCCGACGCGGCTCACAGCGGCTGGGCGCGTTCGTCGACGCCCGCCGAGCGCGCGGCGCTCGTCCGCCGTGTGAGCGAGTTGCACACCGAACGCCGTGAGGAGCTCGCCGCCATCATCGTGCGCGAGATGGGCAAGCCCATCGAGCAGGCCCTCGGCGAGGTCGACTTCGCCGCCGACATCTACGCCTACTACGCCGACATCTCGCCGGACGTGCTGCGCGACGAGCCCGTGAAGCTCCTCGCCGGCGAGGGGACGGCGGTCATCCGCCGCAGCTCGCTCGGCGTTCTGCTCGGCATCATGCCGTGGAACTTCCCGTACTACCAGGTGGCCCGCTTCGCCGCCCCGAACCTGATCATCGGCAACACGATCGTCCTCAAGCACGCCGAGCAGTGCCCGGAGTCGGCGGCGGCGATCGCGCAGATCTTCTCCGACGCCGGCTTCCCCGAGGGCGCATACGTCAACGTGTACGCGTCCCACGAGCAGATCGAGCGCATCATCGCCGACCGTCGCGTCCAGGGCGTCTCGCTCACCGGTTCCGAGCGCGCCGGTGCCGCCGTCGCGGAGATCGCCGGCCGCAACCTCAAGAAGGTCGTGCTCGAACTCGGCGGATCCGACCCGTTCGTGCTGCTGAGCACCGACGACCTCGACAAGGTGGTCGAGGACGCCGCGGCGGCCCGCCTGGACAACACCGGCCAGTCCTGCAACGCCGCCAAGCGCTTCATCGTCATCGACGAGCTCTACGAGCCCTTCGTGGAGAAGCTCACGGCGGCATTCACCGCGACCCAGCCGAGCGACCCGACGTCGGAGGACAGCAAGCTCGGCCCGCTCTCGTCGTCGGCGGCCGCCGATCGGCTCCAGGACCAGCTGGACCGTGCCGCGGCGCAGGGCGTCTCGGTGCGCGCGACCGGTGAGCGTTCCGGCAACTACTTCGCGCCCGTCGTTCTGACGAACATCTCGAAGGAGGCCGACGCGTACCACGAGGAGTTCTTCGGGCCCGTCGCATCCGTCTACCGCGTCGCCTCGGAGGAGGCTGCGATCGAACTCGCGAACGACACCCCGTTCGGGCTGGGCTCCTACGTGTACACGACGGATGCCGACCAGGCCGCCCGTGTCGCCGACCGCATCGAGGCCGGCATGGTGTTCGTGAACGTCGTCCTGGCCGACGGCGTCGAGCTGCCGTTCGGCGGAGTGAAGCGCAGCGGAACCGGGCGCGAGATGGGCCGTCTCGGCGCCGACGAGTTCGTGAACAAGAAGCTCATCCGCGTCGGCTGAGCAGGCGGAGACCAGATCTCCCGAGAACGACGAGGGCCCGCTCACACGGCGGGCCCTCGTCGTGCGCCCTGCGGATCTCCCACTACCCCAGAGACACGCCGATACCGAATCATCCGGTGCTATAGCTTTGCGAACGGATGATTCGCTAGGGTTACCGCAACACAGTGCCGTGTTGACGGATGCCGACGGCATCCGCGGCCAGGCTGGCACGTTCTGAAAGGTCACGATGTCACAAGAACCGCAACCCCGCGAGGCGATCACCGACCAGGAGCACCTCAGCGTGCTCGGCTACGAGGACTCGTTCAATCGCTCGATGTCGCTGTGGGCGAACTTCGCCCTCGGCTTCACCTACCTCTCCCCGCTGGTCGGGGTGTACTCGCTCTTCGCCGTCGCCCTCACCATCGGCGGACCGCCGTCGATCTGGTGGATCGTCATCGTCGGGGCCGGGCAGCTGCTCGTCTCGATGGTGTTCGGCGAGGTCGTCTCGCAGTACCCGATCCATGGCGGCATCTATCCCTGGACGCGCAGGCTGTGGGGCCGTCGGTACGCCTGGATGGCCGCATGGGTCTACATCTGGGCCATGATCGTCACGATCACCGCCGTCGCCGAGTTCGGCTCCGGATTCGCGGCGAGCCTGTTCGGCATCGAGCCGTCCAGCACCGCGACCCTGCTCATCACCCTCGCGTTCCTCGTGGTGGCCCTCGTCATCAACTTCACCGGGACGAAGTCGCTCGCCCGCGTCGCCCGCATCGGACTCGCCGCCGAGCTCATCGGCGTGATCGGCGTCGGCCTGTACCTGCTGATCTTCCAGCGGCACCAGGAGTTCAGCGTGTTCTTCGACACCATGGGCGTCGAGGGGGACGGAAGCTACACCGCGGCGTTCCTCGGGGCGGCCCTCGCCGGCCTGTTCCTGTTCTACGGCTTCGAGGCCTGCGGCGATGTGGCCGAGGAGGTCGAGAACCCGGCCCGCCGCATCCCCAAGGCCATGATGCTCACGATCCTCGTCGGTGGAGTCTCGGCCCTGTTCGCCTTCGGAGGCTACGTGCTCGCAGCCCCGAACCTCGCCGAGATCGTGTCCGGTGAGGATGCCGACCCCATCCCCGGCATCCTCGAGGCGTCCCTCGGCGTCGTCGGAGCGAAGATCTTCCTCGTCATCGCGATCACGGCCTTCCTCTCCTGCGTGCTCAGCCTGCAGGCGGCCGCCAGCCGCCTGCTGTTCTCCTTCGCTCGCGACGGGATGATCCCGGGCCACACCTGGCTCGCGAAGGTCTCCCCCACGAGCAAGGTGCCGACCAACGCGCTCATCGTGGCCTGCACGATCCCCGCCGTGATCGCGGTGCTCGTCTGGATCAACGGCGACCTGCTCGTGCCTGTCACCTCCTTCGCCGTGCTCGGCATCTACGTGGCGTTCCAGATGGTCGTGCTCGCCGCTCTGCGGCAGCGGTTCAAGGGCTGGAGGCCGGCCGGGCCGTTCTCGCTCGGCGCGTTCGGCATGATCGTCAACATCGCGGCGCTGGCCTACGGCATCTTCGCCATGGTGCTGCTGGCCATCCCCGGTTCCACCGGGGCCTTCTTCACGGACTACGTGGTGCTCATCGGCCTCGGCGTCGTGCTCGTCACGGGCCTGCTGTACCTGTTCATCGCCCGCCCCGACCGGAGGTCGACCGCTCCGGCCGGCGACGCGATCGAAGTGGCCGAGAAGCTGCGCGCGCACGGGGCGACGAAGGCCGGAACCCCGGTCGCCTAGGCGCCGCCGCAGGACACGACGATGCCCCCGACCGCGACCGGTCGGGGGCATCGCACTGGGAGCTCATCGCTCCGGCACCGGACGGCCCGACGGGAAGGCGAGCCGTCCGGGGGTCTACTCGAGATTGTCGACCGGCGTGGTCTCGTCCATCGGATCACCGTCGCGCGCGGAGAGCCCGAGGGTGTCGTCCGGTTCGGTCTGGCGCCGGTCGGCTTCCTCCGGGACCGTCGCATCCGGTTCCTCCAGCACGTCGGGCTGGTCGGCGTTCGTGGGATCGCTCATGCGGATCTCCCTTCTCCGTGTGCGCGACGCAGTTCGTCGCCTCGATTCCGACGCTAGGCCGACAGCGCATCCGCGCTCCAGGGATTGACGTGCCGCGGTTCCCGTGCAGTGGGGTCGCCGCAGGCGGGCCGGACGAGGTTCAGCGGTCGAGCGCTTCGTCGATCTCGTCGCGCCTGGCCACGACGATACGGGTGACCACGTCGTCGGGGAGCGGCTTCTCGGCACTGAAGCGGACGGTCCCCTTCGACAGGGAGTATCCGGTGAGGGCGCCGGCGACAGCGTCCACCACGGCCGGGCTGAACGGGAACACGGAGAGGTGGTTCGCGGTGGCCCGAACGCTGATGAGCGGGCGGCCACGGTAGCGGAGGGCCGCCATGCCGTAGCTCATGCCCTGCTCGGCGTCGGGGACGATCTCGAGTGCCCGGTCGCGGATGCCTGTGAGCACGGTGCGATCGTCGCCGTCGAGGGTTGCCAGGTAGTCGTCGAGCTCGCCCATGCCGTCATCCTGCCATCGCCGCCGTCCCGACGACAGACCCGGATGCGCCCGACCACGACCCCGGATGCGCAGGGACGGGATGGGACCCGCAGGGAACGACGAAGGGCCCGCCGAGAACGGCGGGCCCTTCGTGTACTGCTGATGCCTACAGGGCGTTGATGTCCAGCGGGATGCCGGGGCCGAACGTGGTCGACACGGCACCCTTCTGGATGTAGCGGCCCTTGGCGCTCGACGGCTTGAGGCGGATGATCTCCTCGAGAGCGGCCTTGATGTTGTCGTCGAGCTGGTCGGCCGTGAAGCCGGCCTTGCCCACGACGAAGTGCACGTTGGCGTGCTTGTCGACGCGGAACTCGATCTTTCCGCCCTTGATGTCGGAGACGGCCTTGGCCACGTCCGGCGTCACGGTTCCGGTCTTCGGGTTGGGCATGAGACCGCGCGGGCCGAGCACCTTTCCGAGACGACCGACCTGGCCCATGAGCTCGGGGGTCGAGACCGCCGAGTCGAAGGCGGTGTAGCCGCCGGCGACCTTCTCGATGAGCTCGGCGCCGCCGACCTCGTCGGCGCCGGCTGCGATGGCAGCCTCAGCGGCGGGGCCGGTCGCGAACACGATGACGCGGGCGGTCTTGCCGGTGCCGTGGGGGAGGATGACGGTGCCGCGCACCATCTGGTCGGCCTTGCGGGGGTCGACACCGAGCTTCAGCGCGACCTCGACGGTCGAGTCGAACTTGGCGGAGCCGGTCTCGCGAGCGAGCGTGACTGCCTCGGTGGGGGTGTAGAACTTGCCGTCTTCGATCTTCTCGGCCGCGGCGCGGTAGGCCTTTGACTTCTGTGCCATGTTGCTTCTCCTTGAGAGAGTGTGGTCGTCTGCGCCTGGCGGGCGCTGCCACGAAATGTCTGGTGGTGTGGTCTCGATACGCGGCGTGCTTCGCACGGCGCCACTCGACCCGAGTCGATGCGCGGCGTGCTTCGCACGGCGCTACTCGACCTGAGCGACTACTCGACCGTGATGCCCATCGAACGGGCGGTGCCCGCGATGATCTTCGACGCTGCGTCGAGGTCGTTGGCGTTGAGGTCGACCATCTTGGCCTCGGCGATCTCGCGGACCTGGGCCTGCGAGAGCTTGGCGACCTTGACGGTGTGGGGGGTACCCGATCCCTTGGCGACGCCGGCGGCCTTCTTGATGAGCTCGGCGGCGGGCGGGGTCTTCAGGATGAACGTGAACGAGCGGTCCTCGTAGACGGTGATCTCGACCGGGATGACGTTTCCACGCTGCGCCTCGGTGGCGGCGTTGTACGCCTTGCAGAACTCCATGATGTTCACGCCGTGCTGACCCAGGGCGGGGCCGATGGGCGGGGCCGGGTTGGCTGCGCCGGCCTTGATCTGAAGCTTGATCAGACCAGTGACCTTCTTCTTCGGTGCCATTGTTTTCTCTCTTTCCTTGACGAACGCTCCGCATGCCGGAGCACTCTCCC
>JBEVEO010000282.1:0-2824 GCA_040512695.1 Leifsonia sp. | reverse complement strand
CGGAGACACCACCCTGCTGCCGATCCTGTGCGTCATCGTGCTTCCCACGTGGCTCCTGGTGACGGGCGTGCCTGAGCTGCGGATCCTGCCCAAGGAGCCGGTGGCCGTTGCAGAGTCGACCTGACCGGGTCTTCTCGGCGACTAGATGCTGATGAAGAACACCCCGCCGTTCCGGTCGTGCCCCCAGTCGGCGAGTGACGCCTCGATGGACTGATTCACCTTCGGGTCGTTGCCCGGGTCGGTGTGGGCGATGTTCAGCACCTGTGGGCCGAGGCCTCGCACCTCGAGGGCGTGGGAGGCGAAGGGCGACGGCGTCGCGGCGGGCGGCTCGGTGGGCGCTGATGTCTCAGCCGCAGCCGGCGTCTCAGTCGGCGCGGTCTCAGTCGGCGCCGGCGTAGCCGAGGCGGTCGGTGTGTCGGGAAGGGCATCCGCCTGGGCGGCACCCCCACCGAAGGTGATGGCGGCGGCCAGGGCGCAGGCGATGGCCGACTGACTGGTGAACAGAGTCATGCAGTCGCACCCTCCTGCGCACGCACCCGACCATCAGTGCGGCTCTGCAGCTCGTCCTCCTGCTCTCGATGTTGTCACGGAGCGGGCGTACAGCGACATCTCGGTGCAACGCAACGTGCTCGCATCCGCGTCGGAGAGGCTGTTTCCACATAGCCGACCTGAGATTCGCTCATCACAGGTCTATCGTTGAGGTCCTATGAGTGCTCGGACCCGACGAGTGCGCAGACCGCTGCTGCGGAGTGCGCGATTCTGGGTGCCCGTAAGCCTGGCCGCCGTACTCGTCGGCTTGGCCTGGCTCGCGGTCACCGTCACGCCTTCGGTCCTGACGGCGAGGGACGAACTCGAGAAGGCGATCCCCTACGCCGCGGCGGCGCAGAAGGCGGCGACATCCGGCGACGCAGCCGCCGCAGCCGCAGCGGGCGCAGAGATGCGCACGCATACGGCGAACGCCCGGGCGGCCACCCAGGGTCGCGCCTGGACGATGGTCGAGAGGATGCCGTGGATCGGTGAGAACCTCGCTGCGGTGCGAGTCGCGGCGGAAGAGGCCGATCGTCTGACCGGCGAGGTCGTCATCCCGATGTCGGACGTCGGAGTCGACGCCATCCGGCCCGTCGACGGACGGATCGACCTCGCGGCGGTCAGGACTCTCTCGACGACGGTGTCCCGTGCTCTGACGGTGGCCGATCTGAGTGGGGCGCGACTGAGCCTCGTCGACCGGGCGGCCCTCCTTCCTCAGGTCGCGGCCGGAATCGACCGGCTTGCAGGCGAGATCGCCACCCTCCGCCCGTCCATCGTCAGTGTCGACAACGGACTCAAGGTGCTGCCTGCCGTCCTCGGCGGCGACGGCCCGCGGAACTACCTGCTGCTCTTCCAGAACAGCGGCGAGGTGATGCCGGGCGGTGGCACCATCGACTCCCTCGCCGAGGTGCACGCCGACAACGGCGCGCTCACGATCACGCGTCAGTCATCAGGGTCCGCCGAGGCATTCCCAGCCTTTCCGGGACCGGTCGTCGGGATGCCGCCAGGATCCCAGGAGACGTACCCGGACGGTCTCGGGAGTCGCGTGCAGAGCCTCACGAGAACACCCCGGTTCGACCTGAGTTCGAAGATCGCGCACGAGATGTGGAAGCAACGAACCGGCGTCGCGGTGGATGGAGTCATTGCAGTGGACACCGTCGCTCTGTCCTACATCATGGCCGCAACGGGACCGATCGACCTTCCCGACGGGTCGAAACTCGACACCGGCAACGCCGTGTCCATGCTTCTGGGCGACCTGTACGCGACCTTCCCGCCGGAGGAGGTCGACGCCATCAGCCAGTCGGTCGTGGCGATGGCGTTCGCGCGGATCGCCTCCGGGGATGTCGACATGGCGTCCCTCACCGCGGCAGTCAGCCGCGCCGGCGACGAGCATCGCATCCGCCTGTGGGGAACGGATGCCGGCGAGCAATCGCTGCTGAAAGGATCGCCCTTCGAGGGTGAGCCGCCCGCCAGCACCACGACGACGGATGCCTTCGGCGTCTACTTCATCGATTCGACACCGGGCAGGATGCAGCGTTTCATGACGCAGGGCGTGGACCTGGCACAGGCGGTGTGCGCAGCCGACGGCAAGCGCCATGTTCGGGTCCGAGTCTCGCTCGCGAATACCGTGACGCCGGATCAGGCGCTGACGCTTCCTGATTCCGTGACGGGCGGTGGGGCGTCGACGGCTATCGGGAGCATGCGGGTCGACACGCTCGTGTACGCCCCACCCGGTTCGACGATGGTGGGAGTCTCCCGGAACGGCCAGCCGGCCTCATCCGTCATCACGACGGATGGCGACTATCCGGTGAACCGGGTCGGCACGACCATCGCGCCCGGGGAGACAGCGCAGTTCGACTTCGACGTCCTCGCCACCGACGACGACCTCCGCACGCTGTCGGCCGAGGTCACGCCGGTGGTCAGCCCGACCTCGATCTCCACGTCCAAGCTCGACTGCGGATAGATCCCGTCGAGCTGACCGGGCCCGACGGCGGACGGTCCGCAACGCCCTCTCGACGGCACGTTCGGCGCTTCCGGGCAAGCAAAAAGCCCCGAACCTGGCGAGAGGTTCGAGGCTTTTCGTGCACCCCCTCGGACTTGAACCGAGAACCCACTGTTCCCGTCGCCCGGCACACCGCTTTGGCCATCTCGGGCAGAATCCGGCCAATTCGCTTGGCCAGCGAGCCTTTGCCGACAAAACAACGACGTCGACGTCTCGGCCCAGATAGGGCCGATTAGGGCCGACTCGCACCAATTTGTGGCCTATAACTGGAGGCGAGGGATTACTGGAACACCA
>JBEVEO010000273.1:0-5438 GCA_040512695.1 Leifsonia sp. | reverse complement strand
GCTTGGCGCGCTGACACTCGCCGTCGGCGACGCGGGCGGCTGGTGGACCGTGCTCGACGCCGTGATCGCGGTCGCGATGGCGCTCGTCGTCTGGGTCGGCCCCGGCGGCCGCTACTTCCGCGACGCGCCGCGGAGGACGGCCGACGAGCTCTGAGACGGGTGCACCGCCGGCGCGATCGAGGCTCTGACCACGCGGCGGTGGACGAAGCGCACGATCTCGATGCCGCCGATGGACAGGGCAGAGACGATGACGACGAGGACGGCGGTCTCGGCGCCCGGATCGACGAACTGCAGGAAGTCGCTGATGATCGGGACGGTGTAGATCAGCACCAGACCGATCATCATGGCCCCGATGACGATGGTCTTGAACCGGGTCACCGGGCGCGAGAGCACGATCAGCACCCAGAGTCCGACGATCGACAGGATCAGGGTCGAGCCCGTCCGCAGCTGGGCCTCGTCGATCCCGATCCCTCGAGCGACCAGCGTGTAGCCCGTGAGCGCCGCCGCGATCACGAGGCCGGCTGGTACGGCGAAGATGAGGGAGCGCCGCAGGAACCCGGCGATGTAGCGCCGTGGGTTCGGAAGGAGGGCGAGGAAGAACGCCGGGATGCCGATGGTGAGGCCGTCCACCGCTGAGAGCTGCCGGGGAAGGAACGGGAACGTGAGCAGCAGTGCTCCGAAGACGATGGCGAGAGCGCTCGCGTACACGGTCTTCGTGAGGAACAGCATCGAGATCCGCTCGATGTTCGCGATGACCTGGCGCCCCTCGCTCACCACCCCGGGCAGGTGAGAGAACTGCCCGTCGAGGAGGATGAGGCGGGCCACCGCCTTCGTCGCCGCCGATCCGGAGTTCATGGCGATCCCGATGTCGGCCTCCTTGATCGCGAGCGCGTCGTTGACCCCGTCGCCGGTCATCGCGACGACGCGGCCGCGGGCGCGGAGGGCCAGCACCATCCGCTTCTTCTGCTGGGGCGTGACACGACCGAACACGACATTGGACTCGATGACGTCGGCGAGTGCATCGTCGTCATCCGGCAGGTCGCGGGCGTCGTAGCCCTGCGGCGCGTCGAGGCCGACCTCGCGCGCGATCGCCGCAACGGTGGCCGGGTTGTCGCCCGAGATGACCCGGACGTCGACACCCTGCGACGCGAAGTAGTCGAGCGTCTCCCTGGCATCCGGGCGCACCCGCTCCCGGAAGGTCAGCAGGGTGACGGGGCGCACGTCGGGAAGAAGGCGCTCGCCCGCCGCATCGCCGCTCGAGAGCACGGCGTCGCTCCGCGCGAGCACGAGGGTGCGCTTGCCGGTCCCGGCGAGCGCGCTCACCTGCTCGGCCATCGCCGCGAGGTCGGGGTCCGTGCCGTCGGATGCCGTCGGGAAGACCATCTCCGGTCCGCCGAGCACCCACGTGCCGACGACCGGTCCGCTGTCGAACGCCACAGCGCTCCACTTGCGGGCGGAGGAGAACTCGATGCGCTCGGCCGGCTCGTACTGCACCGCCTCCGTGTAGGGTGCGGCGAGGCAGCGTGCCGTCGCGTTCGCATCCGGCTGCGCGCCGTACCAGCCGAGCACCCGCTCCCAGCCCGGTGCGGCGGTCGCGGAGAGCGGATGCGAACCGTCGAAGACGATGTCGCCCTCGGTCAGGGTGCCGGTCTTGTCGAGGCAGATGATGTCGACCCTGGCGAGTCCCTCGACCGCGGCGAGCTCCTGGACGAGCACCTGGCGCCGGGAGAGCTTCACGGCGCCGACCGCGAACGTGATGCTGGTCATGAGCACGAGGCCCAGGGGGATCATGGCCACGATCGCGGCGATCGCCCCGACGGCGGCATCCGTCCACGCGCCGGAGGAGATGGCATCGGCCCAGCCGCCGGCGGCGACCATCTGCGCGTTCAGGACGAGCAGCGCTGCCGGGCCGATGAGCCAGGTCACCCACTTCAGCACCCGGTTGATCGAGGAGCGCAGTTCGCTGGTCATGAGCGAGAAGCGCCTGGCCTCACTGGCGAAGCGGTTCGCGAACGAGTCGGCGCCCACCTTCTCGACCCGTGCCAGTCCGTCCCCGGCCACCACGATCGAACCCGAGAGCACCTCGGCGCCCGGTTCCTTGTCGACGGGATCCGATTCGCCGGTCAGCATCGACTCATCGAGCTGGAGCCGGGTGGATCGCACCACGCGGGCATCGGCGGCCACCTGGTCGCCCGAGCGCAGGACCAGGACGTCGTCGAGCACGACCTCGGACGGCACGATCTCCCGTTGCTCGCCGGCTCGCAGGACGCGCGCATGCGGGGCGTTCAGCAGTGCGAGCCGGTCGAGGGCCCGCTTGGCCCGGTACTCCTGACCGGAGCCGATGAAGGCGTTGGCCAGCGCGCTCAGCCCGAACAGCGCATCCTGCCACCGTCCGATGAGGAGGAGCACGAGGAAGCAGGCCGCGATGATCGCATTGAACAGGGTGAAGACGTTCGCACGGACGATGCTCCACACGCTTCGGCTGGACGCCTCGACGAAGGCGTTCGATCGGCCGTCGGCGAGCCGCACCGCAACCTCATCGGCCGTCAGCCCGGTCGTCGTCGTGTCGGTAGCCGCGCTTCCGTCCGCCATCCCGACCCCCCGCCATCCGGTGCCCGGACTGCACCGGTCCTTCCGTGACGATAACAAACGGCCGGCAGACGCCGCGAGAGGACCGGATCGGCCATCACACCGACGGCGGCGGGCTGTAGACCGTCAGCGCGGCCGGGATCAGCGTGACCATGACCCGGTACGCGCCGTCCGCCGTGGCCGGGGCGCGCCTGGCTTCACCGTCGTGCGCGTAGCCGGGAGGCCTGCCGCCTGAGCCCGCGTGCACCGTCAGGTGCAGCTCGGACGCCGTGAAGGAGTCGATCGACGCACGCGGCGACCACAGTGAGAGCGCGTGCAGGACCCGATCGCTGCGCTTTCCGAGGATGAGGGCAGCCGCGCCGCGCGTGCGCGGCCGCGAACCCGCCCGCAGGATGCGGACGTCGAGTACACCGTCGTCGACGCCGACCCGTCGCACCGGGGCTGCCGACCCGCCGGGCGCGTAGCGGTCGACGCCGACGAACAGGGACCACGCTCGCCCTCGCGCTCCTCTCGCGGACAGGACGACGGGATCGGCCGAACGCAGGATGGCGACGGCCGACAGCAGGGTCGCCAGCGGTTTCCCCCAGCGTCGCTGGATCGGCTCTCGACGCTGGACGAGCTCCGGGTACAGTCCGACGGACATCGTGTTGAGCACGGTCACGGCCGGCTCATCCGCAACGCGCAGTTCGGCGACGTCGACCGCGACTCCCGCACCGGAGGCGAGGGCATCGAGAGCGGCTTCGGGCGAGAACGCACCGATGGCCTTGGCGAAGTGGTTGAACGTCCCTCCGGGGATGACCAGCAGGGGGAGGCCGGCCTCACGCGCGACGCCGGCGACACAGCCGACCGTCCCGTCGCCCCCGGAGACCCCGAGGATCCGGGGCGGCGGATCGGCAGCGACGGCGGACGCGACGACGGCGGCCAGATCCTCGCCGTCCTGGAGATCGTGGACCACGGCGGCGGGCAGACGGCGCCGGAGGACGTCGATGATCCGCGCCCCATCGCCCTCATGACCCGATGCGGTGTTCACGACGACGAACACGCCATCGCCGTCGGTCGACGCGGGGAGATCGCGGAGGACGGTCGCACCGCCCACCGGGCCCGGCCCGCCGTGTTCGCGAGCGGGGACGAGCACCCTCCCCAGACCGGCGACGGCCAGTCCGATGCCGGCACCGCCGACGACGTCGGAGAGCCAATGCGCACCGGTGTGCAGGCGGGAGTACGCGACGGCGCCGGCGAGGGGCGCGAGAGCGGCGCCGATGGCCGGAGACTCCAGGCCGACGCCGGCCGCGAACGCCGCGGCGCTCGCCGAGTGACCGGACGGGAACGATCCCGACGTGGGCGTCGTCCGCAGCCGGCGACCGAGCGGCACGGTCTCGAGCACGGGCCGCTCGCCCCCGAACAGCTGCTTGCCGACCAGGTTCGCGACAGCGCTGGCCGCGGCCAGGGAGAGCGAGCCGCGGACCGCGGCCCTGCGCCGCCCGGAGACGAAGAGCACGGCGGCCACGGTGAACCACAGCACGCCGTGGTTCGCCGCGGTCGACAGCAGCGCGTAGCCGCGATCGATGCCGATGATCGTGTGCCGGCCGTTGATGCGTGCTGCAGTGCGCCGATCGAGACGGCGCACCCACGGTGGCAGGAGACGGGCACGACGGACGGTCTCGACAGGATGCCGCAGGTTCCACCAGGCCATGGAGCCAGCCTAGGCGGGCGGCGAATCCGGCAGTGGCCGCCTACTACAGTTGAGGGGTTCAGGAACGAAACAAGGAGTGGACGAAAGTGGCTGACGGCTTCGAGCTATTCACCGACCGGTCCGTTGTCGCGATGCGCGTCAACGGCGAGCTCAAGGACCTCGCCACGACGGTGACGGATGCCGACACCGTCGAGCCCGTGACGGTCGATTCTCCGGACGGCCTCAACATCCTCCGCCACTCGACCGCCCATGTGCTCGCGCAGGCCGTGCAGTCGATCAACCCGGAGGCGAAACTCGGCATCGGCCCGCCCGTCACCGACGGCTTCTACTACGACTTCGACGTCGAGGAGCCGTTCGCCCTCGAGGACCTCAAGGTCCTCGAGAAGGCCATGGACCGCATCATCCGCCAGGGCCAGCGGTTCGTCCGCCGCGTCGTGACCGAGGACGAGGCCCGCGCCGAACTGGCGAACGAACCGTACAAGCTCGAGCTCATCGGGCTGAAGGGCCACCCGACGGAGGGTGAGGGCAGTCACGACGACGGCGAGTCCGTCGAGGTCGGCGGCGCCGAGCTCACCATCTACGACAACGTCGACCCGCGCTCGGGCGAGACCGTGTGGAAGGACCTCTGCCGGGGCCCGCACCTGCCGAACACCCGCATGATCGGCAACGGCTACGCCCTCACCCGTGTCGCTGCCGCCTACTGGCGCGGCTCGGAGAAGAACAAGCAGCTCCAGCGCGTCTACGGGACGGCCTGGCCGACGAAGGACGAGCTGCGGGCGTACCAGGCCCGCATGGAGGAGGCGCTCAAGCGCGACCACCGCAAGCTCGGCACCGAGCTCGACCTGTTCAGCTTCCCCGACGAGATCGGGTCGGGCCTCGCCGTCTTCCACCCGCGCGGCGGCATCATCCGTCACGAGATCGAGAAGTACATGCAGGAGCGCCTGCTCGCGGCGGACTACGAACTGGTCAACTCCCCGCACATCACCAAGGGCACTCTGTTCGAGACCAGCGGTCACCTGCAGTGGTACAAGGACGGCATGTTCCCGGCGATGCACCTCGACCAGGAGACGGATGCCGACGGCCATGTGACCAGGCAGGGCCAGGACTACTACCTGAAGCCCATGAACTGCCCGTTCCACAACCTCATCTTCCGGGC
>JBEVEO010000160.1:0-9976 GCA_040512695.1 Leifsonia sp. | reverse complement strand
CTGCCTGATCATCACGGCCTTCGTGATCGCCCCGCTCGCCATCTGGCTCTCCGGGTCGTTCTTCCCGCCGACGTTCTGGACGGAGGGCGTCGGTTACGTCCTGCGCAACGCGAGCCTGCGGATCTTCCAGTACGGCATCGCCGGCACCCCTCTCGGGGTTCCCGATCCCGGGGTGTGGAACGGCTCCCTGTGGACACTGTGGTGGGAGTTCCTCTGCTACCTCGGTGTGCTCCTCCTCGGCGTCACACGGCTGATCAACCGGTCCTGGGCCCTTCCGGTGGCGTTCGTCCTCTGCGTCGTCGGTCTCCTCGCGACCTCCTACGGCCCGATCGACAACTTCTACGTCTTCGCTGCGTCCCGGTTCGGGATCATGTTCCTGGCCGGCGGGCTCATGTTCCGATTCCGCGACAGGCTGCCGGCCTCGTGGGGCCTCGTCGCGCTCGCCGCCGTCGTCGTGGCCGCATCCGCATGGCTGCCCGACTACCGCATCATCGCGGCGCTGCCGCTCGCCTACGTCGTCATCACGAGCGGCGCACTGCTGAAGCATCGGGTCTTCTGGCTGCGCAACGACATCTCGTACGGCATCTACATCTACGCCTTCCCGCTCCAGCAGTCGCTCGTTCTGCTCGGAGCGGCCGCGCTCGGCGTCCCCGTCTTCGCCATCGTGTCGATCGCGCTGACGATCCCCTTCGCGATCGCGAGCTGGGTGCTCATCGAGAAGCCGGCGCTGGCGCTACGGAAGCGGACTCAGCGTCCTCTGCCCTGAGACCGCCGGTGCGCCGTCGGGTGGCTGCCTGCTCCCCAGGGACGAGGTGAGCACCATCCCGAGGCCCATGGTCAGCACGAGGGTCGGGAGCGACCCGTAGATCGGGCTGAACAGGATGTTCCACAGCGTCGAGATGCTGAGGAAGATCACCACGCTGCTCGCGGTGCGGTTCGCGAGGCCATGGCCGAGCATGTGCAGGGCGAGCACGATCGCGCAGATCACGAAGGCCAGTCCCGGCAGTCCGAAGGATGCCCAGAGGTCCCCGGCCACGGAGTGGAGCTCGAAGCCGCCGCCGAACAGGTACGTCTCGACGTAGCCGTTGTTCGGCTGGTAGCCGATGGCCGACATGCCCGTCTTGGCCACGAGGATGTCGTCGAGGGTGGGCTGCACGCCGGCGCCGAAGCCGAACGGTCGCTCCTGGAACAGCGCGATGGTGGCTGCGAGCTCCGGCCGACCGCCGAGGATCAGGGATCCGGACTTCTCGAGCTGGCCGATCGTGCGCGACTGCGCCTGCTCCCCGAGGTAGCCGTCGACGATGAGTGCGGTCGCGAGGTTGTACGTGATGGCGGCGATCGCCGCGACCATCGCGAGCATGGTCAGGGTGCTCGCCCGCCGACTCCGGAACCGCGGCAGCATCTGCCAGAACACGAGGACCGCGGTGATCATGAGCGTCGCGAAGCGGTACCGGGAATCGGTCCCGAGGGCGACCACGGCGAACACGAGCAGGGCGACGGCCTCGGCGACGCGCAGTCCGGGACGGCTCAACAGGGCCAGGACGATCACCATGACGGGAAAGCCGACGCCGAACTTCCAGGGGTTGGCGTTGTCCCCCTCCCCGTTCAGCACCGAGCTGGCGAGCATGCCGAGCCCGAACAGGGCCCCGATCAGCCAGATCGGGAGCAGTCCCCTGGCCCACAGGAGCACGCCGACCGCGCTGACGATGCCGGTGAGCATGACGACGGACCCCACGAGGCCCGCGATGCTCGAGGCGTGGTCGTTGGACGAGAACTCGCGGAGCCAGATCCCGCTGATGGCGGCGAGGATGCCGAGGGCGGCGAAGGTGCGCGCTCCCCAGAACCGGCGCAGCACGGTGATCCAGAGCGGGAGCAGGAGGATGCCGACCACGTTCCCGACGGTGATGCCGCTCGTGATGACGATGCGGGAGCCCACGGCGACGACCGCGACGACCGCGACGACCTTGATGACGGTGCCGACGGGCGGCGCCGCGGTCGGCAGCCCCGTGTTCGCTGCTGCGGCCGAGTCGGTCATCGGGGCTACCGGGCTCGGCACCGGGAGGGCTGCACGGTGACGTCGGGCACGATCGTCAGCTCTCGACGACGATGGTGGCGCCGTCCTGGTTCGTGTGGGTCACGTCCGCCGATGCACGCCGCGGTTTCTTCGACGACCGGCCGGAGGTGTTCGGCGAGGATGACGGTGCCGCATCCGGCTTCGCCGTCTTCGTCTCGTCGCGGCCGACGTCCTTCGGCTTGAACGATGAGACGCCGCCGGACACGGTCTCCGGCTTGAACGACGGGGGGCCGGCGGGAGCGGCGCTCGGGCGCTTCGACGGGTTCGGCGATGACGAGGCGCCGACGGCGGGAGCGTTGTAGTCGTCGTCCGCATCCGTCGTGCCGGAGCCCGAGCGCTTCGCATGGTACGAGTAGTACTCGGTCGCCTTGGGGACATCGACCCGGTCGAAGACCATGCCGAGGAGCCTGGCGTTGACGGCGCGCATCGATCCGACGGCCTCGGCGAGCTGCTGACGACGCGTCGACTTGTACTTCACCACGATGATCGCCCCGTCGGTGGCATGGGCGAGGCCGAGGGTGTCCGTGGCCGCGAGCAGGGGAGGGGTGTCGATGACCACGAAGTCGTAGGACGAGGACACGTCCTTCAGGAGCGCGGCCATGGCGCTGGATCCGAGGAGTTGGCCGGGGTTGTGAGGGATGACGCCTGACGCGAGCACGTCGATCGAGCGCGCATAGCGCTGCACGGCGTCCTCGATGCTCACCTTGCCGAGCAGGACCGTCGTCAGGCCGACGGCGCCCTCGAGGCCGCAGCGCTCGGCGATCGTGGGCCGACGCAGGTCGCCGTCGATGAGGAGGACGCGGCCGACGCGCTCCGACATGGCGAGGGCGAGGTTGAGGGAGGTCGTCGACTTCCCCTCCCCGGCTGCAGCGGAGGTGACGATCACGCTGTGCACGGGGCGCTCGATGTCGGCGAACTCCAGATTGGCGCGGATGCGGCGGTAGGACTCCGCCTGCATGCTGTGCGGATCGGTGCGCATGGCGATCCAGCCCGGATTGTTCCGACGCCCGCGGGCCACGGCTCCGAGGACCGGCAGCCCGGTGATGCGCGTCAGCTCCTTCTCGCTCCGGATGCGCGTGTCGAGGAGCTCCCAGATGAGCGCGATGACCGCGCCGAGGGCCAGCCCGATCAGGGTGCCGGTGGCGACGATGAGCCGGGTGTTGGGGGCGAAGGGGGCTGAGGCGACCTGGGCCGACGAGATCGGCGTCATCTTCACCGCGGGTCCCTCGTCGGCGCTGCTCGGGGAGATCTCCTCGACCACCTGGGAGAGCGACGCCGTGACGGCATCCGCGATGCGGGCAGCCTTCACGGGATCGCCGTTCTGCACGGTGATCTGGATGATGACGGTGTTGAGCGGGGTGTCGGCCGTGATGGCCTTGGCGAGCCCCTGTGCGGTCGTGTTGAGCTCGAGGTCGTCGACGACGGGCTGGAGCACCTTGGGCGACGTCGCGAGCTGCGCGTACGACTGCACGTTGGCCTGCGCGAAGGCGGATCCCTGCACCAGCTCGCTGGTCGAGTCGCCGCGCTGCGTCGACACGAAGACGCTGGCCGTCGACTTGTAGAGGGTCGGCAGGGTGGAGTCGTAGAGGAAGGCCAGAGCGGCACCCAGCAGCCCGAGCACGATGATCAGGGGCCAGCGCCGGCGCAGGGCGGAGAGGTACATCTTCGGATCCATGGCTCCCCCTCCTTCTCCTTGCCGCAACACTACCCGGTCAGCCGACGAATGCTCAGGTGCCGATTGCATCGGCCGCCTTCCATGTTCGGCCGCCGGCTGTGGCGTCGACGGCCTCGCAGATCCGGGTCCGATAGGCCTCCGGACTGTGCCGTTGCGCCGCCATGAGGCGGTCGCGGAAGGCGGCGGACCGGAAGTGCGCCCATTCGTCGTGGACGCGTCGGAGGGCGGTGGCGATGGAGTCGGCGTCGCCGGGTCGGACGTGCTGGGCGCTCTCGAATCCGGATGCCGCCTCCCGTAGTCCCGACGTGTCGCTGACGACCACGGGCCGGCCGGCCAGGACGGCCTCGACCGCTGTGTTGCCGAAGGGCTCGTCGACCCGCGAAGGGACGACGGCGACGTCGCACCGCTCGTACGCCGACCACACGTCGGACTGGAATCCGAGCATCCTGACCGAGTCGTCCAGGCCGGCGTCCTCGACCTGTCGGTGCAGCCCGGCCTCGAACTCCTCGTTTCCGGCGAACACCGAGCCCACGATCTCGAGTTCGGCCGGGATGCCGTCGGACTGGAGCCGCGCGATCGCGGCGATCGCCAGGTCGACGCCCTTCCGATCCGAGAGTCGCCCGACGTAGAGGACGCGCAGCGCCCCGACGAGTTCCTCGCGGGCCGGCGACAGCCGGTCCGGACCGGCGATGCCGTTGTGGACGATGGTGGTCCGCCGCCCGAGCGCCGAGAAGGCGTCGTCGAGGACGTCGGCACTGAAGCGGCTGTTCGTGACGATGGTGTCCGCCAGCAGGACCGGTGCGGCGAGCCCCCGACGCAGCAGGAGGCCGGCCGAGCGCTCGGCCTCGTGGACATGGCAGATCACGGGCCGGCCGGAGAGCCGGCCGACGACGAGCCAGACGGGGATGGTGAGCGTGTTGACGAAGATGATGTCGGGGCGGGCGCGCAGCGTGAGGCGGAGTCCGCTGAACAGGGCCGTGGTCGCGCGCGCGGCGAGGGCGATGAGACCCCTCGGAGTCAGGAAGCTCTTCCTCAGCACCGGTGTGGCGTCGATGCGCACGCTCGCCCCCGCTGCACGCAGCACCGGCAGCAGGGGGCCGTCGTTGGGGACGGTGACGAGGACCGAGTGGCCCGCAGCCCTCAAACCCGCGACGCTCTCGACGAGCATCCGGTCGGAGCCGAAGAGCTCGGCCCCCGGGTGTGCGACGAGGACGCGGAGGCTGCGGTCGTGCCGGTGTGCTGCGGTCATGTCACACCGATCGCAGGCGGCGGTTGCCGTCCCTGGTGCCGCGGATGGCGGCCAGGATGAGTCGGGGCCGGCTGATCAGCACGCGACGTCCGCTGCCGCGCGTGATGATCCGGTAGGCGTAGGCGACGTCGTGCGACCGCCAGGACCGCCTGGTCGTGTCCTGCAGGTGCTTGGCGGCGAAGAGCAGCCGGTTCCGGCAGTTGTAGTAGACGTAGGTCGGCGACTTCCCGCTCTCGGGCTGCGTTCCCCCGACGTCGTGGACGACCTCGAGATCGGAGCGCACGACGAGCGAACCGCCGGCGTCGCGGCAGCGCCACGACAGGTCGATGTCCTCCCAGTACAGGAAGTAGTCGTCGTCGAAGCCGCCGGAGCGGGACCAGAGATCGTCGTGCACGACGATGCAGGCGCCGGTGAGCCAGCCGTCCGCCCCTGAGCTGTCCGATCCGGGTGCCGTGGACGTGAATCCCCTCCCCACGTCCAGCGTCGCGCCCTCGAACCAGGCGCGGCCGTCGGTGCGCACGATGCGCGGCGCGACCAGGGTGGCGTGGTCGGACACGACCGTCGCGAACAGGGCGCTCGCGACGGCTGCCGTGATCCGCGCGTCGGGGTTCAGGATCAGGAAGGCGGTGCAGCCGAGCGCCCGTGCCCGGTCGACGCCGTTGTTGACGGCGGTGCCGAATCCCCTGTTCGTGTCGTTGGCGACCAGCTCCCAGCCGTTGGCGCCGGCGAGGTCGCGGATCGCGGCGGATTCCTCCGTGCTGGAGAAGTTGTCGACGACGACGACGTGGCTCGCAGCATCGGCCGCATCCCCGGCCGCGAGATTCGACGCCAGCAGATCCGACGATCCGAAGTTGACCACGATGATCGCCAGCTGCTCCCGTGTGCCGGCGGGCTCCGTCACGACTGCCGACCCGGCGCCAACGCGTTCATGTCGCGGAACCACTTCACCAGGGCGAGGCTCAGGAACGCGGCGTTCGCGAGGAACAGCACCGTGTAGACGCCGAAGAACACGAGCGGCGCCCCGAGCAGGACGAACGAGAGGCACAGGATGCCGTAGTCGGTGGGAAGGCCCAGGAGCGACCGGAGGGGCGTGCTCGACCGCGCCGGCTTCGCGCCCGGCGCGGTGTACTGGGCCTTCAACTGGTCGTTCAGGATCATTGCGAAGAACGATACCGCCGCGACGACCGTGAACCCGATCGGTACGAGGAGCCAGGCGTCGCTCGACAGCGGGAAGTGCAGGAAGGCCGTGATCAGCACCGCCAGGTGCAGGCTGGAGGTCTTGAGAGCGTCGAGGACGTGATCGAGCCATTCGCCGGCGGGGGAGCCGCCGCCGCGCAGCCGTGCGACCTGTCCGTCCGCGGAGTCGAAGGCGTAGCCGATCGCGAGCAGGAGCCACACCACGAGCCCGGTCCACAGGGTGGGAGGCACGAGCGCGATGATGACGATCGCGGCGAAGGTGAACGTCGCGCTGATCAGGCTCACGGCATTCGGGGTGAGCCCGGCCAGGTGGGCGGCCGCGGCGATGTACCGGCCGACCGGACGGTTGACGTAGATCGAGTAGGCGGGAGCCCCACGGCTCCGCCCCTTCTGCGCTCCGGTCAGCCGGGACAGGATGTCGCTGTACCGCTCGCGCTCGGGGCCGGCGGACGTCGTCGAGGCGGGGATGTCGGTCATCGCGTCTCCTCCGTCGTGACGACGAGCCCGGGCCTGGGGGAGGCGACCTCGGTCGTCCGAGGGGTCGTGGTGGAGTCCGAGCGGCGCACATGTCCCGAGCCGCTCGTGCTGTAGCCGCCGGCCAGCCGGGTGGCGAGGCTCAGGTACTGCTCGGTGACGATCTCCCAGTCGTAGCTGGATCGGGCTCGCCCCTGCATGGCCTCGGCGCGTTCGGCCGTGTCGTGCGGACGCTCCTCCGCCTCCTCGAGCCGTTCGCTCAGCTCGGCTGGATCGGAGAAGTACCGGGCGGCGGGTCCGGCCACCTCGCGGTTGAAGTTCACGTCCCACGCGATCACCGCGGTCCTGGCGCCCATGGCGCGGAGCAGGGACGGGTTCGTACCGCCGACGGAGTGGCCGTGGACGTAGGTCATGGCGTTCGCGTAGAGCTGGTCGAGGAGGTCCTGGTCGAAGACGCCTCCGAGCATCCTGATCCTGGGGTCCCCCGCGGCTGAGGATGCGATCGACTCCGTGTACTCCGCCGCGTACGGCGCCGACCCCACGACGACGAGGGGTGCCTCCGCCCTGCTGCTGCGATAGCCGTCCACGATCACGTCGACGTGGTTCTCCGGCTCGAACCGGGCCACGACGAGGTGGAAGCCGCCGGGAACGAGCCCCAGCTTGGCGAGGCGGTCGCTCGCAGGGTCCGTCAGGATCTTCGCCCCGTAGCTGATGAGCTCGGTCGGGACGGCGAACTCCTCGCGGTAGTAGTCGGCGATGCCCTCGGCGTCGGCGATGAGCGCGTCACCCCAGCGCACGGATCGTTCCTCCGCCCAGCGGTAGTAGCGGCGTCCACGGGGACCCCACTTCGCGCGCTTCCACTCGAGCCCGTCCACGTGCACGGCGGTCGGGACGCCCCGGCTGCGGAGGACGGGGAGGAACGGGGCGTTGGCCGCATTGAACACGAAGGCGGCATCTGGGCGTTGGTGGGTGGCGACGTGGGCGACCGAGAGCGCCGTGTGGCTGAGCGTCTCCGCCGTCTTCAGGTGGACGGCCGGGAGCTGCACGAGGTGCATCCCCAGGTACTCGCCGGGTGAATCGGGTGACGTCCTGCGGCAGTACACGGTCACGTCGTGACCGAGTTCGACCATGCGGCGCCCGATCTCCTCGACCGCCGTCTCGAATCCGCCGTACGCGGCCGGCACTCCCCGGGTGCCGATCATCGCGATCCGCATGTCAGTACGCCCCGACGGGCCGGAGGATGGTCTTGAAGGTGCGCCAGATGATCATCAGGTCGCCGGTGAGCGACCAGTTCTCCACGTAGTAGAGATCGAGCCGGACGCTCTCCTCCCAGCTCAGGTCGGAGCGTCCGCTGATCTGCCAGAGTCCCGTGAGCCCGGGCTTGATGAACAGCCGGCGGTGCACGTTCTCCTCGTACGCGTCCACCTCGGACCGCAGCGGAGGACGCGGACCGACGATGCTCATGTCGCCCGTGAGCACGTTCCAGATCTGGGGCAGCTCGTCGAGCGAGTACTTGCGGAGGAAGGCTCCGACCCGGGTGACCCGAGGATCGTTCCGGAGTTTGAAGAGCAGTCCGTTGGCCTCGTTGAGGTCGAGGAGCCCTGCGAGGTCGTCCTCGGCCGTCTCGACCATGGAGCGGAACTTGAGCATCTGGAAGGTGCGGCCGTTGCGGCCGCAGCGCTCCTGCCGGAACAGCACCGGTCCCGGGCTGTCCAGTCGCACCACGATGCCGATCGCGACGAGCACCGGTGCCAGCAGCACGAGGGCGCATCCGGAGAGGACGACATCGAACGTGCGCTTGAGCACGTGCTTCCAGCCTTCGAAGCTGGGGATCTCCACGTGGATCAGCGGCAGGCCCTCGACCGGGCGGAAGTGGATGCGCGGACCGGCGACATCCGTCAGCCTGCTGGAGAGGACGAGTTCCGTCGCCGTGCCCTCGAGGCTCCAGCCCAGGGTGCGGATGTAGTCGCTCTCGCCGGCGCGCTGGCCGGCCACGATCACGGTGTCGGCACTCCACTCCGCCGCGGCATCGGCGACGCCGTTCATGTCGGAGATCACGGGGATGTGGTGGTCGGCGGCGATGAGGTCGGTGCGGTCGTCGCCGTCGATCGCGGCACCGACGATGAAGAACGTCGCACCGGACTTGCGTTCCACCTGCTGGGCGACGTACGCGACGTCCGCGCGCTCGCCGACCACGATCGCCCTGGCGAGGTAGTGCCCGAAGGCGCGCTGCCTGAGCAGCCACTTGCGCCACATCCAGCGCTCGAGGATGATCCCGCCGAGCCCCAGCGGGAGGGCGACGAGGAAATAGGTCTTCGCGAAGTCGACGGTGAAGACGATGCACCCGATGGCGAACAGGCCGAACGCCAGTGCCGTGGCGTTGGCGACGCGCTTGTACTCGAGCGCTCCGACACCGATGGTGTGGGAGTCGCGGGTGTGGAAGGCGGCCATCGTCGCGATCCAGATCAGGCTGAGGGAGGCGGCGCCCGATCCGTACACGAGAGCCCGTCCGGCCGGTGCGCCCGTCACGAGGAGACCGGTCACGAGGGCGGCGCCGACGGCGAGCACGACGATGACGGTGTCGGACAGCCGGAGCTTGTCGCGGTACCGGCGGGCCCATTTGAGTCCGGAGAGATGCGTGTCGACGTGGCGCGTCTCGGCGGTCTCCGGCGGCGTCTCGACGAGGCGCAGCGCGCGGGGAGGCTTCGACGTGCCGTCGATCCTGGCTCTGGTGTCGCTCATGGCGACTCCGGCATCGACGGCGCGCCGGGGCGCGTCGGTTCGATGAGTGGAGGTTGTGCGGCTTCGGGTAGGCAGAAGCCAGCGCGCAAAGACATCATCACGGTTCGTTCCCTGCATTTCGGGTTTACAGGTACTGCGTCGGGTAACAGCGATGGCCGAGAAGTCTTCACCAACGATTCAGGGAATCGAAAACTGAAAGCCGCTCAGCTATGCATGGTTCGACACTATCCATCCGCGGGGTGCGGAGGTGTCCCCAATGTGGGGGTGATTCCCCCGGTTCCAGACGGATTCCCGGAGGATGAGGAAAGCCCCCGATCCGATGGACCAGGGGCTCGTGGTGGCTCCGACGGGCGTCGATCCCGTGACCTCACGATTTTCAGTCGTGCGCTCTACCAACTGAGCTACAGAGCCTGAGGCATTCTTCGATGCCGTTTAAAGGAGAAGCCCTCTCTTTCGAAAGGGCTTGTCGCCTTTGCGACCCTGACGGGACTTGAACCCGCGACCTCCGCCGTGACAGGGCGGCACGCTAACCAACTGCGCTACAGGGCCTCGATGTGAAACCATT
>JBEVEO010000147.1:0-10208 GCA_040512695.1 Leifsonia sp. | reverse complement strand
GCTCAGTCGGGGTGCTCTGCGAGGTAGGCAGCAGCCACCTTCGTCGGCGCGACCGCGAACCACGCCTCGGTCACGAGCTCCTCGAGGCGGCGCTGCGACAACCGGTCCAGCCAGACCAGGATGGCCGGGAAATCGGTGAAGTGCGGCGTGGTGAAGAAGACCTCCGGGTCCTCCTCGATGAGGGCCAGCTTCACGGCCTCATCGTCGACGCGGGCGCCCAGCACCGGCTCGGGCTGGTCGTCCAGACCGAGGAAGGCGAGCTCCTTCTTCCGCAGCGGGCGTTCCCACACGAATCCCTTGTCGTGCACCCGCCAGTGCGCTGATCCCCAGCTCACGGCCTCGGTCGTGTCCGGAAGCGCGAACACGAGGCGGCGCACCTCATCCCAGTCGGCCATGGCGCTACCGTACGCCCGCGAGCGGTCGACCGCACGGGTCGATCGTCAGACGTTGCGCGACCGGTCGGCCTCGAAGACCACGGCGGCGCCGAGGGATCCGTCCGGCAGCTGCGGCCGGTACTCGACCGTGATGCGCGCGAAACGCAGGGTCACGCTCTCGGTCGGACGGTCCTCCTCCTGCGACCCGGCCAGGGCGACGGCCCCCACCGTCAGCTCCTCGAGCGTCACGACCAGGTACTCGATCGGGTCGTCCCCCGGGCGACGAACCGTGAGGACGGCCTTTCGGATGTGGCGGCCGGTCGCGCACGCCGCGAGGAGCAGCGGGGAGGACCGGTCGACGTGGTGGGTGAAGTGGAAGTCCTGCAGCGAGACCCGTCCCACCCGGCCGGCACCGCCGCCGTAGCCGCCGCCGGCCTCGGCGGATTCGTCCCACCCCCACGACAGCACGTCGATCTCGTCCCGGTGCCCGGCATCCGCGCTCTCGCCCGGGATCCCGTCGATCGCAAGGAACAGGTCGGTCGTCATGATGCATCTCCTCGGTTCACGGGTGACGGATGCGCGCGGGCGCACCCGATAGGCATCCAACTCCGCATCGGCAGGCCGCGGATCGGTGGGCGCCCCCAGATCGGCGCGACGCCGGCGTCTCAGCCGGCGATGGCACGGGACTCGAGGTAGCGCCGTTCCGCGGCGTTCGAGGCGAGACGGGCGGCGGTGGCGAACTCCGCGCGAGCGGCATCCGTCGATCCGGCCATGACGAGCAGGTGCGCCCGCACGGCGTGCACGCGGAAGTGCCCGGCCAGGGCGGGCTCGAGGGCCACGGTCTCGAGTTCGCGCAGCCCGGCGTCTGCGCCGTCGACCATCGCGAGGGCGACCACCCAGTTGAGTTCGACCATGGGTCCCGGCGCCGTCCGGCGCAGCAGTTCGTAGAGGCCGAGGATCTCGGTCCAGTCGGTCGCCTCGGTCGACGGCGCCTCGTCGTGCACGGCCGCGATGGCCGCCTGCAGCTGGTACGGGCCGGAGGGCGCGGAGGTGAGCGCCTCCGTCACGAGGGCGACCCCCTCGGCGATCAGCGCGCGATCCCACAGCGTACGGTCCTGCTCGGCGAGCGGAACGAGCACGGCGGGCCCGCCGACGACGGCGTGGCGCAGCCGGGCGGGCCGGCGCGCCTCGGTGAGCAGCATGAGGGCGAGCAGGCCGGCGACCTCGCCTCGCCATGGCGCATCAGCCGGCGTCGCCGCCTGCAGCCGGCGCGCGAGCCGGATGGCCTCCGAGGAGAGGTCGACCCTGGCGAGGGATTCACCGGAGCTCGCGGTATGCCCCTCGGTGAATACGAGGTAGAGCACGGCGCACACCGCGCTCACCCTGGTGCCGAGCTCGTCGGGCGCCGGCATCCGGAATTCCGATCCTGCCGCCTTGATGCGCGCCTTGGCACGGGAGATGCGCTGGCCGACGGTCGCTTCCGGCACGAGCAGGCCGCGGGCGATCTCGGCGGTCGTGAGACCGCCGACGGCGCGCAGTGTGAGTGCGAGCTGGGCGGGGAGGGTGAGGGCGGGATGGCAGCACAGCAGGAACAGGGTGAGCGAGTCGTCACGATCGGGCGATGCGTCGTCATCCGCCTCCTCGTCCGGCGCCCCAGCCGATGCCGCGGTCGGCAGCTCGAGTTCGAACACCTTCTCCTGGCGGCGACGGCGGGCGACCTCGGCGCGCACCTCCTCGACGTAGCGGCGGTGGGCAACGGCGACGAGCCACGCCCGGGGATTGTCGGGCGGGCTCTCGTCCCACTGGACGGATGCCGCGAGCAGCGCCTCCTGCATGGCATCCTCGGCAGCCTCGAAGTCGCCGGTGCGGCGGACGAGGATGGCGAGGGCCGATGGAGCGGCTGCCCGCAGCATCCGTTCGACGTCGGACATCGTCGCCCGCTCAGTACTCCATGCCGGCGTTGGCGAGGATGGGATGGACGGAGACCATGCCGTTGGTCGCCTCCGGGAGGCGTCCGGCGATCTCGACGGCGCGGTCGATGGAGTCGACGTCGACGATGTAGTAGCCGCCGAACCACACCTTGGCCTCCACGAACGGGCCATCGCTCGAGACCGTTCCCGCATCGCTCGTCGTGACGACGCGAGCGGTCTCGGGAGCGGCCAGCTGCTCGGCGTCGACGAGTTCGCCGGCCTCCTGCAGGTCGGAGAACAGCTTCTCGTAGATGGCCATGCCCTCGGCCTGCTGTTCGGGCGTGAACGAGGCGAACGCGCCCGCCCACTCGGGATTCGACTTGATGAGGATGAGGTACTTCACGGTTCGCTCCTTGCCTGAAGGTGATGCGATGTGCCCGCCGGCCGCTTCGTGCCGGCTGTGGGCGGGAGGCCGGACGGCGTTCCCATCAGTATGTCGATGCCGCCGTCGCGATTTCGACATGTCGACCGAAGAGACGTCCGAGGCCGCTCAGTAGTCCGCGTCCTCGATCTCCTGCGGAGACGGCAGTGCAGAGCCGGGAGGACTGGGCTCGACCGCGGGAGACGCGAGCGTCGCCACGAGCACGCCGATGAGCGCTATCGCCCCGCCGACGCCTTTGACGAGGTCGAAGCTCTCGCCGAGCATCAGGGCGAAGAGGTAGCCGAGCGCGGGGATGCCGGCGGTCGCGACCCCGGAGATCGCCGCTGGCACGCGCTCGGCGCCGTAGTTGAACAGCACGAGCGTCGGCGCGGTCACCACGAGGCCGAGGAGCACCATGCTCCAGAGACCTGCACCATCCGTCGGCACGTGCGCTGATCCCGAGACGAGCTCCCATCCCAGCCAGGGCAGCATGAGCACGGTTCCCCACACGCCCGTCGCCGTGGCCAGCACGAGGGCGTCGGGGGTGTCGTGCCTGCCGGCATCGCGTCGGAGCAGCACGGTGTAGAGGGCGTAGGAGGCGAGTGCCACGATGCTGAGCACGACGCCGAGGTCGAGGCGGAAGCCGGATGTCGCCACGACGCCGACCCCGACGGTCGCGAGCACGAGGCCGATGACGGTGCGTGGCGGCAGGTGCTCGCGCAGCATGACCACGGCGAAGACCGCGGTGAGGGCCGGCAGCAGCGCCGCGGTCAGCGCCGCGGTGCCCGGCGTGGTGAAGAGCATGCCGATGTTCGTGAGCGAGTAGTACAGCGTGACGCCCGTGATGCCGAGGACGATGGTGCGCGGCTCGCGCAGAGCACGCAGGAAGCCGGGGCGGCGGATGGCGAGCGGCACCAGCACCACGAGGGCGATGGCGAACCGGCCGACGGAGAGCACCGCTGGCGAGGCGGACTCCAGCACGATGCCGCTCAGGCCATAGGCGGTCGACCACAGCAGAACCGACACACCGATGGCGCCGAGGGGAAGCCAGCGGGTCGACACGAGAACCGATCCTACGGGCGGGGCGCCGCGATCAGACCCCGCCTCCGCCGCCGCCGCCGCCACCGCCGCCGGAGCTGGCGCCGCCGCCCGATCCTCCGCTCGCCGCCGAGTAGCTCGACGACGCGCTCGAGGTCACCGAGGCCACGCTGCTCGCGAACACCGCGGCGTTGAACGGCTGCCCGCCGACGTACCAGCCCGGCTGCGTGCCGTTCTCCTCGTAGTACCGTCCGAGCTCCGCCGTCCACTGCTTCTCACGGCCGAACAGCACCGCCCACGGCAGCAGCCGCTCGTTGAGCCTGAGCAGCTGCTCGCGGTCGTCCGTGGCGATCGGCGTGCGTTCGGCGCCCTGCGGCGACTGCAGGTACCGGATGCGGTCGGCCTCGGCGAGGCGGATGTACTCGTCGAGGCCGCGCAGGTGGTCGCGGAGCTCGGCGCCCTTCGCCTCCAGCGGCATCTTCGAGACGGCGATGACGGCGAGCACGATGGCGGCGAGCGCGACGGCGAGGAAGACGGCCGGCCAGAAACCGCCGTACACCGTGGCGAAGGACACCGCCGCGAACAGGATCGCGGCGACGCCGGCGACGAAGACGACGGCCAGGACGCCGGCCACCGCGCCGCTCGGGTACGGCTTGCGGTAGCCGTCCGTCGTCGACGCCGTTCGCACGCGCTTCCCGAGAGCGGTCAGCCGCTTGACGGCCGCGGAATCCGACTTCCCGAGCGGCCGGCGCTCGCCCGGGGTGAGCGTGCCACCGAAGATCGCGTGCAGGAACTCGAGCTCGTCGGCACTGGGCTCCGGCGACCGGAACGCGTCGCGCCCCGTGGCCTGCAGGCTCACGAACTCCAGCTCGTAGCTCGGCTTCCTGCCGGAATCGACCTCGACGACGCGCACCCGCCCCGACACTGCGAGCGCCAGGATCTGCGCCGGGACGGCCGGGGTGGTCTTGCCCGTGATGACCGCGGCGAGCAGCAGGCTGGTGTCCTTCGGCGGCAGGTACTCGGGCACGATGAACGGACGACCGGGGGCATCCCGCAACCGCCTCGACCGCACGATCCAGGCCCAGACGGCGGCGAGCGCGGCGATGACCGCGAAGCCGAGGGAGATGCCCGGCCACGGAGCCGCGCCGAAGCTGCCGTCACGCGGGGTGAAGGTGCCGGGCTGGAAGCCGATGGCGAAGCTCAGGTTCTCGCGGGGCTGCAGGTTCACCGCACTGAAGTCGTAGCCGTCGGGCGTCTCGGCGATCTCCGCCGGGCCGGTCTCGCCCTCCGCGCCGGAGGCCGCCGCGACGCGACCGGTCATCGCCTGGCGGAGGTCCTCCGGGAGGTGCACGCTCGCGGTCACGCTGCCGAACGGCTGCGCCCAGCCGGTGCCGTTCGTGTCCCAGTAGAACTCGTCGGCGTCCGTGTCGGAGAAGTACTTCGTGACGTTGCGCTGCGTGTACGTGATGACGTAGGTCTGGCGGCCGTGCACGTAGTCGTCGCCCGCGATCGTGAGGATCGCGAAGCCGTCGTCGGTCTCCTCCTCGTAGGGGCGCGGCGTGCCGCGCTCATCCGTCACCGAGAGCACGTCGAGGTCGGTGGGGTGGCCGTCGTAGCTGTCGACGAGTTCACGACGGATGCCGCGGTTCTGGTCGAACTCCGGGAACAGCGCGACGAGGGTCTCGGTGACCCGCAGCGTGGAGTTCCCACTGTCGTCGCGATCGAGCGCGTAGTCGCCGTGGAAGCTCTCGAAGGCGAAGTCGTCGACGTCCGCAGAGGCCGTAGCCACTGGACCGCCGACCGCTGCGGGCAGGAGCGCGCCGATGGCGAGGGAGGCGGCGGCGATGCTCATCACGATGGGTCGTCTCACGCTCGTCAGCCTAGGTGCGCCGGCCGTCCGGCCGTGTGCCCCGCTCGTGGGGCACACGAACTGGGTCAAGCGCCCCACGTCCCGCGCGACTAACGTCGCCAGCGGAATCACTGCCCACCGACACCCCTACAGAAGGAGGCAGCATGGATCCGTGCATCCTCGCCGTCAGAGGCGAGCTCGAGACCTACCTGCCGGATGCCGACGAGGCCACCCTGCTGCACGCAGCGGACGAATGGGTGTCGTGGCTCGGCCGCGCCGCATCCGTCGCCGACGCCCCCGTGGGACTGCGCACCGACTTCCTGCGCCGCTTCGACCGCAGCTGCCCGATGGCGGCCAGCCACGTCTGGGCCCGCTGAGCCCGCACTCCTGCTTCACTGCTCCCTCCGATTCACGCATCCGATGCAAGCCGAGCCATGATCACTTGACTCATCGGCGAACGCGTGTGATTCTGAGAGGCTGGCTGGTTGCGCACCGGGGGTTCGCCGACCGTTTCCTCCTCTCGCAGTGTCGGCGGGTCGCGACATGATGCCCGGAGAACGACACCATCCGTCGCGCCTCCGCCCGTCCGGATGAGCCAGCAACAACACCACAGCACCCACCCACCACTCGCCAGCGCGTCCGATGCGCGGTCGCCGATCGCGCCGACTCACGCCCCGCGAGTGGAACCTGCACCGCCCACACCTGAAACACCGGAGATCTGATGCTCGGAAAACTCCTCGTCCGCTATCTGAAGCCGTACCGCTGGGCACTCGTCGGCGTCCTCGTCTTCCAGTTCATCGCGGCCCTCGCGTCGCTGTACCTGCCCACCCTGAACGCCCAGATCATCGATGAGGGCGTCGCGACCGGCGATACCGCGTACATCTGGTCGACGGGCGTGATGATGCTCGGCATCTCGCTGGCGCAGATCATCGCGTCGATCATCGCCACCTACTTCGCCGCGCGCGCGGCCATGCAGATGGGCCGCGACATCCGCGACAACATCTTCGAGCGGGTGAGCGGGTTCTCCGAGCGCGAGGTCTCGCAGTTCGGCGCCGGCTCGCTCATCACGCGCAACACCAACGACGTGCAGCAGGTGCAGATGCTCGCCATGATGGGCGCGACCATGCTCGTCTCCGCGCCGCTGCTCGCGATCGGCGGCGTCATCATGGCCATCCGCCAGGACATCGGCCTCACCTGGATCATCGCGATCGCGGTTCCGGCACTGCTCATCGTCGCCGCCCTCATCATCAGCCGGATGGTGCCGCTGTTCCGGACCTACCAGAAGCGACTCGATGCGGTGAACCGCATCATGCGGGAGCAGCTCACCGGCATCCGGGTGGTGCGCGCCTTCGTGCGCGAGCCCATCGAGGAGGAGCGGTTCGCCGTCGCCAACCACGACATCATGGTCGTCGGCCGCAAGGTCGGCTCGCTCTTCGTGATCCTGTTCCCGCTCGCGATGCTCGTGCTCAACGTCACCGTCGTCGGCGTGATCTGGTTCGGCGCCATCCGGGTGAACGACGGCGACATCGAGGTCGGCACCCTGTTCGCGTTCATGCAGTACATCATGCAGATCCTCATGGGCGTGCTGATGGCGAGCTTCATGACGATCATGATCCCCCGCGCCGCCGTCTCGGCCGACCGCATCGGGGAGGTGCTCGACAGCACGAGCACGCTCATCCGCCCGACCGAGCCGACCACCCGGTTCCCCGAGCCCGGTTCGGTCGCGTTCGAGGACGCCGGCTTCACCTATCCCGGGGCCGAGCAGCCCGTGCTCTCCGGCATCACCTTCCGCGCGGAGCCCGGCGAGACCGTGGCCATCGTCGGATCCACCGGAGCGGGCAAGACCACTCTCGTCTCGCTCATCCCCCGCCTCTTCGACGTGACGGCTGGATCGGTCTCCGTCGGCGGCGTCGATGTGCGCGCGGCCGACCTCGACCTGCTCTGGAACGGCATCGGCCTCGTGCCGCAGCGCCCGTTCCTGTTCACCGGGACGATCGCCTCCAATCTCCGCTTCGGGCGTGAGGAGGCGACCGACGACGAGCTCTGGCGCGCCCTCGAGATCGCCCAGGGCGCGGACTTCGTCGCCGAGATGGACGGCCAGCTCGATGCGCGCATCGCCCAGGGCGGGACGAACGTGTCCGGCGGCCAGCGGCAGCGCCTCGCGATCGCGCGGGCCATCGTGCACCAGCCCGACGTGCTCGTCTTCGACGACTCGTTCTCGGCCCTCGACCTCACGACGGACGCCCGACTACGACAAGCGCTCTGGAGGGAACTGCCGCAGGTGACGAAGATCGTGGTCGCCCAGCGCATCTCCACCATCACGGACGCCGACCGGATCGTCGTCCTCGACGACGGACGGATGGTCGGCGTCGGAACGCACGAGCAGCTGCTCGAGTCCAGCCAGACCTACCGCGAGATCGTGGAGTCCCAGCTCGGAGTGGAGGCAAGCGCATGAGCACCGGAACCACCAGCGCCATCTCCGCGGAGGAGCAGCTCGAACTCGAGCTCGCAGAACAGGCACGTCTCGCATCCGGAGACTGGGACAGCGTCAAGCCCGGCAAGGCGGCGAACTTCGGCCAGAGCTTCCGCCGGCTCATCGGCCTGCTGAAGCCCCACCGCGTGGCCTTCACGTTCGTGTCGCTGCTCGGCGCCCTCGGCGTCGTGCTCACCGTCATCGCACCGAAGGTCCTCGGCGAGGCGACCAACATCATCTTCGAGGGCGTCGTCTCGGCCCAGCTGCCGGCCGGCGTGACCCAGGCAGAGGTCGTCGCCGGTCTCCGGGCCGAGGGCCGGACCGACCAGGCCAACATGATCGCGGCCATGAACATCACTCCCGGCGAGGGCGTCGACTTCGTGCGCCTCAGCCAGGTGCTCATGTTCGCGCTGGCGCTGTACCTGGTGGCCTCCGTGCTCAGCTGGGTGCAGGGCTACGTGATCAACATCATCATGATGCGCACGATGTTCCGGCTCCGCGAGTCCGTCGAGGCGAAGATCAACCGCCTGCCGCTCAGCTACTTCGACAAGGTGCAGCGCGGAGAACTGATCTCGCGCGTCACGAACGACATCGACAACATCACGCAGACGATGCAGCAATCGCTCTCGACCGTGATCACGAGCGTGCTCACCGTCGTGGGCGTGCTGATCATGATGTTCTCGATCTCCTGGCAGCTGTCCATCGTGGCGCTCATCTCGCTCCCGCTCATGGGCGTGATCTTCGGCATCATCGGCCCGAAGTCGCAGAAGGCCTTCGGCATGCAGTGGCGCAAGGTCGGGCGACTCAACGCCCGCGTGGAGGAGTCGTTCTCCGGCCACGCGCTCGTCAAGGTGTTCGGCCGCGAGGAGGACGCCATGGCGAAGTTCAAGGCCGAGAACGAGGAGCTGTACCAGGCCTCGTTCAAGGCGCAGTTCCTCTCGGGCATGATCATGCCGGGCATGATGTTCATCGGGAACCTCACCTACGTGGGCATCGCCGTTCTCGGTGGCCTCATGGTCGCCAGCGGCCAGCTGCGCCTCGGAGACGTGCAGGCGTTCATCCAGTACTCGCAGCAGTTCACCCAGCCCCTCTCGGAGCTCGGAGGCATGGCGGCCGTCGTGCAGTCCGGCACCGCATCCGCCGAGCGCGTGTTCGAACTGCTCGACGAGGAGGAGCAGGAGCCAGACGCGGCCGACGCCCCGGTGCCGGCCGACGGCGACGGAACCATCTCGTTCGAGAACGTCGCCTTCTCCTACACACCCGACCGCCCGCTCATCCGCGACCTGTCCTTCAGCGTCAAGCCCGGACAGACCGTGGCCATCGTCGGGCCGACCGGTGCCGGCAAGACCACGCTCGTGAACCTCATCATGCGGTTCTACGAGCTCAACGGCGGCCGGATCCTCCTCGACGGTCAGGACATCGCCGACCTCCGGCGCCACGATGTGCGCTCGCGCACGGGCATGGTGCTGCAGGACCCGTGGCTGTTCGCCGGGACCATCCGCGAGAACATCCGGTACGGACACCAGAGCGCGAGCGACGAGGACATCGTGGCTGCCGCCAGGGCGACCTACGTCGACCGGTTCGTGCACTCCCTCCCCGAGGGCTACGACACCGTCCTCGACGAGGACGCGTCCAACGTGTCGGCCGGCGAGAAGCAGCTCATCACGATCGCGCGAGCGTTCGTGGCCGCGCCGTCGGTGCTCATCCTCGACGAGGCCACGTCGTCGGTCGACACCCGCACGGAGCTGCTGCTGCAGCACGCCATGGCGGCGCTCCGCAACGGGCGAACGTCCTTCGTCATCGCGCACCGCCTGTCGACCATCCGCGACGCGGACCTCATCCTCGTCATGGAGCACGGCGACATCGTGGAGCAGGGTTCGCACGAGGAGCTCATCAAGCGGGAGGGCGCCTACTACCGCCTGTACAACTCGCAGTTCCAGGGGGCGACCGACATCGACGCCGAATTCGAGGCCGTCACGGGCTCGCTCTCGTCGCACGACGCCGACCGTAGCGAGGCCGAGCCGGAGCCCGACACCGCGTCCGTCTGATCGCGCAGACCCCGGCTGCGCCTCTCGTGCGCCGGCCCACGATGCATCGTGGGGCGGCGCACGGACGGCGGGCCGGCGCATCCCTAGCCCTTCCG
>JBEVEO010000143.1:0-15899 GCA_040512695.1 Leifsonia sp. | reverse complement strand
CGGTTGGGGACCCGGCGACGAGGTCGTCGTCACCCGGCTCGATCACGATTCCAACGTCCGTCCGTGGGTGCAGGCAGCAGAACGCACCGGCGCCACCGTGCGCTGGGTCGACTTCGATGCGGCGACGGGCGAGCTCTCGACGGATGCCATCGCAGCGGCCGTGAACGGACGCACGCGGGTGGTCGCCGTGACCGCCGCGTCGAACCTGATCGGCACGATGCCCGACATCCCCGCCATCGCCGCCGTCGCTCACGCGGCGGGAGCGCTGCTCTACGTCGACGCCGTGCACTACGCCGCCCACGAGCTCGTCGACCTGCCCGCCCTGGGCGCCGACCTGCTGGTCTGCTCGCCGTACAAGTTCCTCGGCCCGCACTGCGGCGTCCTCGCTGCGGCTCCCACCCTGCTGGAGTCGATCGTTCCCGACAAGCTGCTGCCGTCGACGGATGCCGTGCCGGAGCGCTTCGAGTTCGGCACCCTGCCCTACGAGATCATGGCCGGGGCGACGGAGGCCGTCGAGGTGCTCGCCGCACTCGACCCGGAGGCGACCGGGTCGAGACGCGAGAGACTCGCTGCGTCGTTCGCCGCGCTCGCGCGACACGAGTCGGCGCTTCTCGCCCGCCTGGATGCCGGTCTGGCGACGCTCCCGGTGGCGGTGTGGTCGCGGGCCGCCCACCGCACGCCGACCGTGCTCGTCACGGCGGACGATGCGACCGGCGGGCGGGCGGCATCCGCGCTCTATCGCGCACTCGCCGAGCGCGACATCCTGGCCCCGGCGAGCAACTTCTACGCGATCGAGGCGAGCAGGCTGCTCGGACTCGGCGACGCCGGCGGCCTCCGCGTCGGTCTCGCCCCGTACACGACCCCGGACGAGATCGACCGGCTGCTGGCGGCGTTGACCGAGCTGCTCGCCTGAGTACGGCCGGCCCCGCTAGTGCGCGAGCACGGGGACGGCGTCGGTGTCCGTCGCCACCGGCCTGTGGTTCGACGACAGCGCGGAGTGCGCGCGCCCACGGAACAGCAGGGCGGCAAGCACGGCTCCGAACGCGAAGAACGCAGCCCCCCACCAGTAGGCGACGGCGTAGCTGTGCACCGCGGCCTGCTGCGCGATCTCGGGTGTGAGCGGGAGGTGCGATGCCACGTAGTCGGCGGCAGCCGTGGCCGCGAGCGTGTTGAGCAGGGCAGTGCCGATCGATCCGCCCACCTGCTGACTGGTGTTGACCGTCGCCGACGCGACGCCGGCGAACTCCCGGTCGACACCGAGGGTGGCCGTCTGCATCGACGCCGGCATGATCGAGCCCATGCCGAAGCCGAGGATCATGAGCGGAGGCAGGATGTCGGCCGCGTAGGAGCTGTCGAGGCCGAGGTGGGTCAGGTAGACCATGCCGGACGCCGCGAGCAGCATCCCGGCCGGCACCATGATCTTCGGCCCGAAGCGCGGCACGAGGATGTTCGTCGACAGCTGCGCGGCGAGCACGAGCATCGCGATCATGGGCAGGAACGCCAGACCGGTCTGGATCGGCGAGTACCCCAGCGACGCCTGCAGGTAGTAGGTGACGAACAGGAAGATGCCGAACATGCCGGCTCCGGCGATCAGCACGGAGCTGAAGGCCGCACCGCGGTTGCGATCGAGCACGATCGAGAGCGGGAGGAGCGGATGCGACGCCCGCAGCTGCCAGAGCACGAAGGCGACGAGCAGGACTCCGGCCGCTGTGAGGAAACCCCAGGTGAGCGGAGAGTCCCAGCCGTCGGTCTCGGCGTTGGAGAATCCGTAGACGAGCGAGAACAGCGCGGCGGAGACCAGCAGGGTTCCCGGGATGTCGAGCTTCGGTCGTGGACCGGTGCGCACGACGTTGGCGACGAGGATGGCGGCGCCGATGATGGCGATGACGGCGATCGGGATGTTGATGTAGAGGTTCGCGCGCCAGCTGAACTTCTCCGTGAGGAGGCCTCCGAGCAGGAGGCCGACCGCTCCGCCGGCTCCGGCGATCGCTCCGAACACGCCGAACGCGCGGGCGCGCTCCTTCGGGATGGTGAAGGTCGTCGTCAGCACGGCGAGCGCCGTCGGGGCGAGGAGGGCGGCGAAGGCTCCCTGCAGTGCGCGGGCGCCGACGAGGAGTCCGAAGGTGTCGGCTGCTCCCCCGAGGGCGGAGGCGACGGCGAAGCCGACCAGGCCGATGATGAAGGTGCGCTTGCGGCCCATGAGGTCCGACAGGCGGCCGCCGAGAAGGAGCAGGCTGCCGAAGGCCAGCGAGTAGGCGGTGATGACCCACTGGCGATCGGCGTTCGAGAAGCCGAGGTCGGTCTGGGCGGCGGGGAGGGCGATGTTGACGACGGTGGAGTCGAGCACGACCATCAGCTGGGCGAGCGCCACGATGGAGAGCGTCCACCACCGTCTGGCCGACGCGTCCTGGGTCACAGGTGCGCTCGGAGATGCGGGGGAGTTCGAAGACATGGATGCCACTATATGCGGTACTGTGGAGTTTCGGATCTTAACGGTTCCTGAATTTACCTGCGGGTAACATGGGCCGCGACAGCGGCCGATTCTGCCCGGATCCGCCCGAAGCACGCGACCTGACCACGAGGAGGAACGCCGCGATGACGCAGCTCGACCTCGACGCGAGGACCGCGGAACCGGTCAAGCTCGGCCGCAAGCGCGATCACACCCGCGACCCCGAGATCCTGGAAGCCGCACTCGACGTGCTCGCCGAGACCGGCTACGACGGCATGACGATCGACATGGTGGCCGCGAGGGCCAAGGCGGGCAAGGCGACGCTGTACCGCCGGTGGGCATCGAAGGGCGAGCTCGTGATCGATGCCGTCGCCTGCATGAAGCGCGGCGACCTCGACGAGGCCAACCTGCCGGACACCGGCACCCTCCGCGGCGACCTCGTCGCGCTCATCAAGCCGCGCTCGATCGAGGACGGCGAGAAGAAGCTCCAGGTGATGGCCGGACTCATGTCGATGCTCTCCCGCACCCCCGAGCTGGCGGATGCGGCGAAGGCCGCGATCGTGGAGCCGCGCGCCGCCGTCAACCGCCGGCTCATGCTCCGCGCCGTCGAACGCGGGGAGATCTCGGCCGACTGCGACATCGACACGCTCGCCCTCATCAGCCCGTCGATGGCCGCGTATCGCGTGCTCATCGAGCGGAAGCCCGTGGATCGCGACTTCCTCATCGCGCTGATCGACGGCGTCATCCTGCCCGCCGTCGGCTTGGGCCAGGCGACGCCCGCGCACCGCACCTCCTCCTCCTCCTCCGTGTGAAGGCACTCCGCCCGCCATGTGAAGGCACTCCGCCGCCGCGCCGGTGAGGATCCGGGCGACCGGCCCCGCGTTCCTTCACACGGCGGGCGGCATGCCTTCACACGGCGGCAGTGGCCGGCCAGGTCCGAACGGGCGACGCCGCCCCGCGCGGCCGTATGCTGGGCGGCCATACGCTGAAGGCATGACGATCAGCACCGCCGCGAAAGCCGAAGAACTCCGCCGCCTGCACGATGCCCCCGAGCTCCTGCAGGTCGTGAACGTGTGGGACGTCGTGAGCGCCCGTGCGGTGGCCGCGCTTCCCGCGACCCGCGCCATCGCCACGGCCAGCCACTCCATCGCCGCCACCTTCGGCTACCCGGACGGCGAGGCCATCCCCCTCGACCTCATGCTCGACATGGTGGGCCGCATCGCCGCAGCCGTCGACGTCCCCGTCACGGCCGACCTCGAGGCCGGCTACGGCGATGCCGGCGAGACCATCCGCCGCGCCATCGACCTCGGCGTCGTCGGGGCGAACCTCGAGGACGAACTGAAACCGGTCACGGATGCCGCAGCCGCCGTGGCCGCCGTGGTGCGGGCCGGGGAGACGGCCGGCGTCCCATTCGTGCTCAACGCCCGCACGGATGCCTTCCTCCGCGGCGCGGACCGGCCGCTCGAGGTGAACGTCGCCGACGCCATCGGGCGCGGACGGGCCTACCTGGACGAGGGCGCCGCGTGCGTCTTCGTGCCGGGGAACTTCGACGAGGACGTCGTCGTGCGCCTCGTCGACGCCTTCGGCGAGCGCCGCCTCAGCGTCATCGGCCTGCCCCGCCTTCCGAAGCCGGCCCGACTGCAGGAGCTCGGCGTCGCCCGCGTCTCGTACGGCCCGTATCCGCAGCGCTCGGTCCTCGGCGACCTCCAGGATCTCGCGTCCGCCCTCTACGCCGGCGGCACCATGCCGGCCGGCCTGCGTGCGCTGAACTGAACCGGCCGCACCGGTCCCGACGGCGCCCGACGGAGTGGTGCTCGATTCCGAGGGCTCCGCACCACTAACCTGAGGATCAATCCCACAGGAAGGCGACCGATGCCCACGGGGGTGCCCATCGAGTTCACCGGTGTGACCAAGCGCTTCGGCGCGGTCACCGCCGTCAACGACCTCTCCTTCACGGTCGAGCCGGGCCGCGTCACCGGCTTCCTCGGACCGAACGGAGCCGGCAAGACCACGAGCCTCCGGGTGCTGCTCGGACTCGTCCGGCCGACGGCCGGGACCGCGACCTTCGGCGGCACCCCGTACCAGCAGCTGGAGGATCCGCTCGCGACCGTCGGAGCCGCCCTCGAGGCCGCGAGCTTCCACCCGGGCCGGACGGCCCGCGACCACCTCCGGGTCTACGCGGCAGCCGCCGGCATCCAGCGCGACCGCGTCGACGATGTGCTCGGACGGGTCGGACTCGCCGACTACGCCGGCCGCCGCGTCGGCGGGTACTCGCTCGGCATGCGGCAGCGCCTCGGCCTCGCGTACACCCTTCTCGGCGATCCCGGCGTGCTCGTGCTGGACGAGCCGATCAACGGGCTCGACCCCGAGGGCATCAAGTGGATCCGCCTGTTCCTGCGCGAACTCGCCGCCGAGGGACGCACCGTGCTCGTGAGCTCGCACCTCCTGAGCGAGGTGCAGCAGAGCGTCGACGAGGTCGTCATCATCGCGAAGGGCGCCCTCGTGCACCGCGGCAACCTCGCGACCCTCGACACGGATGTCGCCCCACGGGTGGTCGTCGACTCGCCCGACCGCGACCGCCTCGCCGCAACGCTCACGGCCGAGGGCTTCGAGTTCAGCGCCGGACGCACGGGCCTGCTCGTCGCCGAGGCCGACCCCGGCCGCATCGGCCACCTCGCCTTCATCAACGGCATCGAGATCTCGGTGCTGCACCGCCAGAAGGCGGGCCTCGAGGAGTCGTTCCTCTCCCTCGTCGACGGCGGCGAGGTCATCGCGGGACGCGGAGAGCCGGCGCCGGACGCGCACGTGGATGCGGCACCGGAGTCGACCGACTCCGTCGAGGCCGAGCCCGAGCCCGAGGCCGCACCGGAACCCGCGCCGGAGCCCACTCCCCCGACCGCCGACGAGGAGCGGGGGATCGAACGATGAAGCCGTTCGCGCGCTCGCTCGGTTCCGAGTTCCTCAAGATCTTCACCACCCGCATGTGGTGGATCCTCACCCTCGTGCTCGTTGTCTACGTCGGCGCCGTCGCCGGCGGTCTCGCAGCCCTGTTCGGCTGGATCAGCGAGAATCCGGAGCAGGCGGCCAGCAGCGGAACGTCGCAGGGCTTCCCGGCCGATGCCCCGCTCCAGCCGCTGGTCTACGGCTTCGCAACCACCATCGGATACGCGTTCCCGGTGCTGCTCGGCGCCCTCGCGACGACCGGCGAGTTCCGGCACGAGACGCTCACCCCCACGTTCCTCGCCAGTCCCCGGCGCGGCCTCGTGCTCCTCGCCAAAGCCGTCGTGCTCCTCGTGGTCGGTGCCGGCCTCGGTGTCGCCGCCTGGGCGGCCACGATGGCGGCGGGCGCGGCCGGCTTCAGCGCGTTCGGCGTGGAGACCCGGCTCACGGACCCCGAGATCTGGGCGATCGCGGGCCGCGGTGTGTTCGCGATGGCCCTCTGGGCGGCGATCGGCGTCGGCCTCGGCACCCTCGTCACGAGCCAGGTCGCCGCGATCGTCATCGTGCTCGCCTTCACCCAGTTCGTCGAGCCGCTGCTGCGGCTGGCGGCGAGCTTCGTCGACGTGACGGCCGGCATCGCCCGCTTCCTCCCGGGTGCGGCGAGCGACGCCCTCGTCGGCGGCAGCTTCTTCTCGTTCACCGGCGGGCAGGCGACCGATCCGCTGCACTGGTGGCAGGGAGCCGTCGTCCTGTTCGCCTACGCCGCGGTCCTCACCGTCGCCGGGTACTTCGCGAGCTGGCGCCGGGACGTCACCTGAGGGATCCCGTGAGCACGGATCACGCCGCTCGCTAGGCTGCTGCCATGACCAGTCCTGACCGGTTCCGCGCCATCGTCGTCGACCGCGAGACGGATTCCGACGGCGGCAGGCACGTCACCGCGAACCTCACGGAGCTCACCGTCGACGACCTCCGCACGGGCGATTCCGCGCCGGATGCCGAGGGTGCCGTCCTCCTCGACGTCGCATTCTCGAGCATCAACTTCAAGGACGGGCTGGCCGTCGCCGGGCGACCGGGCGTGACGCGGTCGTATCCGATCATCGCCGGGATCGACGCCGTCGGCACGGTCGCCGAGAGTGCCGACGAACGCTGGCGGCCGGGCGATCGGGTGGTGCTGAACGGTGCCGGGCTCAGCGAGACCCGCAACGGCGGCTTCTCCGAACGCACGGTCGTCGCCGGCGATCAGCTCGTCCGCGTGCCCGACGCCCTCACGCTCCGCCAGGCCGCTGCCATCGGGACGGCCGGCTTCACCGCCATGCTCGCGGTGCTGGCGCTCGAGCGCCATGACATCCACCCGGGCGACGGTCCCATCCTCGTCACCGGGGCATCGGGGGGCGTGGGATCCGTCGCCGTCTCCCTGCTGGCCGACCTCGGTCACGCCGTCACGGCCGTGACCGGCGGGGTGAGGGAGAACGGCGGCTACCTGCGCGACCTCGGCGCCTCGGACATCATCGACCGTGCGGAGCTCGCAGAGCAGGGCAAGCCCCTCCAGTCCCAGCGCTGGGCTGGCGCGGTGGACTCGGTCGGCGGCGTTCCTCTGGCCAACGTGCTCGCGCAGGTCTCCTACGGCGGCGTCGTCGCCGCCTGCGGCCTGGCCGCGTCGCCCGAGCTTCCCACGACGATGATGCCGTTCATACTGCGGGCGGTGAGCCTCGTCGGCATCAACTCGGTGGATGCGCCGCTCGCGCTGCGTCAGGAGGCGTGGCGGCGTCTCGCCACCGACCTCGATCTCGGCCGGCTCGACGCGATGACGACCGAGACGCCACTCGACGGGGTCTTCGAAGCCGCTGACGCGATCCTCGCCGGGCGTACACGCGGTCGCACCGTCGTGGCACTCGGATCGCACTGACGGCCATGGACAGGGCAGAGGCCGTCGCCATCCGGATGAACCGGCTCGGACTGTGGCACCAGCAGGCCGGTACCCCCGAGGCCGTCGTGGACGGGCTGCTCGCCATGCAGGCGCAGGAGTTCCCGTACGCGCTCTGGTCGGTCGCCCAACGCATCGACCGCTCGGTCCGCCCGACCGCGGCGGAGATGGGCGTCTCCTACGACCTCGGCGCGATCCTGCGCACCCATGTTCTGCGCCCCACCTGGCATTTCGTGACGCCATCCGACGCCCGCTGGCTGCTCACGCTGACGGCGCCACGCGTGGCTCAGATCAGCCGGATCTACTTCCAGCGCGCCGGGCTCGACACCGCGACGCTCGTGCGGGTGACGGATGCCTTCTCCGCGGCGGTCGCCGACGGCCGGCACAGGACCCGCGCGGAACTCCGCGCAGCGCTGGAAAATGTCGGCATCGTGCTCGACAACCTCGGCTTCACCTACGCCGTCATGTTCGCGGAACTCGAGCGGGTGCTCATCAGCGGGGTCATGCTCGGCAGGCAGCGCAGTTACGCGGACTTCGACGAGCGTGTGCCGCCGACGTTCGTGGCCGGGTCGGCGACGTTCGACAGGGAGAACGCCCTGGCCGAGATCGCCGCCCGGTACTTCGCGACGCGGGGGCCGGCATCCATCGCCGACATGGGCGCCTGGAGCGGGCTCACACTCGCCGACTGCCGGCGCGGACTGGAGGTTGCCATCGAACGCGATCCCGGCTCGCTCGAGCGGGTCGAGGTCGACGGAACCGAGTGCTGGATGCCCCCGTCCGACGCCAGAGTCCTTCTCGCACCGGACCAGCCCCGCATCGACCTGCTCCACGCCTACGACGAGTACATCATGTCGTACAGCCGCACCCGCGGAGTCATGCAGCATCCCGACTTCACCGCCCCCGGCACGCCGGACACGCTCCTGCACGCCGTGCTGCTCGACGGCACCGTCGCGGGGACGTGGAAGCACACCATCACGCGAGCGGCTGCGACGCTCGAGGTCCGTCCGCTCATCACGCTCGGCACGGCCGAACAGGCCGCCCTCGACCGGGCCGCTCAGGACTACGGCGACTACCTCCGCCTTCCGACGAGCATCGCCTGAGCCGTGGGTCAGCCGTTGTTGGCGAGCCCGATGAAGGCCAGGCCGTTGCTGATGAACAGCAGGCTGCCGACGCCGACGAGCAGGAGCAGGATCGCCCCGACGACGATGCCCGCAACGGCGAAACCGTTGCTGTAGCCGGCCTTCTTCGACTGCACGTAGGCCACGATGCTCACGATCATGCCGATCACGTTGAAGAAGATGGCGAGGATCAGGCCCACGATCCCGAGGGTCTTGCCCGGGTAGTTCGCCGGACGGGTCGACAGCGGCTCCGCCTCGAACCCGCCGAGGTGCTCGGGGTTGTAGCCGGGGAGGTTCGGGTCCTGTCCGGGCATCTCACTGAAACCGGTCATCGTCTTCTCGCATCCGTTCGGTCGCGCCCCGCTCCGAGGGCCGGCCGCCATGGCCGTCACTCCACGATAGTGACTCAGTCGACCGCGGAGTCGATTTCGCCGATCTTCAGTGAGCCGATGAGATCCACCGCGCGGTTCGTGCTGACGACGACGCGGGAGAACTCCCCGTCGGCGATGTCGATGATGACGGTGGGGCGCTTGTTCTTGACGACGACGAAGTCCTTGCCGCCGTGGAACTTCCAGGTGCCCACCGCGAGCGTGAGCGGGACGAAGGCGCCGGGCGCGCGGATGCCGCGGATCCAGATCCACGGATCGTCGGTGATGGTGACCGATCGGATGTCGTCGCGCGGCACGATGATGTCGGCTCGCCGCAGCGACAGCACCTTCTCGGCCGACGTGAGATGGATCTCCAGCCGGTCCTGATGCACTCGCAATGACGCCATGCATCCAGTCTGGCAAAGACGGCCGCGAATCGGGCTGTGGACACCGCACAAACCAATGATCGGTACTGCGTCGAAAGCCACCGCGCGGTGTGGTCTCGATACGGCTGCTCGCTCCGCTCGCGGCCTACTCGAGCGGCGATTTCGAGCTAGTCGACCGGCGGAGTCGCGGCTGCAGCCGCGCGGGCGGCTGCCGGCAGCGCGTCGATGATCCGGCCGATGGCCGCATCGTCGTGCGCGGCCGTGACGAACCAGGCCTCGAACACCGACGGCGGCAGGGAGACGCCGCCGTCCTGCATGGCGTGGAAGAACGCCGGGTACCGCCAGGCCTCCTGCGACCGGACCTCGTCGTAGTTCCGCACGCCGCCGGCCACGTCCTCGCCGAAGACGAAGCTGAACAGGTTCCCGGCGCGCTGCACGGCGTGCGCGACGCCGGCGGTCGTCATGGCATCGGACACCGCGGCCGACACCGCGGCGGCCGCGGCGTCGAGACGGGCGTAGACGGCGTCATCCGCGAGCCGGAGCGTGGTGAGCCCTGCTGCGACGGCCACCGGGTTCCCGGAGAGCGTTCCGGCCTGGTACACCGGGCCGATGGGAGCGAGATGGTCCATGACGTCGGCCCGGCCGCCCAGCGCGGCGACGGGCAGTCCGCCTCCGACGACCTTGCCGAAGGTGAACAGGTCGGGGGTGTACGGCGGGTGCCCGGCGACGCCGCGGTTCTCCAGGCCCCAGTAGCCGGCGCGGCCGACCCGGAAACCGGTGAGGACCTCGTCGAGGATGACGAGCGCGCCGTTGGCGTGCGCGATCTCGACGAGCGCGGCGTTGAAGCCGGCATCCGGGGCCACGACGCCCATGTTCGCCGCTGCGGCCTCGGTGATGACGGCGGCGATGTTCCCGCCGTGCTCGGCGAAGACGGCGCGGACCGCGTCGAGATCGTTGTACGGCAGCACCAGGGTCTGGGCAGCGGTCGCTGCGGTCACGCCGGCCGACCCGGGCAGGGCGAGCGTCGCGACGCCCGATCCGGCCTCGGCGAGCAGGCCGTCGGAGTGCCCGTGGTACAGCCCGGCGAACTTCACCAGCAGGTCGCGGCCGGTGAAGCCGCGGGCGAGGCGGATGGCGGTCATGGTCGCCTCGGTACCGGTGGAGAGCAGTCGCACCTTCTCGACGGGGGCGACACGCTCCTCGACGAGCTCGGCGAGCTCGGTCTCCGAGGGGGTGGCTGCCCCGAAGCCGAGCCCGCGGGCGGCAGCCTCCTGGACGGCGGCGACGACCTGCGGATGCGCATGCCCGAGGATGGCGGGACCCCAGCTCGCGACGAGGTCGACGTACTCGCGGCCGTCGGCATCCGTCACGTACGGGCCACGGGCCGAGGTGAGGAACAGGGGCGATCCGCCGACCGAGCGGAAGGCGCGAACCGGCGAGTTGACGCCGCCGGGGATCGCGGCCTGGGCGCGCGCGAAGAGGTCGTCGTTGCGCGTCATGCCACCACTCCGTCGTTCAGCCAGCCGGCGAGCTCGGTCGCCCAGTAGGTGAGGACGGCGTCGGCCCCGGCACGGCGGATGCCCACCACGCTCTCGTGCACGGCCCGCCGGCGATCGATCCAGCCGTTGGCGGCCGCGGCCTCGATCATGGCGTACTCGCCGGACACCTGGTACGCCCACACGGGCACCTCGGACGCCGCTGCGACATCGGCGAGCACGTCGAGGTAGCTGCCCGCCGGCTTGACCATGACGATGTCGGCGCCCTCGTCGATGTCGATCATCGCCTCCCGCAGGCCCTCGCGCCGGTTGCCGGGATCGAGCTGGTACGTGCGCCGGTCTCCCGTGAGCGTCGAGGCGACGGCCTCGCGGAAGGGGCCGTAGAAGGCGGAGGCGTACTTGGCCGAGTAGGCGAGGATCGCGGTGTCGACGAAGCCGTTGTCGTCGAGCACAGACCGCACGGCGGCGACCTGGCCGTCCATCATCCCCGAGAGGCCGAGCAGCCGCGAGCCCGAGGCCGCCTGCACGAGCGCCATCTCGGCGTACCGGACCAGGGTCGCGTCGTTGTCGACGCGGCCGAGCACGTCGAGCACCCCGCAGTGACCGTGGTCGGTGAACTCGTCGAGGCAGAGATCGGTCTGCACCACGAGCGCATCGCCGACCTCGTCGGCGACGACCCGGGTGGCGAGGTTGAGGATGCCGTCCGGGTCGGTCGCTGCGGACCCGACGGCGTCCCGCACCTCCGGCACGCCGAACAGCATGACGCCGCCGATGCCGGCGGCTGCCGCCTCGTTCACGGCCCCGCGCACGCTCTCGAGGGTGTGCTGGACGACGCCCGGCATCGAACTGATGGCGACGGGTTCGTCGACGCCCTCGCGCACGAAGATCGGGAGCACGAGCTCCGACGGATGCAGACGGGTCTCGGAGACGGCGCGGCGCAGGGCGGGGGTCGCCCGCAGCCGGCGCGGGCGAACGCGCGGCAGGAAGGATTCACTCACCGGTCAAGCCTACGTCTGTACGGGCGTCCGACGCGGACCACCGGAGTCGTCAGACCAGCGACGTCGCCTCGCGCACGAGGGCGTCGATGAGGGACTCGGCGGTGCGCTCGTCGGCGACGGCGTCGACGGCCAGGCCGTATGCCCGCGCATCCCGAGCGGTCTGGGGGCCGATGCAGACGACGAGCGTGCCTTCCGGGATCGGGCCGAGCTGGAGCTGCACCTGTTCTGCGACGCTTCCGCTGGTCACGAAGACGGCATTGATCCGGCCGGAGGCGACATCCGCCTTCACCTGATCCGAGACCGGCACACCGACGGTGCGGTAGGCGACCACGGAGTGCACGTCGTGGCCGATGCGGCGCAGGCCCTCGGTGAGCAGCGGCTTGGCGATCTCGGAGCGCAGGGTGAGCACGCGCAGCGGGAAGGCGCCGGCCGTGGCCTGGGTCCACTCCTCGAGGAGACCGCGGGCGGAGTTGTCCTCATGCGGCACGATGTCGACCCGGTAGCCCGCGGCGGTGAGCGCCGCTGCCGTGGTCTCGCCGACGGCGGCCACCCGGGTCTCCGCGGGAATCTCCGCCCGATGCGACGACAGCACGTCGACGGTGGTCGCGCTCGTGACGGTGACCCAGTCGAAGGCGCCGGCCGCGAGATCGGCGAGGGCGACGGCGAGCGTCTCGGCGTCATCCGTCGGGGCGAAGTTGATCAGCGGTGCGATGACGGGCGCTGCGCCCTTGGCGCGCAGGTTGGCCGCGACACTGTCGCCCCACGGTCCGCCACGGGGCACGAGGACACGCCAGCCGTCGAGCGGGCGCGGAGCCTTGGCCTGTCGATCGATCACTTAGGTGCCCTTCGTGCTCTGGAGGGGAGCGAGTTCGGCGGCACCGTTGCCGAGAAGTTCTGCCACGACTCTACTCGCCACGTCGTTCGCAGCGTCAGCGAGGTCCTTCGGACCGTGGGAGTCGGGGGTCGCCGCGTGCGAACTCGTGAGCCTGGCTGAGCCGTCGGGGCTGTAGACGGTGGCCGTGAGGAAGAGCAGGTCGCTGTCCACGATGGCGGATGCGGCGATCGGCGCGGAGCAGCCTGCCTCCAGGCCGGCCAGCACCGCACGCTCGGCCTCGACCGCCGCCCGGGTGGTCGCGTGGTCCACGGCGCGCAGTCCCGTGGCGAGGGCCCGGTCGCGGGCGGCGGTCGCGCCGCCGCCGTGTCCGTCGCGGGGTGCCGCATCGCGCACCTCGATGGCGAGCGCGCCCTGCCCCGGGGCCGTCGGCCAGTCGTTGATGTCGAGGAACTCCGTCACGGCATCGAGCCGTCCGAGGCGGCCGAGGCCGGCCGCGGCCAGGATGACGGCGTCGAGGTGGCGCTCGGGATCGTCCGTCTCGATGCGGCTCAGCCGGGTGTCGACGTTGCCGCGGATGTCGACGACGACCACGTCGGGACGGGCTGCCCGCAGTTGCGCGGCGCGGCGCGGCGACCCGGTGCCCACCTTCGCGCCGGCGGGGAGGGTGTCGAGCGTGAGGCCGTCGCGGGCGCAGAGGGCGTCGCGCGCATCGGCGCGCTTCGGCACGGCACCGACGTGCAGCCCGGGGTGCGCCGCCGTCGGCAGGTCCTTGAGGGAGTGCACGATGAGATCGCACTCGTCGGCGAGCAGTGCCTCCCGGAGGGCGGATGCGAACACCCCGGTTCCGCCGAGGCTCGCGAGCGAGTCGGTGGAGGTGTCGCCGTGCGTCGTGATGGTGATGATCTCGATCTCGGCACCAGCCGCGGCTGCGAGCTTCTTCGCCACGGCGGTGGTCTGGGCCACGGCGAGGGCGCTGCCCCTCGTCCCGACCCTGATGACGGTGGCCGGAGCGGCGGTCACGGTGCGATCCCTCCGAGTGCCGGCCGGAATCCGAGCCGCACGTTCTCGCAGCAGCCGGGACGGCAGACGTCGTACCAGGGTCCGAGCTCCGTGACAGCCGGCCGCTCCGAGGTGGGGATGCCGTCGACGCGTTCCATGATCAGGTCGACGAGTCCGGACACGAAGAGCGCGTGCGTGCCGGGCGTCGGCACGCGGATCGCTCGCAGACCGTGCTCCTCGCTGGTCTCCATGGCCTCGTTGTCGAGGTCCCAGAGCACCTCCATGTGGTCGCTCATGAAGCCGAGGGGCACGATCACGACGGCCTTGACCCCGCGTGCCGGCAGCAGGGCGATGGCGTCGTTGATGTCGGGCTCCAGCCACGGCTGGCTCGGAGGGCCGGAGCGGGACTGGTAGACGAGCTGCCAGGAGATCGGCGAATCCGTGGCCTCGCGCATGACGACCTCGGCGACCGCGGTGTGCTGGGCCGCGTATGCACCGCCCGGGCCGAAGCCCCGATCGGCCTCGGCGTCCGTTCCGGTCGGCGAGTCGGCGGAGGTGACCGCCGGGCCGGAGCGGAGCGCATCCGTCGTCGGGATGGAGTGCGTCGCGAACAGCACCTCGATCTCCGAGTCGGCCAGGCCGGATGCGCTGAGCTCGGCGATCGCCTCGCGAACGCCCTCGATGAACGGGGCGACGAAGCCGGGGTGGTCGAAGAACTGCCGCACCTTGTCGATCTGCATGGTGCCGCCGAGGCCGGTGTCCTCGAGGGCGTCGGCGTAGTCCTCGCGATACTGCCGGCAGCTGGAGTAGGAGCTGTACGCACTCGTCGCGATGGCGAGCAGCCGGGTGTGGCCCGCCTCGTTCGCCTCGGCCAGGGCGTCGTTGATGTACGGCTCCCAGTTGCGGTTGCCCCAGTAGACGGCGAGGTCGATGCCACGATTCGCGAGCTCGGCCTCGATGGCGGCCTTCAGCACGCGGTTCTGCTCGTTGATGGGGCTGATCCCGTCGTAGTGACGGTAGTGGTGGGCCACCTCCTCGAGTCGCTCGTCGGGGATGCCGCGACCGCTCGTGACGTTGCGGAGGAACGGGATCACCTCGTCCTGGCCCTCGGGTCCGCCGAACCCGCTGAGCAGCACGGCGTCGTAGGCGACGGGAACCTCGACGTGCTCGGGGCCCTGCTGAGCGGCCGGCGTCGCGCCGGGAACGCGGGCGCCCGGGGCGTAGGGCGCCGAGGATGCCGGTGCCGGCTTGTGCGCGGTGGTGCTGCCCAGGTTGCGTGCCGCCATTACTGCAGCACCTCCACGAGCTCGGCCGTCGTGATGCGGCGGCCCGTGTAGAACGGGACCTCCTCACGCACGTGACGGCGGGCGTCGGTGGCGCGGAGGTCGCGCATCAGGTCGACGAGGTCGGTGAGCTCGTCGGCCTCCAGCGGCAGGAGCCACTCGTAGTCGCCGAGGGCGAAGGAGGAGACGGTGTTGGCCAGGACGTCGCGGAACGCGGCACCCTTGCGGCCGTGCTCGGCGAGCATCCGGCCGCGCTCCTCGCCGGGAAGCAGGTACCACTCGTAGCTGCGCACGAAGGGGTAGACGGTCAGCCAGGCCTTCGGCTCGATGCCGCGCAGGAACCCGGGCACGTGCGCCTTGTTGAACTCGGCGTCGCGGTGCACGCCCATGGCGTTCCAGGTCGGCAGCAGCGACTTGAGCAGGCGCACCCTGCGCAGCTCGCGGTGCGCCCACTGCAGCGTCTCCGCATCGTCGGCGTGCGTCCAGATCATGAGGTCGGCATCCGCGCGGAGGCCGGAGACGTCGTAGAAGCCGCGGACGGTCACCCCCTCGGTCTCGAGCAGTCGCACGACATCGTCGAGCTCCGAGACGACGCGCCGAACGTCGTGGCCGTCGAAGTCGTCGGGGTTGGCCGGATCGCGGCGGAACACGGCGAAGAGCGTGAAGCCCGATGGGGATGCATCGGCTGCGCCCACCGCCTCCGACTCGGTGCTCTCCGGGGTTGAGTCGGCTGCCTCACCGGCAGCGAGGGAAGTCATGGCTCAAGTCTCTCTCGCTTTGCGTCTGGCAGCAAAGCGGGGCACGACCGGTGGCAGCGGCGCCGCCGCATCAGTCGCGTGAGACGACCTTGACGATCCCCCAGACGGCTCCCCCGAGAACGACGGCGACTCCGACGGCGATGCCGGCCAGCGCCGCCGGGTTCTCCGCCCGCAGCACGCGCAGCCGGTGGCCCCAGTGGTCGGTGGTGCGCTTGATCTTGCGCGGGACGTTGAGCTTGTCCTCGATGGCATTGAGGGTCGACACGAGTTCGGCCCTGGCCTGCTCGGTCGACGGGATCGTCGGGTCAGTAGCGGTCATATTCGCCCATTCCCTTCACAGCGCGG
>JBEVEO010000118.1:0-15149 GCA_040512695.1 Leifsonia sp. | reverse complement strand
AGGTTGTCGAGGATCGTGGAGCGCAGCGGCTGCTTCATCCACTCCTCGAGCGTCAGCTCCTTGCTCGCGGCGCGGTAGTCGTCCTCGACCCCGCGCATCTCCTGCACGAACGACTTCCCGCGCACCATGAGCGAGACCTCCATGTTGAGGCCGAAGGAGCGCATGTCCATGTTGCTGGAGCCGATCACGGCGACGTCGTCGTCGATCGTGAAGTGCTTGGCGTGCAGGATGTACGGCGCCTTGTACATGTAGATGCGCACTCCGTTGCGGAGCAGGGCCTCGTAGTAGGAACGCTGGGCATGCCAGACGAGGGCCTGGTCGCCGATCTCCGACACGAACAGGTCGACGGTCACACCGCGCTGCACCGCGGTCGTGATGGCGTAGAGCATCGCCTCATCCGGAACGAAGTACGGACTCGTGATGACGATGCGCCGCTCGGCGTTGTACAGCAGGGCGAGGAACAGGCGCAGGTTGTTCTCGCCCGTGAAGCCCGGACCGCTCGGAACGACCTGGCACTCGAGGAGGCGCGGATCGTCGATCGATTCGATCACATCGGCCTCCTTCTCGAGCAGCTCGTCCGACTCGATGAACCAGTCGGTGATGAAGATGAGGTTGAGCGCGTCGACCACCGGCCCGTCCACCCGCGCCACGAGTTCCTGCCACTTGAGGCCGCGCTTGATGTTCGACTTCTTGTTGTAGGTCCTGTCGATCATGTTCTGGGATCCGACGAAGGCCGTACGCCCGTCGACCACGAGGATCTTGCGGTGGTTGCGCAGGTCGAGGCGCTGGTTGTTGCCCTTCAACGGCTGCACCGGCAGCATGAGGTACCACTCGGCGCCCATCCGCGTGAGGCGCTTCAGCGTGGCCTTGTAGTCCCTGGTGCGCGACGACGCCCAGTGGTCGAGCAGCACGCGCACCTTCACGCCCCGCTGCACTGCGGCCTCGAGTGCGTCGAAGAAGGCGGCCGTGGTCTGGTCGCAGGCGAGGATGTAGAACTCCACGTGCACGTACTTGCGCGCCGTCGCCACCTCCGCGGTCATCGCGTCGATGGAGCCCTGGTAGCTGGCGATGAGACGTGCCGAGTTCCCGTCGACCATCGGCATGGCGCTGAGGTTCGAGTTCAGCTCGACGACGGATGCGAACCAGGCCGGCCACTGGGCGTTGCGCTGCCGACCCTCGGGGATGTCGGTGTTCGCGCGGATGAAGGCGTCCATCTCCTTCTGCTTCGCCCGGCGCTTGCGCGGCAGCTTGGGATTGCCGATCAGCAGGAACAGCAGCACGCCGAGATACGGGATGAAGAAGACGGCCAGGAGCCAGGCGGTCGCCGCGGTGGGGCGGCGGTTGCGGGGGATGATGATGATCGCCGCGATGCGGATCGACCAGTCGATGAGGAGGAGAAGGACTACTGCGAGGAGCGACGCATCCGTCGTCGACATCGACGCCTAGACCGCTGGCTTGTCGCGTGCGGGCTTCTCGAGGCCCAGCTTCGCCCGCTCCTCCGCCTCGATCTGGCTGTACACCTTGCGCTCGGTGCGATCGGATCGGATGACGGCGCGCATGATGAACCAGAACAGCAGTCCGACGAGCACGGTCGGCGTCAGCGACCACAGTGCGTTGACCCAGAAGTTGTCCATAACCCCCTCATTCTACGGCCACGGCCGGCGGGCTACTTCGAGACGATCCCGATGATGCCCGTGACGATCATGTAGACGGCGAAGCCGCCGACGATGAGCCAGATGGCCAGTCTTCCGTTGGAGACGCGCTTCTTGTCGCCCTCGGGGTCGAGTTCGCTCTTCGGCAGGTAGTCATTCATCATTTCACCAGGGGGAACAGGATGGTCTCGCGGATGCCCAGACCCGAGAGCGCCATCAATAGTCGGTCGATGCCCATGCCCATGCCGCCGGTCGGCGGCATGCCGAACTCGAGGGCGCGGAGGAACTCCTCGTCGAGGCGCATGGCCTCAGGGTCGCCGCCGGCAGCCAGCTTCGCCTGTTCGACGAAGCGCTCGCGCTGCACGACGGGGTCCACCAGCTCGGAATAGCCGGTGGCGAGTTCGAAGCCGCGGATGTAGAGGTCCCACTTCTCGACCACTCCGGGCAGCGAACGGTGCGCCCGCACCAGCGGGCTGGTGTCGAGCGGGAAGTCCATCACGAACGTCGGCCGTTCGAGGCCGCCCTTCACGAAGTGCTCCCACAGCTCCTCCACGTACTTGCCGTGCAGGGGGTGATCGACCTCGATGCCCTCGGCCGCGGCGATGGAGCGCAGCTCATCGATCGGCGTCGACGGGGTGATCTCGCGCCCGAGGGCGGCGGAGAGGCTGCCGTACATCGAGATGCGGTCCCAGACGCCGCCGAGGTCGTACTCGGTGCCGTCCGCCCACGTCACGACGTGCGATCCGGACACCGCGACCGCGGCGTCCTGGATGAGCTTCTGCGTGAGGTCGGCGATGACGTTGTAGTCGCCGTAGGCCTGGTAGGCCTCGAGCATCGCGAACTCGGGCGAGTGCGTGGAGTCCGCGCCCTCGTTGCGGAAGTTGCGGTTGATCTCGAACACCCGGTCGATGCCGCCGACCACGGCGCGCTTGAGGTACAGCTCGGGGGCGATGCGGAGGTAGAGGTCCGTGTCGAAGGCGTTCGAGTGGGTGACGAACGGCCGGGCGGATGCGCCGCCGTGCATGACCTGCAGCATGGGCGTCTCGACCTCGACGAACTCGAGCTCGTCGAAGGTGCGGCGCAGGCTCGCGACGGTCTTGGCGCGGTTGAGGACGTTCGCGCGCGCCTGGTCGCGGGAGATCAGGTCGAGGTAGCGGCTCCGGACCCGGTTCTCCTCCGAGAGCTCGTTGTGCAGGTTCGGCAGCGGCAGGATGGCCTTCGACGCGACGGTCCAGTCGCGAACCATGATCGACAGCTCGCCGCGGCGGCTCGTGATGACCTCGCCGGACACGAACACGTGGTCGCCGAGGTCGACGAGCTCCTTCCACGCGAGCAGGCTCTCCTCGCCCACCTCGCCGAGCGACACCATGGCCTGGATGCGCGAGCCGTCACCGGACTGCAGCGCGGCGAAGCACAGCTTGCCGGTGTTGCGCAGGTGCACCACGCGTCCGGCGAGGCCGACGGTCTCGCCCGTTGCGACGTCGGCATCCAGCCCGTCGAAGCGCGCCCGGACCGCTGGGATGGTGTCGGTGATCGGCACGCCGACCGGATACGCACCGCCGGCGGCATCCCTCGCCTCCGCGATGAGGCGCTCACGCTTGGCCAGGCGCACGGCCTTCTGCTCCGAGATCTCCTCGGCGGTCGGCTCGTCGTGCGTGGTCTGGTCGTCGGCCATGTTGTCTCCGTGGGTGGGTGCGAGCCTGGGCGGCCGGCGTCAGTTCAGGGTGATGGTGGTGTTGTCGATGAGCCTGGTCCCCCCGACGAGCGCGGCGACCAGGACCATGGCGGTGCCGCGGTAGTCGTCCGGCACGGGCAGGAAGGTCTGCGGATCGACGACCACGAGATAGTCGAGTTTAACCGCGTCGTGGTCGCCGAAGGCGCCGGCGCTCTCGGCGAGCACCTCGGAGACGCCCTGGGGGGCGACGTTCTCGGCTGTGCGCAGGGCCTCCGAGAGCGTGAGGGCGGCGAGCCTCTCGTCGGCGGAGAGGAAGCGGTTGCGGCTCGACAGCGCCAGTCCGTCGTCCTCGCGGACCGTCGGCACGACCTCCACGCTGACGGCCACGTCCAGGTCGGTCACCATCCGCCCCACGAGGAACGCCTGCTGCGCGTCCTTGCGGCCGAAGACGACGACGTCGGGCTGCACGATGCCGAGGAGCTTGGCGACGACGGTCAGCATGCCGTCGAAGTGTCCGGGACGCGCCGCCCCCTCGTACAGGGAGCCGACGGAACCGGCGGTCACGCGGGTCTGCGTCGCACCGGCCGGGTACATCTCGGCGACGGTCGGAGCGAACACGCCCGTCACTCCGTGGCCGGAGAGCGCCGCGACGTCGGCGTCGAGGGTGCGCGGGTAGCGGTCGAGGTCCTCGCCGGCTCCGAACTGCAGCGGGTTGACGAAGATCGACACGATCACGACGTCCGCCAGTTCCCGCGCACGGTCGACGAGCGCGAGGTGACCGGCGTGCAGGGCCCCCATGGTCGGGACGAGGGCGACGCGGGAACCGGATGCGCGTGCGGCGCGCACGACCTCGCGTACCGACGCGATCTCGGTGATGACAGCGGGCACGGTGCTCATGGACTCTCCTCGGAGGCGGGAGGGTTGTCGAACCCGTCTCCGGCGGCGGCCAGCAGATCGGCCACATCGATGCTACCCGGGCCGTTCCGCGCGAGCGCCACCTCGACCGACGAGCGCACGAGCGGCGCGATGACGGTGCCGGCGTTCTCGACGCCGATGCCGCGCAGCAGCCCGGCCGCCTGGTCGATGATGGCGCTCGAGAACGAGACGGCGGTCTCGACCGCCTCGGCATAGGCGGGGCGGTCGGCCTCGGCGACGATGAGGGGTTCGCCTCCCATCTCCACGACGAGCGCCTGGCCGATCGGCAGCACCGGGGTGGGAGCCGTCACGGCGAACCAGCTCTCCGCGAGCCGCGAGATGTCGAGGCTCGTGCCCGTGAAGCTCATGGCCGGGTGCACGGCGAGCGGGATCGCCCCGGCCGCCAGGGCGGGACCGAGCACGCCCGTGCCGTACTCCGCCGCCGTGTGCAGCACGAGCTGCCCCGGCTGCCACGCGCCCGTGGCGGCGAGGCCGGCGACGAGGGCCGGGAGTTCCGTCGCCGGGACCGCGAGGATCACCAGTTCGCTGCGCTCGATCACCTCGGGGATGGTGAGGATGGGAACGCCGGGGAGGATCGCGTCCGCTCGCTCGCGGCTCTCCGCCGAGACGGCGCTGATGCCGACCACGGCGTGCCCGGCACCGGCGAGCGCTGCACCCAGCACCGGCCCGACCCGTCCGGCCCCGATGATCCCGACGCCGAGGCGCCCGGCTCGCGACGAGGGCGGGGTGGACGATGGTGCGCTGGTCATGATGCCCTCCAGTGGTGGCTCGTGTCGCTCTGCGCCCACTCGACCGCGTCGACGGCGGCCTCGGCGAAGAGGCGCTGGGCGCTCGTCGTGTCGGCCACGTCGAGGGAGGCCGACACCGGCCCGCTCACGGTCTGAACGTGCACGGCGGCGAGCCCGAGTGCGCGGTCGATCGGCCCCTGGGTGATGGCGACGCTCTGCATCCTCGCGTACGGCACGATGGCCAGATGCCTGGACAGCACACCGTGCCGCAGGAGGAGTGCGCCTGCCGTTCCGCGGAATCCGGTGCGCCGCCAGGAGAACGGCCGCAGCCAGGCCGCGCGACGCGGAGCGCTCGTGAAGCCGTCGTCGGCGGCACCGCGCGACAGCAGCCCGCTGTGGATGATGGATCCGGCCTCGTCTCCGACGAAGGCGGGCAGGATGAGGCCGAGGACGCGGCCGACGTCGTCCGCGGATCCGACCGGCATGACCGTGGTGTTGTCGCGGTTCTGACCGTCGCTGCGGGCACGTCCGGCGGTGTTGACCTGGATGCGCCACCAGCCGAACGGCCGCCAGAGCAGCGGCTGCACCACGCCGATGGCGTGGATGCGCCCAGGCGGCAGGGTCTCGTTGTTCGTCGACAGCAGTCCATAGCCGACGCGGACACCATCCGGCGTGCCGGCGATGCTGTAGCGGAGCATCCGGGTGACCCGGTTGAAGTAGAAGCTGAAGCCGCCGATGAGCACCGGGAGCACGGCGAACACGGGCCAGACCGCCCCGTTCGCGAACCCGATGGCCATGGCGATGCCGGCCGCGACGAGGAAGAGCGTGTAGCCGCTGAGGAGCACCGAGAGCACGAGCCGGAGGATGGGGATGCGCACGACCGATTCGGGCGGTGCGGCGTCCGGATCGAGTTCCGGGGCGAGGAACTCGGAGACGCGCTGGTTGAGGATGCCCGGAACCACGGGCTCCGCGACCGGAAGCCCGTCGGCTGGAGCAGGGATCGGGGCGCCGGGGCCCTGCTGCTCGGCGAGCGGCGTGCGGGATCCGGAGGCGAGGCGGAGGATCTCGCGCCGCAGGCCGTCGGCAGCGGCGGAGCCCAGGTAGGCGAGCTGCACGTTGCCGTCGTTGCCGGCGACGGAGATGTCGATCTTGGCCGCGCCGAACAGCCGGGGGATGAGGGCGCGATTGATGGTGACGCCCTGGATGCGGTCGAGGCGGGCGCGCCGGTGGGTGCGGAACAGCAGGCCGCTGCGCACCTCGACGAGGTCGTCCGTCACCCGGAAGCTGTGCATCCGCCACGACAGGTAGAACCCGGCGATGATCGCGAGGATGACCACGAGCACGGCGAGGAGCGCCCAGCCGACGAGGCCCCGCGCGTAGACCTCGTCGAGGGGGTCGTCGCCGTAGCTCGGCACATGGAAGAACAGTTCGATGAAGCGTTCCCGCAGGTTCGCGATCACGATGCCGGCGATCGCCACGAAGGCGATGCCGCCGCGGAGGAGCGGGGACGCCGGATGCAGGCGATGCCACTCGCCGTCCGTGAGGTTCACAGGCCCGCCCGGCGGCTCTCGGCCAGGGTGACCAGTTGGTCGCGCAGCTCCTCGGCCGCCGCCTCGTCCAGGCCGGGGATGGCGACGCCCGTCGCGGCGGCCGCAGTGACGAAGCGCAGGTCGGCGAGCCCGAGGGCACGCGAGACCGGCCCACGCGTGATGTCGACGAGCTGCATCCGTCCGTAGGGGACCGCGACGAAGCGCTGGAACATGATCCCGCGGCGGAAGACCAGGTCGTCGGCGCGGAGGGCGTAGCCGATGGATCGCACACGCCGGGGTTCGATGACGATCGCGACGAGGAATGCGATGGCGATCACGGGGATGAGCCAGCCCACCCATGACCATCCGGCGACGAGCCAGAGCACCGTCGCGATCCCGCAGAACACGAGCCCCGAGATGACCCGTCCGACGATCGCGACCACGAGGTACTTCGGAGACACCCGCTTCCAGTCGACGTCGGGCAGTTCGATCCGCTGGCCGTCGTCGGTCTCCGCCTGCGCGTCGTCCGGGCTCGATGGCGGTGCAGCGGGGGCTGGATCGATGTCAGGCACGGACTTCCTTGATCTCGTCGTTGTCGCCGGATGGAGGGATGGAGCAGAAGAACTCGGCGACGAGTCCGGCCGTGAGGAGGACGGCGGCGGCGAACGCGGCACCGGCCGCCAGCCAGATGGACCCGGCATTGGGCACGGCGGAACGGGTGAGCAGGTAGACCAGGAGGCCGAGGTTGCCGCCGAGCAGCACCCCGCCGGCGAGCGAGCAGGCCTTCGCGAGGGCGGCGACGCGCATCGCCCGGAACGGGTTGATCCGCTGTTTCGACTTGCCCGTGACGGAACGACGGATGGGCACCGCGAGGGCGATCACGATGACGGCGATGGCCACGAGCGCGATCGGCAGCGACAGCGGCGGAACGAACACGGCACGCCCGGTCGCCGCCGTGGCGAGTTCGGCGAGGTAGCCGATCACCAGGCCGACGAGGCCGACGGCGAGCAGGGTGGTCGGGTGCGTGCGGGTCATCTCGTGCTTCCCATTGAGTCGGCCGGCCAGACGGAGACCGCGTCCTCGGAGGGCAGGGCGGCCAGCAGTGCGTCGATCCGGCCCCGGCCCGGCAGCACGCCGTCCGGCGCGATCTCGAGCCAGGGGGCCAGGACGAAGGCGCGATCGGCCGCCCGCGGATGCGGCAGGGTCAGCCCGGGATCGTCCTGGACCAGGTCCCCGTAGGTGATGATGTCGATGTCGAGCGTGCGGTCTCCCCAGCGCTCGTCCCGAACGCGTCCGTGATCGTCCTCGATGGCGTTGACCTGGTGCAGCAGTTGGGCTGGCGACAGGGTCGTCGCGATGGCGACGACGGCGTTCAGGTACCGCGGCGCCGTCTCGTCGGCGCCCGTCAAGCGCACCGCGGTCGACTGGACCAGGTTCGACGCTGCGGTGAGCCGGATGCCGTCCGTGTCGGCGATCTCGGCGACGGCAGCCCGGATCTCGGCCGCCCGGTCGCCGAGATTGCTCCCGAGCGCGAGAACGGCCCGGACCTCCGAGCCCGTCATGCCCGGCTCCGCGTGATCGTGACGGACACGTCGTCGAAGCGCTCGGGGATGGGGGCGTTCGGCTTGTGCACCGTGATGCGGGCCGTGCTCACCGATGGATGAGCGAGCGCCGTCGCGGCCAGACGTTCCGCGAGCGTCTCGATGAGGTCGACGGGGTCGCGGCGGACGGCGTCGGCGAGCTCCACGGCGAGTTCGCCGTAGTGCACCGTGCTGCCGAGGTCGTCGTTCGTCGCCGCGTCGCTCACGTCGAGCCAGACGGTGGCGTCGATCACGAACTCCTGACCGTCCCGGCGCTCGTGTTCGAAGACGCCGTGGTGCGCGTCGATGCGCAGCCCCGTGATGCTGATGCTGTCGAGAGCGTTATCCACGCTCTCCACCTTGCCATGCGCGCACGACGTCGAGGGCCTGGCGCGTGCCGGCCACGTCGTGGACGCGCACCCCCCACGCTCCGGCGCGGGCGGCGAGCGCGCTCACGACCGCGGTCGGGAGATCGCGATCGGTCACCGGCGCGTCCGCGGGAAGCAGTCCGCCCAGGAAGCGCTTGCGGGATGCTCCGATCAGCAGCGGGTGCCCGAGGGACGCGAGCTCGTCGAGCCGCCCGAGGAGTTGCCAGTTGTGCTGGCCCTCCTTGGCGAATCCGAGACCGGGGTCGAGGATGATGCGCTCGGGGTGGATGCCGGCGTCGGTCAGCGCGGCGAGGCGGGCGGCGAGCTCGTCGCGCACGTCGGTGACCACGTCGTGGTACCGCGCCAGGTCGTTCATGTGAGCGGAATGGCCCCGCCAGTGCATCGCCACGTAGCTGAGGCCGATCGATGCAACGGCGGACGCCATGTCGGGATCGGCGAGCCCGCCGGAGACGTCGTTGATGATCGCGGCGCCCGCATCCGCTGCGGCGATGGCCGTCGACGCGTTCATGGTGTCGACGCTGACCGCGATGCCCGCTGCCGAGAGCGCCTCGACCACCGGGATGACCCGGGCCTGCTCGGCGACCGGGTCGACCCTGGGTGCTCCCGGGCGGGTCGACTCGCCTCCGACGTCGATGATGGCCGCCCCGTCGTCGACGAGGTCGATGGCGTGGGCGATCGCGGCATCCGGATCGATCCATCGCCCGCCGTCGCTGAAGGAGTCCGGCGTGACGTTGATCACGCCCATGATGATCGTCTCCGCCTGGCGGCCCGTCTCAGTCACGGGGGTGACTCCCGATGAGGCCCATGAGCTCGGCGCGGGCGATCGGGTCGGTCAGCTCCCCACGGCTCGCGACCGTCACGGTGGAGCTGCCGGACTGGCGCGATCCGCGGGCCACGACGCAGCGGTGCACGGCATCCATCACGACGAGGACGCCGCGCGGCTCGAGGCCCACCTGCAGGGCGTCGGCGATCTCCTCGGTGAGCCGCTCCTGGAGCTGCGGTCGGGCGGCCAGGGTCTCGACGACGTCGGACAGCTTGCCGAGTCCGACGACGCGGTCACCGGGGAGATAGGCGAGGTGCACGATCCCGACGAACGGGAGCAGGTGGTGCTCGCAGACCGAGCGGAAGTCGATCCCGCGCACGATCACGGCGTCGCTGGTCTGCGGCAGCCCGTCGTCGCTCGAACCGATCGGCACGGCATCCGTGAGGTGCGTGACCGGATCGGTGCCCAGCCCGCCGAAGAACTCGGCGTACGACTCAGCGACCCGCTTGGGCGTCTTGACGAGGCCGGGTCGAGCGGGATCCTCGCCGATCGCGAGCAGAAGCTCGGTCACGGCCGCTTCGATGCGCGCCCGATCGACCCCTGTCACCGGGCGCCCCCTACGCGGTGGCCGGACGCGGCTTCACAGCGCGCGTGCGGCTCGGCACCGATGCCGGCGGGAGCTCGGCGTCGGATCCGACTCCACCGTCCGTCGCACCCTGATCGATGGGCGCCGGGGTGGGGAAGTCGATGGGGGGAAGCTCCGAGAGCGGACGGTTCTCGCTCGAGAGCCACAACGGACGCTCGGGGAGCTTCTTGACGTCCTTGAAGATCTCGGCGATCTCGTTGTGGTCGAGGGTCTCCTTCTCGAGCAGCTCGCGCGCCAGGCGGTCGAGGATGTCGCGGTTCTCGTTGATGACCTCCCACGCCTCGTCGTGCGCCTTCTCGATGAGGGCGCGCACCTCGGCGTCGACGCGCTCGGCGATCCGCTCGGAGTAGTCGCGCTGGTGGCCCATGTCGCGACCGAGGAAGACCTCGCCCTGCGACTGGCCGAGCTTGACCGCTCCGACGTCGGCGCTCATGCCGAACTCGGTGACCATCTTGCGTGCCGTGGCCGTGGCCTTCTCGATGTCGTTCGATGCGCCGGTGGTCGGGTCGTGGAACACGATCTCCTCGGCGACGCGGCCGCCCATGGCGTAGGCGAGCTGGTCGAGCAGCTCGTTGCGGGTGATCGAGTACTTGTCCTCGAGCGGCAGCACCATCGTGTAGCCGAGGGCACGTCCGCGCGGGAGGATCGTGATCTTGGTCACGGGGTCGGTGTAGTTCATCGCAGCGGCAGCGAGGGCGTGGCCGCCCTCGTGGTACGCCGTGATGAGCTTCTCCTTGTCCTTCATCAGGCGGGTGCGCCGCTGCGGTCCGGCGATGACGCGGTCGATCGCCTCGTCCAGGGCGCGGTTGTCGATGAGCTGCGCGTTGGAACGGGCCGTGAGGAGCGCGGCCTCGTTGAGCACGTTCGCGAGGTCGGCGCCGGTGAAGCCGGGGGTCTTGCGCGCGACGACCTCGAGGTCGACGCCCTTGGCGAGCGGCTTGCCCTTGCCGTGCACCTCGAGGATCTTCTTGCGGCCCTGAAGATCGGGGGCGTCGACGCCGATCTGGCGGTCGAAGCGCCCGGGGCGCAGGAGTGCAGGGTCGAGGATGTCGGGACGGTTGGTCGCCGCGATGAGGATGACGTTGGTCTTGGGGTCGAAGCCGTCCATCTCGACCAGAAGCTGGTTGAGGGTCTGCTCGCGCTCGTCGTGCCCGCCGCCGAGGCCGGCACCGCGGTGACGGCCGACGGCGTCGATCTCATCGACGAAGATGATGGCAGGAGCGTTCTGGCGTGCCTGCTCGAACAGGTCGCGCACGCGGCTCGCGCCGACGCCGACGAACATCTCGACGAAGTCGGATCCGGAGATCGAGTAGAACGGCACTCCTGCCTCGCCGGCCACGGCGCGGGCGAGCAGGGTCTTGCCGGTGCCGGGAGGGCCGTACAGCAGGACGCCCTTCGGGATGCGCGCGCCGACGGCCTGGAACTTGGCCGGCTCCTTGAGGAAGTCCTTGATCTCCTGGAGCTCCTCGAGCGCCTCGTCGGAGCCTGCGACGTCGTCGAACGTGACGGTCGGGCTCTCCTTGGTGACGAGCTTGGCTCGGGACTTGCCGAACTGCATGACCTTGTTGCCGCCGCCCTGCATGCCGGAGAGCATGATCCAGAAGAACACGCCGATCAGCAGCAGCGGCAGCAGGAACCCGAGCGCGGACAGGAACCAGTTGGGCTGAGGGACCTCGTCGGTGAAGCCGTCCTTCGGGGCGGCGTCGTTGACGGCGTTGACGACCTCTTCACCGCGCGGCGTCACGTAGTAGAACTGCACCTGCTCGCCGTACTCCGGGTCGGCGCTGGCCAGGGTGAGGTCGACGCGCTGTTCGCCGTCGACGATCTTCGCGCTGGCGACCTTGCCGTCGTTCAGGAACTCGAGGCCCTTCTGGGTGGAGACCTCCTTGAACCCCGACATCGTGATCAGGCTCGAGCCGATCCACACGGCGACGATGGCCAGGATGATGTACAGGAATGGTCCGCGCAGGAGCTTCTTCACGTTCATGGTGCTTTAGAGAGTATCGTCAGCGCGCTGAAGACCGGCTGCATGTTCGCTCACGGCTTCCCGGTCCCCGATCGGGGATGGGTCAGCCGGGCAGGGTCGATGCTCCGTCGAGGACGACGGACTCGATGAGGTCGCCGATCTCCGGGCGGTTGGCGGTCTGCTCGACGAGGGTGAATCGATCGCCGGTTCGCCGGTAGAGCCCCGCGCGCGGCGGCATGTCCTTGATCCGCGAATTGTCGACGATGAGGAAGTAGCCGCCCTCGTCGAGGCTGCCGAGCACGGCGGCGACGCCGGCGCGCAGCGTGTCGTCGGGGAAGTACAGCCGGCGGAGCAGGTTGGCGACCTTGATGACGGTCGGCGCCGGATCGCCCCAGCGGGTGAACACGTCGTGCTCGCGGAACGAGACCCGCGGATCGGCCGCCATGAGCGCCCGCGCCTCGGGATTGAGCAGGAGCACCTGCTCCACCGGCACGTCGGCGCGGGCGGCGCGGGCGATGCGGCGTCCGTAGACGGTCCGCACGAATCCGGACAGGCTCGGCCAGGCCACGGCCCGGGGGCCGACGACGAGGATGCAGGCGCCGTCGTGGTCGTAGAGGAAGGTGCGCCCGCCCGAACGACGTGCCGTCAGGTGGAAGTAGAGGTCGGCGATGATGTACTGCCCGAATGCCGGCAGCTTGCGGATGAGATCGACCGAGGTCGATCCGTCGGACGCCCCGATGTCGACGATCACGGCGTCGGCGAGCGCGACGTTGTCGATGATGAGCGCATCCGCCTCCGGATGACGATCGCCCTCCGTGATCTTGATGGTGTCGCCGACGTGGATCGCCGACATGGCCCTGCGGAACTCCTCCGGCGTCACGGCGGGATCGAGGATGACGCTGGGATCACGCCAGAAGAAGCGCGAGAGGTTCTTCTCGAGGAAGGCGGGCCAGCGCCCGGAGAGCGGCCTGATCGGGAGTCGCATGGCGTCAATATAGCCGTCGCCGACCGCGCGCTGCCACGGATCCGCCCAATCGTCTTCTGCCCGAAACACGCCAGGGCTCTGGCGATCGCACCGATCGTCTGCTGCACGATCCGGCGCGGATCAGCCCGGATCAGGAGTAGACGTGCGGAGCGAGGACGCCGACGCCCCGGAGGTTGCGGTACTTCTCGGCGTAGTCGAGGCCGTAGCCGACGACGAACTGGTTCGGGATGTCGAAGCCGATGTACTTCACGTCCACCTCGACCTTCGCTGCGTCCGGCTTGCGGAGCAGCGCGCAGATCTGGACCGACGCCGCACCGCGGGATTCGAGGTTGCCGAGCAGCCAGCTCAGCGTCAGTCCCGAGTCGATGATGTCCTCGACGATGAGCACGTGACGGCCGAGGATGTCGGTGTCGAGGTCCTTGAGGATGCGGACGACGCCGCTCGACTGCGTTCCGCTGCCGTACGAGGAGACCGCCATCCAGTCCATGTTGGCGTGGATGCGCAGCTCCCTGGCGAGGTCGGCCATCACCATGACCGCTCCCTTGAGCACGCCGACGAGGAGCAGGTCCTTGTCGGCGTAGTCGGCCTCGATCACGCGGGCGAGCTCTGCGAGCTTCGCGCGGATGTCCTCCTCGGAGAGGAGCATCTCGGTGAGCTGGCCGTCGATGTCATTGGATTCCATGGGGGCCGGTTCCGTTCCGCTCGGAGGATGTCAGACGGCGCTGAACACGATGAGGCCGCCGTCGCGTTTCACTCTAATGCCTGGCAGATCGAGCGGCTTCTGCCCGTGCCAGTGCGTGACCAGGCGTGCCACCTCGAGCGTCTGGGAACGGGTGATCGACACTCCGAACTCGTGCTGGACGACCTGCCGGATGATGCGCTGGCGCAGCGCGGCCGGGTTCGCGGCGAGCGCGCCGACGGACACGGCGATGCCGGCCTCCGCCGGTTCGCAGATCTCCTCGAGGGTCTCGTCGACCATCGCGTCCAGCGCATCGGAGTCCTCGCGCAGCTGTTCGGCTGTGCGCGCCAGGGCGTCGGCGATACCGGGACCCAGCTCGGCCTCGAGCACGGGGAGCACCCGTGAGCGCACTCGCACCCGGGCATAGGAGGGGTCGTCGTTGTGCGGGTCGTCCCAGACGTCCAGTCCCGCGTCGGCGCACGCGGCGCGGGTCGTGCTGCGACGGATGCCGAGGAGCGGCCGCAGGAAGGGCCCGGACACCGCGGCCATGCCGTGCAGGCTGGCGGCCCCCGATCCGCGGGCGAGCCCGAGCAGCACCGTCTCCGCCTGGTCGTCGAGCGTGTGACCGATCAGCACGGCGGCTGCGTCGGTCTCGGCGATCGCCGTGTCGAAGGCCGCGTAGCGCGCAGCGCGGGCTGCGGCCTCGGGGCCGCCGGCATCCGCCGGGTCGGGGACCTCGATCCGCCGCACCAGCACCGGGTCGAGCCCCAGTCCCACTGCCTGTTCTGCGGCCCGGGCGGCGACGGCGGCCGAGGACGACTGGAGGCCGTGGTCGACGATGACGGCGCCGGCGCGGAACCCCGCCCTGGGCGCCTCGAACGCCGTCGCCGCGGCGAGGGCGAGCGAATCCGCTCCCCCGCTCAATGCGACGAGCACGCATCCGGACGCCGACCGAGGAAGGGCCGCGAGCCCGTCGCGCACCGCTCGGCGCACGTCGGCCACGGCCGGGGTCAGCCCGGGCCGGCGTTCGGAATCCATCCGATAACCTTAATCCGACTTTCCGCAACCCCCGAGGAGAACCCAACCATGGCCGCATACGACGTCGTCGTCGAAATCCCCAAGGGGAGCCGCAACAAGTACGAAGTGGACCACGAGACCGGTCGGGTCTACCTCGACCGCGTCCTCTTCACGAGCTTCGCCTACCCCACCGACTACGGCTTCTTCGAGAACACCCTCGCGGATGACGGCGACCCGCTCGACGCCCTCCTGCTGCTGGAGTACCCGGTGTACCCGGGCGTCGGCGTCAAGGTGCGGCCCGTCGGCTACCTCGACATGAGCGACGAGGCAGGCGGAGACGCCAAGGTCATCGTGGTTCCGGCCACCGACCCGCGCTGGGAGCACATCCAGGACATCGGCGACGTTCCGGAGCAGACCAAGAACGAGCTCAAGCACTTCTTCGAGCACTACAAGGACCTCGAGCCCGGCAAGTGGGTCAAGGTCGAGGCGTGGGGCACAGCGGCCGAAGCCGAGGAGATCATCCAGCGGTCGATCGCGGCGTTCCCCGGCCACTGAGTCGCAGCATCCGGATGCCAGTCGTGGGGGGGGGGGGGGGGGGGGGGGG
>JBEVEO010000007.1:0-2530 GCA_040512695.1 Leifsonia sp. | reverse complement strand
TCGAGCAGGTGCAAGTGGGCGCCCTCTTGGTCTTTGGATTCGCGGCCGCGTCGGAGTGCCGATGCGCGGTGCGCCGCCGCCTCCTCGTCGACGTCGGCCAGGCGCGAGGCGAGGGCGTCGTCGACGTCGCCGTAGTCGTCGTTGTCGTCCGTGCTCATGATGATGCCTCCTCGATGACCGTGATCACGGCATCGACAGTTCGTTGGAAATCCAGGTGGGTCGAATCGACGGTGATGACACCGTCCGCGGCGTTCAGGAAATCGACGACACGGGCATCCGCCCGGTCACGCTCCGCCAGTGCTCGACCGACGGTCTCCGCCGCGAGATCGGTCAGCTCAGCCGACCTTCTCGCCATTCTAACGGCCTCATCGGCTGTGAGAAGAATGCGGACCGGGGCATCGGGGGCAACGACCGTGGTGATGTCTCGGCCCTCGATGACGATTCCGGGCCGATCCTCAGCCTCGGCGATGCCGCGGAACAGGTCCACGAGGTGCGACCGCACCGCTGGGACCCTCGCGACGGCGCTCACCACGGCGGCGACGCGCGGCTCCCGGATGGCGTCGGTCACGTCCACGCCGGCGACGCTCACGGCGTAGCCGTCGGGGTCCGTGCCGATGGCGTAGTCGAAGTCGTCGAGCAGTGCGGCCACGTCGTCGGCCCGCTCGGTGTCGGTGCCGCGCTCGAGCGCGAGCCAGGCGAGCGCCCGGTAGGCGGCACCGGTGTCGAGGAATCCGTAGCCGAGCCGGCGTGCCGCCGCCTTGCTCACGCTCGACTTGCCACTCCCGGCTGGGCCGTCGATCGCGATGACGACGGGGCCGGAGGACGGGTTGGTGGTGTTCATGGTCTTCGTCATCCGGCAATCCGCCAGCCGCGCGCGGCCAGCTCGGTGGTGAGGTGGTCGACGGTCTCGGGGAGCACGGAGATCTCCGCGAGGCCCACCTGGATGCCGGGGGCGTGCTCGAGGCGCAGGTCCTCGAGGTTCACGCCGATCTCGCCGATCTCCGCGAGCAGGCGGGCGAGACGGCCCGGTTGGTCCTCGACCATGACGGTGAGGGTCGTGAAGCGCTTGTCCGTCCCGTGCTTGCCCGGGAGCCTGGCGACGCCCACGTTGCCTCCGGCGAGCTCCTCGGCCACCCGTCGGCGCGCACCAGGGGCTTCCGGCGCCTCCAGCGCCTCGATGAACCGGTCGAGGTCGTCGCGGTAGGCGACGAGGATCTCGCGGACGGGCGCGGCGTTCGCGCCCAGGATCTGCACCCACAGGTCGGGATCGCTCGCGGCCACGCGGGTCACGTCGCGCACGCCCTGCCCGGCGAGGTTCACGGCGGCGCTGGGGGCGTCGATGAAGCGCCGGGCCATGAGGCTCGAGATCACCTGCGGCACGTGCGAGATGAGGGCGACGCCGGCATCGTGCTGCTCGGGGGTCATCTCCACGAGCGTCGCGCCGAGGTCGAGGATGAGGTCGTCGATGGCGCCGGCCCGCTGGTAGCTGATGGCGTCGTGCGCTGCGACCACCCATGGCCGGCCGACGAACAGGTCGGCGCGTGCGGCGAGGGGTCCGCCGCGTTCCCGTCCGGCGAGCGGATGCGAACCGATGTAGCGGCTGAGGTCGGCGCCGAGGTCGCCGAGTTCCGCGAGCACCGACAGCTTCACGCTGGCGACGTCGGTCACGATCGCCTCGGGGAACGCGGCCAGCTCCTGGGCCACGACCGTGGCCGTGACGTCCGGCGGCGTGCACACCACGACGAGCTGCGGGGCGTCGCCGGCGATGGCACGGCGTCCGGCGCCGAGGTCGACGGCGATGCTGACGTGGGTCGGCGACACGTCGGCGAGGATCACGTCGATTCCGCGTGCACTGAGTCCGAGCCCGATGCTGGTGCCGAGGAGCCCGGCCCCGACCACGCGCACCGGTCCGATCAGGCGGCTCTCCACCACGTTCACTCGGTGTCCTCGCTCGCACCGCCGGACTCGTCGCCCGCGGCGTCACCCGCGGCGTCACCCGCAGCGTCGACCGCGGCGCCGCCGCGGGACAGCGTCAGCACCTGACCGAGTTCGGCCGGCGTGAGCGGGCGCAGCTGGCCGATCTGCAGGGTCCCGAGATGCAGCGGCCCGAACTGGCGGCGCACGAGCTCGGTGACGGGATGGCCGACGGCGTCCAGCATCCGCCGCACGATCCGATTGCGACCGGAGTGCAGGGTGATCTCGACCAGGCTCGAGTCGCGGGCGGCCGCTCCCCCGCCGCTGGTCAGCAACCGGGCCTTGTCGGCCGCGATGGGACCGTCCTCGAGGTCGATCCCGCGCGTGAGCTTGGCGATGGTCTGGGGACTCACCCGGCCGTCGACCTTGGCGATGTAGGTCTTCGCGACACCGAACGACGGATGCGCCAGCGTGTGCGCGAGGTCTCCGTCGTTCGTGAGGATGAGCAGCCCGGTGGTCTCCGCATCGAGGCGTCCCACGTTGAAGATGCGCTCCTCGAACATGTCGGCCCAGTAGCTCAGGTCGGTGCGGCCCCGCTCGTCGCGCATGGAGGAGT
>JBEVEO010000071.1:0-12445 GCA_040512695.1 Leifsonia sp. | reverse complement strand
CTCGAGCGTGAAGGTCTCGGTCGCGAGCTTCTCGGCCATCTTCATGGCCTCGTCCTCATCGAAGGCCTGCTGGGCCTGCTCGATGAGGGTGAGGATGTCGCCGAGGTCGAGGATGCGGCTCGCCATGCGGTCGGGGTGGAAGGCCTCGAGGTCGTCCAGGCCCTCGCCGGTCGACGCGAAGATGATGGGGCGGCCGGTCACCGACGCGACGGACAGCGCAGCGCCGCCGCGGGCGTCGCCGTCGAGCTTGGACAGGACGACCCCGGTGAAGTCGACGCCCTCCTGGAACGCCTTCGCCGTCGCGACGGCGTCCTGGCCGATCATGGCGTCGATGACGAAGAGCACCTCGTCGGGATCGATCGCCCGGCGGATGTCGCCGGCCTGCTTCATGAGCTCGGCGTCGACGCCGAGACGGCCGGCCGTGTCGACGATGACCGTGTCGTACTGCTTCTGGACCGCGAACTTCACGCCGTCCCTCGCGACCCGCACGGGGTCGCCGACGCCGTTGCCGGGCTCCGGCGCGAACACCGGAACGCCCGCCTGCTCGCCGACGACCTGCAGCTGGGTGACGGCGTTGGGGCGCTGGAGGTCGCTCGCGACGAGGACCGGCGTGTGTCCGTCCTTCGCGAGCCACTTCGCGAGCTTGCCGGCGAGGGTCGTCTTCCCGGCGCCCTGGAGGCCGGCCAGCATGATGACCGTCGGCGGCTTCTTCGCGAACTCGAGGCGACGCTGCTGGCCGCCGAGGATCTGCACGAGCTCCTCGTTGACGATCTGCACGACCTGCTGGGCCGGGTTCAGTGCCTTGTTGACCTCGTCGCCGAGGGCGCGCTCGCGCACCTTGCCGGTGAACTCCTTGACGACGTCGAGGGCGACGTCGGCGTCGAGGAGGGCGCGACGGATCTCGCGCACCGTACCGTCGACATCCGCGGCGGAGAGCTTGCCCTTGGTGCGGAGGTTCTTGAAGGTATCGGCGAGCCGATCAGAGAGGGTTCCGAAAGTAGCCATGGTGGAGCCAGTTTACCGGGCGTCGGAAGCGCTCAGGCGTCGACGTCGGTCGAGACGACATCCCCCCGGATGTCGAACGACGCGCTCAGGACGCTGTCGGAGTCGTCGGGGGCGAGCGCGTACTCGAAGATCGCGAACTGCTCCTCCGAACCCGCGTTCTGCGGGTGGAAGCCCACCCGCAGGAGCTTGAGCGAGCGGAGCACGTCGATGTCGCGGTCGCCGGAGTCGTAGTCGAGCGCCTCCTCGAGCACCTCGGGGTCGAGCTCGGCGAACTGCGACGTGAGATAGAGCATCGCGTTCGAGCCCTCCTGGCCGATCTCGGAGACGAACGCCTCCCTCGCGCGGGAGTCCAGCTGCTCGAGGGAGTTGACCATCGCGGCGGCGACGTCGAGCGCCTCCTCGGTGACGGACTGCTCGTTCGGAGCCTGCAGTTCCACGTCGACGTACTGGTCGCCGGCCTCGACGCCCTCCGACCAGCGCAGCTCGCCGTCGTCTCCGTCGAGCAGTCCGAAGAAGTCGTGTTCGATCGACATCGCGATCCCTTCCGTCCGGCGTCAGCCGACGAGTTGCTGGGCGAAGACGTGCGGCGTGAATCCGGTGAGGTCGCCGATGCCCTCGCCCTGACCGACGAGCTTGATCGGGATGCCGGTCTTGTCCTGGACACTCAGCACGAAGCCGCCCTTGGCCGAGCCGTCGAGCTTGGTCAGGACGAGGCCGGTGACCCCGGCGTGCTCGACGAATGCCTCGGCCTGCGCGAGTCCGTTCTGTCCCGTCGTCGCGTCGAGCACGAGCAGCACCTCCGCAATGGGGGCCTGCTTCTCGATCACACGACGGATCTTGGTGAGCTCGTCCATGAGGCCGCCCTTGGTCTGCAGGCGTCCGGCTGTGTCGATGAGCACGATCTCGAAGCCCTCGTTCTTGGCCCGCTCGATCGTCTGGAAGGCGACGGATGCCGGATCCTGACCCTGCTGCTGCGGGCGGACGATCGAGGCGCCTGCACGCTCGGCCCACGTCGCGAGCTGCTCGACGGCTGCAGCACGGAACGTGTCGGCCGCCCCGACGAGGACGGAGCGTCCGTAGTTGCCGAGGAACTTCGCGAACTTTCCGATCGTCGTGGTCTTGCCGACCCCGTTGACGCCGACGACGAGCACGACGGCCGGTCGGTCGGTGAGCTTCAGCGTCGTGTCGAACCGCGCCAGCCGTTCCTCGATGCCCTCGCGGAGCATCCGTTGCAGGTCGGCGGGATCCGTCGTGTTGTATCTGGCGACCTTCGCGCGGAGGTCGGCGACGATCGACTCGGTGAGGTCGGGCCCGAAGTCTGCGGTGATCAGCGCATCCTCGAGGTCGTCCCAGGTCGTGTCGTCGATCGTCTTCTTCGCGAACATGCCGCGGAGGGCGCCGGAGAGCGACCAGGAACTGCGTTCTGCCATATGCCCAGCGTACTGTCGTCGGCGCTCTTCCCCCGTGTCGGACGCGAGCGCTAGGTTCGAGGCATCCTCACCTCCACCCACGTTGGGAGCCTGCTGTGCCATCGTCGATCCCGTCCGCCATCACCGAGCTGCGCTCCACCATGACCGGGTCGGTTCTCCTCCCCGGCGATCCCGGCTACGACGCCGCGCGGCAGGCCTGGAACCTCGCCGTCGACCAACGACCCGTCGCCGTCGTCACCCCGGCGGACGTCGACGACGTCCGGCGCGTCATCGCAGCCGCCGCCGCATCCGGTCTCGGAGTCACCGTTCAGCCGAACGGCCACGGCGCCAACGGCCCGCTCGACGGCGTCGTGCTCCTCCGTCCGACCGCCTTCGACGAGATCACGATCGATGCGGATGCGGCCACGGCACGCGTGGGGGCCGGCGTCAACTGGGGCCGGGTGCTGACCGCCCTCGACGGCACCGGGCTCGTCGCGCTGGCCGGCAGCAATCCCGAGGTGAACGTCGTCGGCTACTCCATCGCGGGCGGGCACTCGATGTTCAGCAGGGCCTACGGCCTCGCCGCCCGCTCGGTGACCGCGATCGAGCTGGTCGACGCGAGCGGCGGGCTGCGGCGGGTCACCGCCGCCGACGACGCCGAGCTGTTCTGGGCACTGCGGGGCGGTGGCGGCCTGTTCGGCGTCATCACGGCGATCGAGTTCGCCCTGCACCCGGCGGCGACGCTGTACGGCGGCAGCATGGTGTTCCCGATCGACGTCGGCATCGATGTCGTCACGGCAGGCTTCGAGATCGCGGCCGGCGACCCGGGAATCGGGGTCGACGTCGGCGTGGCACGCTTCCCCGACATGCCGCAGCTGCCGGAGCCGCTGCGCGGGCGGACGATCGCCTCCGTCGCCTTCGTCCACATCGGGGATGCGGCCTCCGCTGCACCGATCGTCGACAGGCTGCACGCCATCGGCACTCCCCTGCTCGACGGCCTCACCGAGTTCACGATCGGCGGCCTCGCAGCCGTCGCGGCCGAGCCGACCGACCCGATGCCGACGGTCGACTGGGGCGGCACGGTCGACGGATTCGATCGGGCGACGGCGGCCGAACTCGTCGGCGCGTTCCTCTCCGGCGTGGAGCACGGCCTCGCCCGGGTGGGCGTGCGTGTGCTCGGCGGCCGCATCGCGGCCGACCCCGACCTCGACGACGCGGTGGTCGGAGCGATCGGTGCACCGGCGCTCATCAGCTCCGGTGTGCTCGCGTTCACCCCCGAGATGGCGGCGGGTGCGGATGCCGCACTGCAGCCGCTGCGCGACTTCGCAGCGGCGCATCCGACCACCGGCATGGTGCCGAGCTTCCTGGGCTCCGGGACGGGTATCGCCGACGCCTTCGACCCGGCGACCGTCGCCAGACTGCGCGCCGTGAAGGAGCGGGTCGACCCGGACGGCCTCATCCGCAGCAACCGCGCGCTGCCGGCCTGAGCCGCCCTCGCAGCGAGCAGCGTCGGCTCAGGCGCTGACGCGCTCCTCCGCGACCCGTTGGCCGACGACGGCGGAGACGCCGTCCTGGCGCATCGAGACGCCGTAGAGCGCATCGGCGATCTCCATGGTGCGCTTCTGGTGCGTGATCACGATCAGCTGGCTCGACTCCCGCAGGTCCTGGAAGATCGTCAGCAGTCGGCCGAGGTTCGCGTCATCGAGCGCGGCCTCCACCTCGTCCATGATGTAGAACGGGCTGGGGCGCGCCTTGAAGATCGCGATGAGCAGCGCCACGGCCGCGAGGGACCGCTCACCGCCGGAGAGCAGGGAGAGCCGCTCGATCTTCTTGCCGGCCGGCTTCACTGCCACCTCGATGCCCGTCGTGAGCATGTTCTCGGGGTCGGTCAGGCTGATGCTGCCCGATCCGCCGGGGAACAGGATCGGGAAGACCTCGCCGAACGCGGCCTGGGTGTCGTTGAACGCCGCCTCGAAGATGGTCTGCATCTTCGCGTCGATCTCCTCGATGATCGTGATGAGGTCCTTCCGGGTGTTCGTCAGGTCGGTGAGCTGCTCGGTGAGGAACTTGTGGCGCTGCTCGAGCGCTGCGAACTCCTCGAGGGCGAGCGGGTTCACCCGTCCCAGCTGCGCGAACGTGCGTTCGGCCTTCTCCAGCCGCTTCTTCTGCTCGGCCCGGTCGAAGACCGTCGGCTCGGCCCCCTCCTCCTCCGGCGGCACGGCAGCCTCCGGTCCGTACTCGGCGATGAGCACGTCCTCGACGAGCCCGAGCTCCGATCCGGCGCGCTCGAGCAGGCTCGACAGGTGGAGCTTCTTCTCGTAGATCTGCAGTTCGAGCCCGTGCACGTTCTCGGTGATCGCATCGAGGCGGTCACGGGTGGCGGTCTCGTCGCGGCGGAGCGTCGTGAGTTCCGCATTCTGGCTGGACCGTTCGGCCTCGGCCGTGGCGAGTTCCAGGCGCGCCTGCGCCACCGAGGCGTCGACGGAGGCGAGGACGGCCGGAAGGGCGTCGGCGACGGCGGTGGCAGCCTCGATCTGGCGGCGGCGGATGACCGCACGGCGCGCAGCCTCCTCCGCAGCGGCACGCTCGGACTCCTGCTGCCTGGCCAGGGCGGTCGAGCGGGCCTGCTCGGCACGCACCCGCTCGCGCGCGGTCTCGAGCGCCAGGCGGGCCTCGACCTCGCGCTCCCTGGCGGCCTCGAGTTCGACGAGCAGGCTGTCGCGCGCTGAGACGTCGAGGATCGGTCGCGGACGCGACGTCGCGGCTTCGAGCGCCGAGCGTGCCGCGGTCGCCGCCGTCTGCGCCTCCGTGACGCGGTCTCCGGCGAGCTGGAGCGCGGCACTCAGGCGATCGTGCTCCGCGCCCGCTGCCTCCGACTGCACCCGGGCACGGTTGAGCTTCTCGGCGGCGGCGGCGAGCTGCGAGTCGAACTCGCGCAACGAGGCGAGTGCGGCCGCCGACTGCTCCTTGGCGACCTGGAGCAGGCCGCGCTGCTCGGCGAGGGCGAACCGGGACCGCTCGATGAGCGAGCTCACCTCGTCGAGGCGCTCGGCGGCTGCATCGCGTTCCGCGACCAGTTCGAGGCGGCTGCGCTTGGCCCCGCTGCCGCCGCGCAGCACGAAGGTCGTGAGCACGTCGCCCGAGCGGGTGATCACGGTGACGGGGGTCTTCGCCTCGGCGAGTCCGGAGCTCCAGGCTGCGCGGGCCGCGGCGAGGTCCGCGACGATGACGGTGTGGGCGAGAAGGCTCAGCACGCCGGCCGGCGCGTTCACGACGGCCGATGCGGCCTCGTAGCCGTCGCCCGTGGCTGCGGCGGTGAGCGGGCGGTCCGGCCGCGCCACGACGACCTCGACCCGGCCGAGCTCGTGCTCGATCGCGTACTCGACGGCAGCGGTCGCGGCATCGAGGTCGTCGGCGAGCACGGCATCCGCGAGAGTCCCCAGAGCTGCGGCGATGGCCGCCTCGTAGCCGGGGTGAACCTGGACGTGCTCGGCGACGAGGCCGAGCACACCGTCGAGGCGTGCGGCGACGAGCGCAGCCGATCCGTCCTTCTGGTCGAGCGCAGACGACAGGGCGCTCGTCTTGGCCGCCAGCGCATCGCGCTCGCGTTCCTGCGTGTGGAGTTCCTCGCGGAGGCGTTCGATCTCCGCCTCGGCCTCGAACACCGCCGTCTGGGCGAGTTCGTACCGTTCGTCGAGGTCGGTCTCCCCCACGTCCGCCGTGGCGGCCTGTGCCTCGAGGATGGTGAACTCCGCGTGCACGGCCTCGCGTCGCTGCTGGGCGGCCTCCAGCGCGTTCTCCTGGCGCAGCACCTCGCCGCGGACGGCCGCGAGCCGGGATGCGGCGGCATCCGCCTGGCCGGTGAGCTTGGTGATCTCGAGGTCGTGGCGCGACACGAGCGCGCTCTGGGCCGCGATCTCCTCGTCGACCCCGTCGAGGGAGTGCCTCGCTGCTGCCGTGGCGGACTGCGCGTCGTCGAGGGCGCGCTCGGCGTCCGCGACGACGGCCTGCAGGCGCACGATCTCCTCGCGCGCGTCCGTCAGCATCTGCGGGGTCACCGACGGACCGGCATCGGGAGACTCAGCCTCCCCTCCGAGCAGCGCGAGGCGCTGGTTGGCCAGGGTGTACAGCCCGCGCAGCCGCTCCTGCACCGACTCGAGGCCGAAGCTCGTGCGTCGCGCACCGTCGACGGCGTCGCCGGACTGCTCCTGCTCGATGCGCCGGATGCGCAGCTGCTTCTGCTCCAGCTGCTCCTGCAGCACGATCCGTTCGCTGTGACGCTCGTGCTCGGTGCGCGTGTAGCCGTCGAGGGCGGTGCGGAGGGTGACGACCTCGTCCGCGAGGAGGCGCGCTCGCGCATCACGGACGATGGCCGCGATGCCCTGCGCCTCGCGTGCGATCTCGGCCTGGCGCCCGAGCGGCTTCAGCTGGCGGCGGATCTCGCCGGCGAGGTCGGACAGCCGGGTGAGATTGGTCTGCATCGCCTCGAGCTTGCGCACCGTCTTCTCCTTGCGGCGACGGTGCTTGAGGATGCCTGCTGCCTCCTCGATGAAGCCTCGACGCTCCTCGGGGCTCGCGCGCAGCACGGCATCCAGCTGCCCCTGACCCACGATGACGTGCATCTCGCGGCCCAGTCCCGAGTCGCTGAGGAGCTCCTGCACGTCGAGGAGCCGGCAGCCCTGCCCGTTGATGGCGTACTCGCTCGACCCGTTGCGGAACAGGGTGCGGCTGATCGTGACCTCGGTGTACTCGATCGGCAGGGCGCCGTCGGAGTTGTCGATGGTGAGAGTGACCTCGGCGCGGCCGAGCGGACCGCGGGTGGAGGTGCCCGCGAAGATGACGTCCTCCATCTTCCCGCCGCGGAGCGTCTTGGCTCCCTGCTCGCCCATGACCCAGGCGAGGGCGTCGACCACGTTCGACTTGCCGGATCCGTTCGGTCCGACGACGCAGGTGACGCCCGGTTCGAATGCGAACGTGGTCGGCTGTGCGAAGGACTTGAACCCCTTCAGGGTCAGGCTCTTCAAGTACAACGCGTGCCTCTTCCTCGCTGGCGGATGCTTGCGTCAACGGTACCGGACACTGGGCCCGGCGCCCCGCAGGCGGCTAGGCTGGTCGGCTGGCCGTTTCAGCACCCGACGAGGAGGTCTGATGTCCGGAGAACTGTCCATCGAGCCCCTCCGCGTTCCCACGGCACCGGGCGCGGACGGCTGGGAGGCCTTCTGCGACTTCATCGCCGTGCGCAACGCCTGCGAACAGGCCGCGTACGGCACGGCCGACCTGAACTACCGGCCGGACGAGATGCTGCCGCTGTGGCGCGACGACGCCTTCGACCCGAAGCACGGCCTGATCGCCCGCCTCGACGGCGAGGTCGTGGGCAGGGCGATCCTGGAGACGCAGGCCGACCCGGACTCCCGCCACGCCTGGCTGGAGGTGCAGGTCATGCCCGCGGCGCGGGGACGGGGCGTCGGCAGCGCCCTCAGCGACGCCATCGAGGCGCTCGCGGAGGCCGACGCCCGCTCCACCTTCATCGTGTACGCCGTGTCGCCCGATGCTCCAGGGCCCCGACTCGATGCACCGACCGGATTCGGGTCTGTGCCCCGCGACAACCCCGAGGTGGCGTTCCTCCTGCGCCGCGGATACCGGCTCGAGCAGGTCAACCGGGGAAGCCGGCTCGCGCTCCCGCCCTCGGCGGAAGCCGTCGACCGGCTGGAGCGCGACGCTCTCGCGCACGCCGGAGACGACTACCGCACCGTCACGTGGACCGGCCGGACCCCCGCTGACCGGCTCGCCGACCTCGCACACCTGCTCACCCGGATGAGCACGGATGCCCCGACGGCGGGCCTCGAGGAGCCGGAGGACGTCTGGAGCGTCGAACGCGTCGCAGCGGAGGACGACTCGCGCGCCTCGGCCGATCTGGTGCCGGTCACGGCGGCCGTCGAGCACGTCGGGAGTGGGCGGCTCGTGGCCTTCTCCACGGTGTTCGTACCGGCCGAGCCGACCCGGGCCATCACCCAGGACGACACCCTCGTGCTGCGGGAGCATCGCGGGCACCGTCTCGGGACCCTCGTGAAGCTCGCCAACCTGCGCGCCGTCGAGGAGGCGTTCCCCGGGCATCCCTCGATCATCACGTTCAACGCGGAGGAGAATCGGCCGATGCTCGACGTGAACGAGGCGATGGGCTTCGTGCCGATCGGCTGTGAAGGCGCGTGGCGCAGGGACGCCCAGCCGGTCAGCCGGTGACGGCCCGCGGCCTCCTCTGGCAGCGCGGGCAGAAGTGCGAGCCGCGATTCATGAACTGCTCACGCACGATCGGCGTCCCGCACCGCGGGCACGGGCTGCCCTGCCGGCCGTACACGTTGAGCGAGTGCGAGAAGTAGCCGGACGCACCGTTCACGTTCACGTACTGCGCGTCGAAGCTGGTCCCGCCCTCGGCCAGCGCCTTCTGCAGCACGTGGCGCACCTCCCCGAGCAGCGCGCGGGCCTTCGCCCGGCTGAGCGAGGCCGATGGGGTCTCGTAGTGCACCTTCGCAGCCCAGAGCGCCTCATCGGCGTAGATGTTCCCGACGCCGCTGATGAGGTTCTGGTTGAGCAGTGACCGCTTGACGCCCGTGCGGGTGCGGGCGAGCGAGGCGAGGAAGTCCGCGTCGGAGAACGCCGGGTCGAGCGGGTCACGGGCGATGTGGGCGACCTGGCTGGGAATCGATCGGTCCCATTCACCGGACGCCGCTCCCCCGTAGCCGGCGACGGCTCCGTCCGCGGTCGGCACCATCGCGTCGATCGCCATGGAGCCGAAGATGCGCTGGTCGACGAAGTTCACCCACAGTTCGCCGTGCTGCGGGTGGTCGAGATGAAGGCGGATGCGGAGCAGTCCGGATTCGGAGAACCCGGGAGCGCGCAGCAGCACCTGCCCACTCATCCCGAGATGCGTGACGAGCGCGTCACCCGAATCGAGCGGCAGCCAGAGGAACTTGCCTCGACGCACGGCGGCGAGCATCCGCCGGCCCTCGAGGAGGTGAACGAATGCGCCACGGGTGACGGCGTGGCGCTTGAGGGATCGAGGCTCGAACACCTCGACGCCGGCGACCGTCGCCCCGGTGACGGCGGGTTCGAGGCCCGCGCGGACCACCTCGACCTCGGGCAGCTCGGGCATGGCTGCGCTAGCGGGCCGACGAGTCGAGCATCGACCACGCCTGGAGGGCTGCGGCCATCTCGGCGTTCTTCTTGCTCGTGCCCTCACCGGTGGCCGCGACGTCGCCCACGATGACCGTGGCGACGAAGACCTTGGAGTGGTCGGGACCGCTCTCGGAGATCGAGTACACCGGCGCGCTCTTCCCGTGGCGCGCGGCGCTCTCCTGGAGGCTCGTCTTCGGGTCCATCGAGACGCCGAACCGGTCGGGGTCGGCCAGCAGCGGGTCGATCATCCGCAGCACGAAGCCGGTCGCCGCGTCGGGTCCTCGATCGAGGTACACGGCCCCGATGATCGCCTCGACGGTGTCTGCGAGGATCGACGCCTTGTCCCTGCCGCCCGTCTGGGTCTCGCCCCGACCGAGTCGGACGTAGCGTCCGACCCCGTTGAGGCGCGCGACCTCGGCCAGCGCGGCACTGCTCACGAGGCTCGCCCTGCGCTTCGCGAGGTCGCCCTCGTCGAGCTGGGGGTACTCCCGGTACAGCATCACGGTGACGGCCTGTCCCAGGATCGAGTCGCCGAGGAACTCGAGGCGCTCGTTCGTCGGGATGCCACCGTGCTCGTACGCGTACGAACGGTGCGTCAGGGCGAGCTCGAGTAGCTCGGCATCCAATTCGATGCCGAGCTGTTCGAGCAGGCCCTCAGGAGAGTGCTCCGGGGTACTCACGCTTCGTTGTCCGCGATCCGAACCGAGGCGATCACTGCCGACATCCGTCAGCGTGGCCGCCGCCGATCGATTCAGACGTCGGCGACCTTGCGGCCCTTGTACTCGAGGAACAGGGGGGTGCCTGCTGAGTCCTCGACGACCTTGGCGCGGTGCGGAAGGCTGTAGGTGACCTTGCCGTTCTCGACGGTCTTGACGAGCGTGGGGACCTCGGCCTTCCACTGCGAACGACGAGCGTGCGTGTTTGCGCGAGACTTCTTCCGCTTGGGAACAGCCATGGTTTAACTCTCTTTCTGCTGTTCAGCGCGCTCGTCAGAGCTGTCGCTGATGTCTGAGGAAGCTCCCAAGCCCGCAAGCGCGGCCCATCGCGGGTCGTGCTGCACTCGTTCGCCGAGTTCCGGGTGTTCTTCGATCCGCAGCCCTGTCTCGGGATCGAGACCGGGGCAATCAGGCCGACACACCGGCTGGAACGGAAGTGCTAACACGACCGCATCCCTGATGAGTGGTTCAAGATCCACGTGGTCGTCTTGAACCTCATACTCGAAAGCTTCTCCAGAAGAATACGCGAAAAGCTCCTGAAACTCGACTTCGACAGGCAGGGAGATGTCTGTGAGGCATCGTCCGCACTCTCCGTCGGCCGTCGCGGAGGCCTCTGCGGACACCAGGATGCCCTCGTGCACCGACTCCAGGCGGAGGTCGACGTCGATGGATTCGCCGGCGCGCACGGCGACGAGGCCCTCGCCGAGGTCCTCGACCACGGGGATGGCCAACTGCACTTCGCGCATCTCACCCGGACGGTTCAGGAGGTCGCGCACATTGACGACATAGGGCGTCTTCTCGATCTTGCTCACGAGGAACGATTCTACGCGGGAGTGGGTGTCCTTCTGCCTCCGGGGCCCAGTGCCTCCGGACGGAGCGAGGTGGGCAGGAAGAGGGCGCGCAGGCGCAGCGGCGTCGACGCACCGGCCCTGAGCGCAGCCAGCACCCGGTCGAGGTCCTCGACGAGATCGGCCGGCGCGACGGTCGGCTTCGAACCCGGGCGTGCGTAGCGCTCGTGCTCGACGGCGTCGAGGAGGCGGGCGAGCGATGCCCCCGCCTCGTCGGCTCGGCCGCCTGCAGCTCCCAGCCGGTCGGCCAGGTGCCTGGCGGTCTCGGTCTCCGGGACGGGGATGCCGAGGTCCGTCGCCGTGTCGACGAGCTCCCGCCAGAGCAGCGACGGCGACGCCCGCCCGGATGCGACGCGACGGCGACGGCGCAGACGGCCCACCGACCGGACCATCAGCGGCAGCAGCAGGAGCACCACGACCCCGAGGACGACGGCCCCGATCTGGAACCACACGGTCATGTCGGCTCCCGCTGTCGTCGAGCCGGAATCACTGCCGTCCCGGCCGGCGAGGGCGGCGTCGCGGTTGGCCTGGTCGTTCTGCGACGGCGCCAGGGTGCCGGTGGCTGCAGCACCGACGCCGCGGGCGTAGTCGGGGATCGATCCGCGGCCGGTCGTCGGCTCGAACGGGACCCAGCCCACCCCGGGGAAGTACAGTTCCGGCCACACGTGCAGGTCGTGCGTCGTGACGTCCCAGCGCGGCAGGCTCTCGAAGGTCTCCCGGGTGCTGTCGCCCGGCGCGTAGCCGAGGGCGATGCGCGACGGGATGCCGAGCGTGCGCGCCATCACCGCCATGGCCGAGGCGAAGTGGATGCAGTAGCCCTTCTTCACGTCGAGGAACGTCGCGATCACGTCGAGGCTGCCGCCGTCATAGCCCTCGTCGACGGGCGCCTCCGTCGAGTACGCGAACGCACTGCTGCGGAAGTACTTCTGCAGGGCGATGGCCGCGTCGTACGGGTCCGCCCCCTCGCCGACCACCTCGAGGGCCGTCGCAGCGATGACCGGTGGTGTGTCCTCCGGCAGTTCGAGGAACCGCCGGATCGAACCGGGATAGTCGTTACCGCTCGCTCGGAGCTGCTGAGCGGTCGGCTTGAGCTCGAGGCCCTCGACCGTGTAGTTCTGCCCGCGCGTCGTCGACTTGTCGCTCGAGACGGTGAGGGGACCGTCGTCCCACTGCCATTCGCCGTCGAGACCCGTGATCTTCGTGGCGGGGTACGGGACGGGGAGCCACGAGCTGACGACGGTGTCGACCTGGATGTTGGTGCGCACGCGGTCGCGCTCCACGTCGTCGGTGAGGC
>JBEVEO010000065.1:0-3577 GCA_040512695.1 Leifsonia sp. | reverse complement strand
AGCAACTCGTCATCGGCCAACGCCGCGAACGTGGCCGCACACACCCCGGAAGACGCCAGAGAGGCAGTCAGATCGGTGAGCAACAGAGCCGGTGCGGGCATGACTCCATTGTCTCAAACCTGATTAACCCTCGCAAGTGTATTCGAAAGGTATCCGTGAATACGCACTTGTGGAGGAGAACCGCTAGGCCCTTTCTCGAATTTATGTTCGATCACTCCATCGTCACGATCACGGCCCCGCGCTTGCGGTGGGTGTCGACGCGACGGTGGGCGTCGGCGATGCGCTCGAGCGGATACGTGCTGTCGATGACTGCTCGCAGGGCGCCGGCCTCGACGAGCTCGACCGTGACGGCGAGGTCGCCGGCCTGTGCAGACGTCGGGCGCAGTCCGGTGAAAGCGATCGCGGCTCGCGTGCGTCCGAGATGGAGGCGCGAGGTGAGCGACGTCCAGGCCATCTGCAACAGAATCGCGAGCGTGGGGACTGTGCGTAGGTAGACGCCGCCGTCGGCGAGCATGGGGCGGGCACGTCGGTACGAACTCGCCCCGACGGCGTCGAAGATCACGTCGTACCGCGCGTCAGGGTGAGGGTCGTCGCCGACGGGTGCCGCCCACCAGTCCTCGCGCGTGTAGTCGACCACGCGTTCCGCGCCCAGCGACCGAACCAGCTCGACGTTCGGCCCGCTGCAGACTCCGGTGACGTGAGCGCCGAAGTGGACTCCCAGCTGCACCGCCATCGACCCGACGCTGCCGGATGCCCCGATCACGAGGAGGCGCTGGCCCGAATGGAGTCGGCCGGCATCGCGCAGGAACGCCAACGCCGTGGCGTCGACGAGGGCGGCGGACTCGGCATCCGTGACCCCGGACGGTTGCAGGGCGAGGGCGCCATCCGTGGGCAGGACGACGTGCGTGGCGTGCCCGCCCATCGTCGAACCCGTCACGCCGAAGACCCGGTCTCCGACGCGAAAGCGTGCATCGCCCGCACCGGAAGCAACGCCGGCGCCGGCCGCGGAACCGCCCGCGGAACCGCCCGCGGAACCGCCCCCGGCACCGCCGGCAGAACCACCGGCATCGCCAACCGAGACGATCTCGCCCGCGACGTCCGATCCGAGCACGGGGATCCGCGGATGCCGCAGCCCGAAGTAGAGCCGGGCGAAGGCCGGCGAGCCCGCTCGGGCGGCCGCGTCAGCGGCGCCCACGGTGGCCGCCCGCACGCGGATCACGACCTCACCCGGAGCCGCGACCGGGGTCGGGGCATCCGTCACCTCGACGACGTCGGGTCCGCCGTAGCGGGAGTACCGTGCCTGCTTCATGATGCATCTCCGGTCGGGTAGCTGAACACGTCGTCGAGTCGAACACCGAGAGCTCCGGCGATCTGGAACGCCAGCTCGAGCGTGGGGGAGTAGCGCCCCTGCTCGATGGCGATCACGGTCTGGCGCGTCACTCCGATGCGTTCGGCGAGCTGCGCCTGGGTCATCTCTCCGGCCTGGGCTCGCAGTGCGCGGATGCGGTTGGAGACCCGCGTCGGCTTCACCATGACGGGTCGATCCCGCGGCGGTAGGCCACGAGTTTGACGACGGATCCGACCACCGCCGAGAGCACGAACCCGAGGTAGATGGCGTTGGCTATCCAGAAATACGGCTGCTCGAGGAGCGCCAGCAGCAGAGCGACGAGGGAGCCGCCGATCACGAACCACGAGGCTCGGGCCTCGCCGAAGCGGTTGATCTGACGGTCGCGGGTGTCGCTCGTGTAGTTGTCGCTCGGGCTCAGGATCTCGACGACGATGCGCCCGACGATGGCTGCGACGATCGAGATGCCGAGCGAGATCAGGAACGGCACGACGTAGTCGACGTCGACCAGGGGAGCGCCGTCGGCCTGGCTGAGGATGATCCAGACGTACACGAGGTAGGCCCCGGTGGACACCAGAAGGTAGACCCAGACGCCCTTCTGCTCGTAGGACATGGCTGCTCCGATGCTCGGGTGATGTAAAGAATGCTTTACATGGAGAAGCTAGGCCTCGAGTCGGCGCATGTCAAGAATTATTTACATCGGATCTCGATGGCGAGCGGATGCCGCGTCACGACAACGCGACGCCGCGTCACGACACCGCGTCACGACACCGCGACACCGACAGTCCCGGTTCAGCCCAGGAACCCCCGCAGCAGCGCCTCGGACCCGGCGATGTGCTCCTCCATGGCCTGTGCCGCGGCATCCGGATGCCCCCGCAGGATGGCCTTCACGATGTCCTCGTGCTGCTCGTTGGAGTGCACGATGTTCGCCGCGATGAGGGGGATGCGGTCGAGCAGCTCGTTGGTGCGCATGCGCACGTCCGCGATGAGCGGCACGAGGCTGGGGGATCCGACGAGCTCGGCGATGAGCAGGTGCAACCGCGAGTCGAGTCGCCGGTAGTCCTCGGCGGAACCCGCGCTGCAGTCCTCGAGTGCCTGCCACAGCCGCTCGCGCTCGATCCCGCTCAGCTCGCCCGTGGCGGCCTGCCGGGCAGCTCCCACCTCGAGGATGCTGCGCAGCACGAGGGTGTCCTCGATCTCAGCCGGTGTCACGGCCGGCCGCTCGACGAGCGCGGCGGAACCGCCGGCCGAACCCGCTCGCATCACCGGAGTGCCTGTCGGCAGCTCGTCGACGACGAAGGTGCCGCCGTAGCGACCGCGCCGGGACACCACGTAGCCGGCATCGGCGAGGGCTCCGATCGCATCGCGCAGGGTGTCGCGGCTCACCGACAGCATCGAGGCGAGTTCGCGTTCGGCCGGCAGTCGGCCGCCCGGACCGATGAGGCCGAGCCTGATCGTCTGCAGCAACCGCTGCACGGTCTCCTCGAAGGCGTTGACGACCTTGCCGGGGCGCAGCAGAAGGTCGGCGCTCAGATCGCCGGCCGCATCCGTTCCCCCCGTGTCGGTCATCGTTCCAGCCTAGATCGCCCCTCAGAGCGGCGTGACGTACGCCGAGCTGATGCCGCCGTCGACAAGGAACGTCGACCCCGTGATGAACGACGAGTCGTCGCTGGCGAGGAAGGCGACGGCGGCGGCGAGCTCCTCGGGCTCGGCGAAGCGCCCGACCGGGATGTGCACGAGCCGGCGCTGGGCACGCTCGGGGTCCTTCGCGAACAGCTCCTGCAGCAGCGGCGTGTTCACGGGGCCGGGGCAGAGCGCGTTCACCCTGATGCCCTGACGCGCGAACTGCACGCCGAGCTCGCGGCTCATGGCGAGCACGCCGCCCTTCGACGCCGTGTAGGAGATCTGCGAGGTGGCCGAGCCGAGTACGGCAACGAAGGAGGCCGTGTTGATGATCGATCCGCGCTGCTGCTTCACCATGTGGCGCAGGGCCGCCCGCGAGCACAGGTAGACGCTCTTGAGGTTAACGTCCTGCACCTTCTGCCAGGCGGGCAGCTCGGTGGTCTCGATCGAATCGTCATCCGGAGGTGAGATGCCCGCGTTGTTGAACGCGATGTCGACCGAGCCGTAGGTCGAGGCCGCCGTGTCGAACAGGTTGTCGACCTGCGCCTCGTCGGTCACATCCGTCGGAACGAAGAGGCCGTCGACGGATGCCGCCATCTCGGCGCCCGG
>JBEVEO010000038.1:0-9929 GCA_040512695.1 Leifsonia sp. | reverse complement strand
GCATCCGTCTCGGCCGATCGGATCTCCGAGGTCCTCGCCACGGAGTCGAGCGTCGCCGCGCCCGTCGCGCCCGTGACGAGCCTCACGCAGCACAGCTCCATCGAACTCCACGACGTCTCGTTCTCCTACCCCGGTGCCGAGCAGCCCGTCCTCCGCGGGCTCTCCTTCACGGTGGAGCCCGGAACGGTCACCGCCGTCATCGGCAGCACGGGGGCAGGCAAGACGACGCTCGTGAACCTCATCCCGCGGCTCTTCGATGCCACGGAGGGCGCCGTCATGGTCGACGGCGTCGACGTCAGGGACGTCGACCCCGACCTGCTGTGGAGCCGGATCGGCCTCGTGCCGCAGAAGCCGTACCTGTTCTCCGGCACGATCGCGTCGAACCTCCGCTACGGGAAGCCCGACGCCACGGACGACGAGCTCTGGCACGCCCTCGAGGTGGCGCAGGCCCGCGGCTTCGTCGAGCGGATGGCGGGAGGACTCGAGGCGAACGTCACCCAGGGCGGGACGAACGTCTCCGGCGGGCAGCGACAACGATTGGCGATCGCCCGTGCCCTCGTGAAACGGCCGGAGATCTACATCTTCGACGACTCGTTCTCGGCGCTCGACGTCGCGACGGATGCCCGGCTGCGGCGGGCGCTCAAGGCCGACATCGGGGACGCCTCGATGTTCGTGGTCGCGCAGCGCGTCACCAGCATCATCGACTCCGACCAGATCCTCGTTCTCGAGGACGGCGTCATCGTCGACCGTGGAACCCATGAGGAACTGCTCGAGACGTCTCCGACCTACGAGGAGATCGTGTCGTCGCAGCTGAGCGCAGAGGAGGCGGCGGCATGAGCCCCCGCGAGCGCAAGGACGAGGACGGCGCACGCAGCGCCGGCATCCCCGTCGAGGTCCAGGAGGAGTTCGCCGAGGAGGAGTCTGCTGCGCCGTCGACCACCGTGCAACCGCCGCGCCCCATGGGCGGGCGCGGGCCGTTCGGGGGCGCGGCCGGCATGCCGGCCGAGAAGGCGATGGACTTCGGCCCGTCGGCGAAACGGCTCATCGGGCGCCTGAAGCCCGAGCGCTACCCGGTCATCGCCGTCACGATCCTCGCGATCATCGGCGTCTTCTTCAGCGTGCTGGGTCCCAAGCTCCTCGGCGAGGGCACCAACATCATCTTCGAGGGCGTGGTGTCGAGCCAGATGCCCGCCGGTGCCACGAAGGCCCAGGTCGTCGAGCAGCTGCGCGCATCCGGGAACGAGCAGCAGGCCGACATGGTCAGCGCCATGGTGCTGAGGCCCGGCCAGGGGATCGACTTCCAGGCACTCGGGATGGTGCTCATCGGAGTCCTCGTGCTGTACCTGCTCTCCTCCCTGTTCATGTGGCTGCAGGGCTACGTGCTCAACGGCGCCATCCAGCGCACGATCTACAGGCTCCGCGGCGACGTCGAGGAGAAGATCAACCGGCTGCCGCTGAAGTACTTCGACGGCATGCAGCGCGGCGAGGTGCTCAGCCGGGTCACGAACGACATGGACAACGTCTCGCAGACGCTGCAGCAGACCCTCAGCCAGATGCTCACATCCCTGCTCACCGTGGTCGGCGTGGTGGTGATGATGTTCACGATCTCCCCGCTCCTCGCCCTCGTGGCGCTCGTCACCATCCCGCTCACGGCGCTCATCACCGTCGTGATCGCCAAGCGCTCGCAGAAGCTCTTCGTAGCCCAGTGGAAGAACACCGGAGAGCTCAACGCACGCATCGAGGAGACTTTCACCGGTCACTCGCTCGTGAAGGTGTTCGGACGCCAGCGCGAGGTCGACGTGCTCTTCGACGCCAAGAACGATGAGCTGTACACGGCGAGCTTCGGAGCCCAGTTCGTGTCGGGCATCATCATGCCGGCCATGATGTTCGTCGGGAACCTCGTCTACGTCGCCATCGCCGTGGTCGGCGGGCTCATGGTGGCTGGGGGCACGATGCGCATCGGCGACGTGCAGGCCTTCATCCAGTACTCGCGCCAGTTCACGCAGCCGCTCAGCCAGCTCGGCTCGATGGCCAACCTGCTGCAGTCCGGCGTGGCGTCGTCGGAGCGCATCTTCTCCCTGCTGGATGCGCAGGAGCAGGAGCCGGACCCGGACGAGCCGCTCACGACGACGGATGCCGACGACGCCGGCGGCGCCCGCCTCGCGTTCGAGGACGTCTCCTTCCGCTACGTGGCAGACAAGCCGCTCATCGACGGCATGTCCCTCGTGGCTGAACCCGGTTCGACCGTCGCGATCGTCGGGCCGACCGGCGCAGGGAAGACGACGCTGGTCAACCTCATCATGCGCTTCTACGAGATCGACTCCGGGCGGATCACGCTGAACGGCGTCGACACGGCGCTCATGACGCGCGACGACCTGCGCGGCCGCGTCGGGATGGTGCTGCAGGACACCTGGCTGTTCGGCGGGACCATCCGGGACAACATCGCCTACGGCCGGCCCGACGCCACCGAGGAGGAGATCCTCGCGGCATCCGTGGCGAGCTATGTCGACCGCTTCGTGCACTCCCTCCCCGACGGCTACGACACCGTGCTGGACGACGAGGCAGGCAACCTGTCGGCGGGCGAGCGGCAGCTCATCACGATCGCGAGGGCGTTCCTGGCCCAGCCGTCGATCCTCATCCTCGACGAGGCGACGAGCTCGGTCGACACGCGCACGGAGGTGCTCGTGCAGAAGGCGATGTCGGCACTGCGAAGCAATCGCACGAGCTTCGTCATCGCCCACCGGCTCTCGACGATCCGCGACGCCGACGTCATCCTGGTGATGGAGGACGGGGCGATCGTCGAGCAGGGTTCGCACGCCGAGCTGCTTGCGGCGGAGGGGGCGTACCACCGCCTCTACAACGCACAGTTCGAGGCGCCCGTCGACCAGGAGGTGTAGCGCCCCCACCGCCACCGTGTGAAGGCATCCTGACCGCCGTGTGAAGGCAGCGCTCCGCCGAGGCCCGCGATCCCGGGGAGCGACGGCGGCGGTTGCCTTCACACGGTGGTCTCCACAGGCGTGGGGCGGCGACGTCTGTCCACAGCTTCCGCCGTCGACCACCCGAGTGGATGGCGCTGGGCCAGCATCGGCCCATGACCACCGTGATCAGGGCCGATGCCGGCCAGGACTTCCTCGCCCTCCTCCCGCGCCTGACCGGCTACCAGCCGCGCAACAGCGTCATCCTCGTCGGCTTCCGCGGCAAGCGCACCTGCGGCGCGATCCGCTTCGACCTGCCGTCGGCGGCTCCGGCCGCCGTCCTCCGGCGCCTCGCGACATCGATGATCGGCATCCTCTGCCGGATCCCCGACGTCGACGCCGTCGTACCGGTCGCCTACACGGATGCGCGGTTCGACGGCGGGTCCGCCATCCCGGAGGCCGGCTTCCTCGACGTCCTCGTGCACCGCGCCGAGGTCAGCGGATTCCTGGTGCGCGATGCCCTGTGCGTCGCCGCGGACGGCTGGGCCTCGTATCTCGATCCGGAACCGCCCATCGGCGGCCGGCCCCTGTCCGACATCGCAGCCTCGCGGGTGAACGACGTCGCCGATGCCGAGGGGATTCTCGTGCGCGGCGGCATCTCCGACGGGACGGACCTGCCGAGCGTCGACCTGGCGCGGTCGGAGCGCGTGGCGCGGCGTCTGCAGGCGCTTCGCGATGGCTCCTGTCGCCTGGGGGCGTCCAGCCGCACTCGCCCGGCCCCGGCCGACGACACCGATGACCTCTCGCTGCCGGACTTCCTGGAGGCCGTCCTGGGCACCGATCCCGGCGACCTGTCGGTCGACGTGATCGCCGACCTGCTCCGGCTCGTCGAGCGACCGGCCCTCCGCGACGTCGCGATCCTGCAGTGGGCGTTCGGACCCGCGACGGGTCGCACGGCGCTCGCCGAACAGCTCGGCGGCGTCGACGAGGCCTCGGAGAGCGACGGCGGCACCGGGCTCCTGCTCTGGGGCGAGGGGCCACGGCCCGATCCTGTGAGGCTCGATCGGGCGATCGCCGTCCTCCGCGCGTCGGCGGGCGCTGCCCCCCGGTCGGCTCGTCCGGGTCCCTTGACCATGCTCGGCTGGTTCAGCTGGGCGCTCGGGCAGAGTTCGCGTGCCGCCGTGTTCGTCGACGCCGCCCTCGAGATCGATCCCGAGTACGGGCTGGCCGGACTCGTCCGGGCGATGATCGTGGGCGGACGCCTTCCGGAGTGGGCCTTCGAGGTGCCGCCGGTCAGTGACCGGTCAGCGGACCGATGAGCCGGGCGGCCAGCGACGGCCGCCGGGTCGTGCGCTGCTCGATGTCGGCGATCTCCATGCCGAGCAGGCCGAGGTTCGCGCCGGCGAAGCGCAACGGCTCGGGCTCCCACAGGGGGGAACGATGGTTCACCCACGGCAGGGCCGTGAGCTCCGACTGCTCGCCGCGGATGAGGTCGGCGAGCGTGCGGCCGGCGAGGTTCGTGGTCGACAGGCCGTCACCGACGTAGCCGCCGGCGAAGCCCACCCCGGTGCGCGCGTTGTAGCTCACCGTCGCATGCCAGTCGCGCGGCACGCCGAGCGGGCCTCCCCAGCGATGCGTGACGTGCGCATCCGCCGCCTGCGGGAACAGGTCGACCAGGGCGTTGCGCAGGTGCTCGAACACACTGTCCACCCGGTCGTACTCCGGACGGATGCTGCTGCCCCAGTGGTAGCGGGCGCCGCGCCCGCCGAACGCGAACCGGTTGTCCGCCGTGCGCTGGCCGTAGACGAGGAGGTGCCGGTAGTCCGTGAAGGTCTGGCCGTGCCGGATCCCGATCTCGTCCCAGACCGCGTCGGACAGCGGCTCGGTGGCGATCATCAGCGAGTACAGCGGGAGCACCCGGCGCCCGACCCGCGGCAGCTGGGCGCCGTACCCTTCGACCGCGACGACGACGTGCGTCGCGATCACCGTGCCCTCGAAGGCATCGCCATCCGCATCCGTCGTGAAGCGCACGCGGTGGGCAGCCCAGTCGTCCACCCGGGTGCCCTCGAAGATCGAGACCCCGAGCGCCTCGACCACGCGGGCGAGGCCGCGCACGAGTTTCGCCGGCTGCACCCTGGCGCACGACGCGTCGAAGGAGGCGCCCAGGGCGCCGGCCTCGCGGTTCCCCGGTGCCGAGCCGTCGGCCGTCGCGCCGAAGCGGGCGCGCACCGTCTCGGCGTCCCAGTACTCGACGACGTCGACGCCGTAGGACGCAGCCTCCGCCGCGTCCGCGCGCGCCGCGGCATCCTGCACGGCATCGCGGGCGAAAGCGACCGTTCCGCCCTTGACGTAGTCGCAGTCGATCCCCTCGGCCGCGGCGACGCGGCCGACCTCGTCGACCGTGTCGATCATGGCCCGCCGCATGGCGATCGCCGCGTCGCGTCCGTGTCTGCGTTCGAGTGAGGCCGTGGAGCGCGGGAACAGCGCCGAGCACCAGCCGCCGTTCCTGCCGGACGCCCCGAAGCCGGCGATGTGCTTCTCGAGCACGGCGATCCTCAGCGTCGGGTCCGCCGTGGCGAGGTAGTAGGCGGTCCACAGCCCGGTCAGGCCCCCGCCGACGATGCACACGTCGAAGCGAGCGTCGCGGCGGAGGCCGGGCCGCGCGATGAGCGGATCGGTGCCCGATCCGGCGATCGCGTCGAACCAGAAGCTCAGGTCACGATGTCCGGCCGGGCCTGCGGTCACAGCCGGGTCCAGGCCTCGCTCAGCACTCCCCGCAGGATGCCGGTGATCTCGGCGAACTCCGCCGGACCGGTCGTGAGCGGGGGAGCGAGCTGCACGACGGGGTCTCCCCGGTCGTCGGCACGGCAGTACAGCCCGGCGTCGAACAGCGCCTTGGACAGGAAGCCGCGCAGCAGGCGCTCCGATTCGTCGTCGTCGAAGGTCTCCTTCGTCGCCTTGTCCTTGACGAGTTCGATGCCGAAGAAGTACCCGTCTCCGCGCACGTCGCCGACGATGGGCAGGTCGAGGAGCGTCTCGAGCTCGGCGCGGAACAGCGGCGAGTTCTCGCGCACCCGCTCGTTGAGCTTCTCCTCCTCGAAGATGTCGAGATTCGCCAGTGCCACCGCTGCGGACACCGGGTGGCCGCCGAAGGTGTAGCCGTGGTAGAACGCCGTGTCGCCGTGGCGGAAGGGCTCGTAGATGCGATCGCTGACGATGGTCGCCCCGATGGGGGAGTAGCCGCTCGTCATGCCCTTGGCGCAGGTGATCATGTCGGGCACGTAGCCGTACTCGTCGCAGGCGAACATGTGGCCGATGCGCCCGAAGGCGCAGATGACCTCGTCGCTGACGAGGAGCACCTCGTACTTGTCGCAGATCTCACGCACGCGCTGGAAGTAGCCGGGAGGGGGCGGGAAGCATCCACCCGAGTTCTGCACCGGCTCGAGGAAGACGGCCGCGACCGTCTCCGGGCCCTCGAACTGGATCATCTCCTCGATGCGGTTCGCCGCCCAGACGCCGAACTGCTCGAGGTCGTCCGGGGCGCCCACCTCGGCCGCCCGGTAGAAGTTCGTGTTCGGAACGCGGAATCCGCCCGGCGTGAGCGGTTCGAACATGGCCTTCATGGCCGGGATGCCGGTGATGGCCAGCGCACCCTGCGGCGTGCCGTGATAGGCGACGGCGCGGGAGATGACCTTGTGCTTGGTCGGCTTGCCCTGGAGCTTCCAGTAGTACTTCGCGAGCTTGAACGCCGTCTCGACGGCCTCGCCGCCGCCGGTGGAGAAGAACACGCGGTTGAGATCGCCCGGTGCGTAGTCGGCGAGGCGGTCGGCCAGTTCGATCGCCGACGGGTGCGCGTACGACCAGATCGGGAAGAAGGCGAGCTCCTCGGCCTGCTTGGCAGCCACCTCGGCGAGGCGCTTGCGGCCGTGTCCGGCGTTGACGACGAAGAGGCCGGACAGCCCGTCGATGTACTTCTTGCCCTTCGAGTCCCAGATGTGGTGGCCCTCACCCCTGGTGATGATCGGCACGCCGCTCTGCTCGAGCGTGGACTGCCGGGAGAAGTGCATCCAGAGGTGGTCCTTGGCCTTCTGCTGCAGGTCGGCCTCGTCGAAGGAGGTCGCCGCGGAAATGGTGCTGTCGATGGTCATCGTGTTCCCCAGTTGTAGAACTGCTTGTGAAGTTTGAGATAGACGTAGGTCTCCGTGCTGAGAACCCCTTCGAGGCTGCGGATGCGTGAGTTCAGAAGGGATATCAGCTCCTCGTCGTTCTCGCAGACGACCTCGACGAGGATGTCGAAGCTTCCGGCTGTGAGGACGACATAGTCGACTTCGGGGAGTGCGGCGAGACGATCCGCGAGATCCCGGGTGTCGCCGGACGCGCGGATGCCCACCATGGCCTGGCGGTAGAAACCGAGTTGCATCGGATCGGTCACGGCGACGACCTGCATGACGCCGGAATCGGTGAGCTTCTGCACGCGCTGACGGACGGCCGCCTCGCTCAGGCCCACGGCCTTGCCGATCTCGGCGTACGACCGACGACCGTCGGTCTGCAGCTGCTCGATGATCGCCTTCGAGACGTCGTCGAGGTGCAGCGGCTTCGTCGGCAACGCACGGGGCTGGGTGCTCATTGCTCGATTCTGGCAGTCGCGATCGTAAGCGGCAAGCGATTCCGTCGATATGGCCGGTAGTTGCTGCGGATTCCATGCTTCAAGCCGGACAGGGCCGAGGAGGCGCCGCTATCATTGCGGCATGGGAGTCCGTCACACCGCTCGCGTTCCGTCGCCGATCGGCGCCTGAGGTGGCCCGCGCCCATGTCGCGATCGGCGGCTCAGGGGATCTCTGGCAGTTCGTGATCGGCGCACGGTGCGTCGTCGCCCTGCCCGCCGGAGCAGACCCGGCCGTCGTGCAGGACCTGTTGTCGGCGTCCGCCGGACGGCCGGCGATCGAAGACCTCGTCGCCATCATCCCGCTCGGGGGAGCGAGCCTCGTGGAGAGCTTCGCCGTTCTGGTGGCCGGCGATCCGACGGATGGCGACGGCGTCCCCGTCTCCGGCGTCGTCCGCGGCGACATCGCCGCCGACATCTACTCCGTCGGCGGATCCCGTCGCTTCGCCGACCGGGGGATCCGCCCGTGGCTCCTCGCCGACTTCCGGTCCGTCACCGGCGTCGTGGTGCAGACCGACGGGGCTCCCGTGCCGCGGCCGACGGAGATCGGGCTGGGCCCGGCGTCGGCGCCGGGCCTGCACGCCGGGCAGCGCCTCGACTGGCTCCCCGTCGAGGAGGCTGCGGCAGCCGGTCCCGTCACGCCGACGCCGGCACCCCGACTGTTCCAGCCGGCGGACGCGGCAGCGCCCAGTGTCGACGACACCATCATCCGGCCCCGCCGCGTGGACGTCGACACCGTCATCCGGCCCCGTCGCATGGACGTCGACACGGTCATCCTCCGCCGTTCCCCGGCGGATCCGGCAGCCGCTGCGCCGGTCGCCCCGCCGGCGGCCTCGCCGGTCGCCCCGGCCCCGGCGCCGCAGGCGACACCGGTTCCCGCGCCCGTGCCGCTGCCGCCAGCGCCCGCTGCCCCCGTGCCGCCACCGCCCGACGCGGAGAAGCCGTACGTCCACGACGACGGCGGGCGATCCACAGACGGCACCGACGCGCCGGAACCAGCCGTCGAGACGACGCGGTACTCGTTCCGGATCGGACGCGGTCCGGCCCTCGACCTCGACGCCGTCTACCTCATCGGCCGGAAGCCGCGCATGGTCCGCGTCCCGACTCCCGGCGAGGACGTGCGGCTCATCGCAGTACCGTCCCCGACCCTCGAGGTGTCGTCGACCCATGTCGAGATCCGGCAGCGTGGCGACGTCGTCGTCATCACCGACCTGCGCTCCACGAACGGCACCGTCGTCGTGCCGCCGCGAGCGGGGCGCATCCGGTTGCGGCCCGGAGAGTCCCTCGTCGTCGCCCCGGGAACGATGGTGCACATCGGGGACGGTACAATCATCTCGATATCCGTGACGGAGCCGCATCGAGAGAGCCCTCCGCTTCCCCCGACGACGAGAAGGCCGATGACGTGACGCAGATCGGTCAGGGTGCGAACGAGTTCACCGCTCGGGTCCCCGGCCCTGTCCCGGCTTCAGTGACGCTCGCGTGGGCGGCGATCACCGACACGGGGCATCGGCGCGAGGCGAACGAGGACAGCTACATGGCCCAGTCTCCGGTGTTCGCCGTCGCCGACGGCATGGGCGGGCACACAGCGGGCGACTTCGCCAGCGCGGCCGTCGTGACCCGCCTCGCCGAGCACGGCGGTCGCGCCAGCGTCGGCACGAGCGGCATCGAGCAGTCCCTGCGCCTCGCGGTCGATGACATGGGCAGGGGCGGCGGCGTCACGGACTCCGGCACCGGGACGACCGTGACCGGCATCACCATCACCGAGACGGACGCCGGCATCGCCTGGCTGGTCTTCAACATCGGGGACTCCCGGGTCTACCTGCTCTCGCACGGCGTGCTGGAACAGCTCACGACCGACCACTCCATCGTGCAGGAGCTGGTCGACGCCGGGCACATCTCGCGCGAGGAGGCGGAGACCCACCCGCACTCCAACGTCATCACCCGCGCGGTGGGCTTCCACGAGGCGCCCATCCCCGACTACCGCCTCATCGCCGTGGAGGAGGGATCCCGCCTCCTGGTGTGCTCCGACGGCCTCACCAAGGAGCTGACCCCGTACGGGATGCGGCACTTCCTCATGTCCACCGCGAGCCCGGCCGAAGCAGCGCGCCAGCTCGTCGACGCCGCCCTCGCCAACGGCGGCCGCGACAACGTGACCGTCATCGTCGTCGACGTCCTCGGCGTGACCGGGGCGGCTCCGAGCCCGCACGACCACTGATCGTGAGCGGCCGTGGATCGCCCCGTTCGCGGGGGGCCCTTCTGGGGCTTCTTTCCCTACAATTGGAAGGGATCGGTCGATCAGGGGCGATCGTTCCTGTTCTCGGCGACGGTCGGACGGTGATCAACCGACGGCT
>JBEVEO010000010.1:0-9153 GCA_040512695.1 Leifsonia sp. | reverse complement strand
TTCTCGAGCTTGTTCTTCGCCATTCGATCAATCCCATCGTCAGTGGTGCAATTGGCGACCCAGTCTGTCACTCCGAGGTGAACGACGCCGAAGGGCGCCGACATCGACGCCCCGTGTGAACTCACGTTGCGCGCCTCCCCGCCTGAGGCACGCTCATCTGCCACGCTCGGTGCTGCCACACGCACCGCGTGGGGGCGCTTCACCTGCCTTGACCCTTCACATCTGGAGACCAGCCGATGACCACCGTTCCTCCCGCACCCGCGGCTCCCCTCGACGCTCCCCTCTACGGAGCCTCCTTCGGCCAGGCCATCTCGCGGTTCTGGTCGAAGTACGCCACCTTCTCGGGCCGCGCCAGCCGCAGCGAGTTCTGGTGGTCGTACCTCTTCCTCGTCATCGTCAGCACCGTGCTGTACATCCTCCTGTTCGTCGGCATCACGAGCGGTGGCGTCACGACTGACGCCACCACCGGTGCCGCCGTGCTCAACCCCTCGCCCTTCGGGATCATCATGACGATCGTCTACGTCGTGTGGGGTCTCGCTGTCCTCGTTCCGACGCTCGCGATCAGCTGGCGCCGCCTGCACGACACGAACCGCTCGGGCGGCTTCTGGTTCCTCGGCCTCATCCCGCTCGTCGGCGGCATCATCGTGCTGGTGTTCTTCATCCTCGAGTCCGACCCGGCCGGCGCTCGGTTCGACCGGCGCTAGCCTCGGCGGCCGCCATGCGGCATCCGTCGTCCGAAGCCCCCGATCTCGTGATCGGGGGCTTCGTCGTTCCCGCGCAGTCCACACCGCACTCCGCGCGCGGTTAGCCTGAACAGGTGGAGTACGTCATCGAATTCGACACCAAGCCGCAGCTGGTCGGCACCTTCCATTCGCAGGCAGAGGCTGAAGACGCCGCCGAACGGATCGCCGCGCACCGTGGCGTCTCGTCGTGGCGGGTGCGCCAGGTCTTCAACGGCGCGATGGCTCTCGCCGAACTGCGCTGAGTCGCATGGAGATCGACGACGGCGACGATCCGCGGTTCGTGAGCCCCGAGCCCTGCCCGCAGTGCGGTGACGCCATGAACGGCGGCGTGATCGGCGGCGACGACATCGGCATGCTGATCTCGCTGCGCTGCCTCGGCTGCGGCTACACCGCGCTGGTCGATCCTTTCGTGTGATCTCGGCTCGCTGAGGCCCGGACGACGTCTGCGGCCGACGCGCGACTCGTTCCGCTTCGGCGGCGACTTCGTCGCTGCCTCTGCGGTCGTAAGCCTGACGGGCTGCGGCGTCATGGACGATCGCCGCAGCCCGAGTCTCATCGCGCGTGGTGCACAGGCAGCCAGACGCGCATCGTCGACGGACCCCGCTGGGCCCAGCGGTGGTACGGCACGAGGTTCACGGTGATGGGGGCCGCGGCCGGAGCAGCGGCATCCGTCGACGAATACGGCCAGCCCCCATCGGTCGCCCCCGACGTCTCAGCCGACGCCGAGTGGAGGACGACGGCGACGCCCGACTCGCCGTCGGCGGGCTGCGTCGCCCTGTCGACCTGCAGCCCGCTGAACACGTCGCCGCCCGCCGGAAGGTCGGTCGACTCGAGGCAGTAGACGATCGGGCCACGCTCCACGGCGACGGTGTCGCGGATCGCGTCGATGCGCGGGTCGGGCACGGTGAAGTGCGCCGCCATCGGGAGGCTGAGCTCGAGCACATCGCCGGCGCTGAACGCCCGGCGCACCGAGACGTAGCCCGGCGCCGCCTCGACCGACTCGACCGAGCCGTCGATGCCCCGCAGCGTCAGACCCGCGGATGCCGCCCACGCGGGCACGCGCAGCGCGATGGTGACCGGCTCCGGGACGTCGTCGACCACCGTCACGGTGATCGTGCCGTCGTCGGGGTAGAGCGTCGCGATGTCGACGGCGATGTCGCGCCCCCCGGCGATCTGCGTGCGGATCGACGCCGGCGCGTACTGGTGCAGCTGCAGGCCGTCGTCATCCGTCGTGGCGAGGTATCCGGCGAGGCTCGCGAAGGTGCGGGCGACATTCGGCGGACAGCACGAGACCTCGAACCACGGTGCACGCAGCGACGACGACGCCCGAGGCGACATGACGTCGGGCGATGCCGGCTCCCCCGGCCGCCGCTGGTGCAGCGTGTTCGCGTAGAAGAACGCCGTGCCCTCCTCCGATGGCGAGGTCGCCACGACGTTGAACAGCGTGCGCTCGATGAGGTCGGCGTAGCGGGCGTCGGCGGCTCCGGCACCCTCGGCCAGCAGCAGGCGCCAGCTGAACATGATCGACGCGATGCCAGCGCAGGTCTCGGAGTACGCGCGGTCCGGCGGCAGCTCCCAGTCGTCGCCGAAGGCCTCGTCCTGGTGGTGCGATCCCTGGCCGCCGGTGACGTAGGTGCGACGCGCGATGGTCCGATCCCATTGACGCCGGAGCGCGTCGAGCAACGCGCGGTCACCGCTCTCGACGGCGACATCGGCAGCACCGGCCGCGAGGTAGTTGGCGCGCACGGCGTGCCCGGTGAGGGCGTCGGCGTCGCGCACGGGAACGTGGTCCTGGAAGTACGACCGCCCCCACTCGATGTCGGCGAGGGTGCCGTGGCCGCGCCGGTCGACGAACAGCGCCGCCTGCGCGAGGTAGCGAGGCTCCCCTGTGAGCCGGCCGAGCTCGGCCAGCCCGACCTCGACCTCGGCGTGCCCGCACACCGACTGGATGCCGCTCTCGCCGAACACCGAGCAGACCAGGTCGGCCGCGCGCGTCGCGACAGCCAGCAGACCGTCGTCGGCGCCCGGCCGGGTGCGCTCCCGCGCCACGGCGGCCTGGAAGAGATGGCCCAGGCAGTACAGCTCGTGACCCCACTCGAGGTCGGACCAGCGTGCACCCTGACCGGGACGACCGAAGTTCGTGTTCAGGTAGCCGTCGGACTCCTGCGCCGCCGCGACACGGTCGACCACGGCGCGGAAGCGGGCTTCGAGAGCGGCATCCGTTCCCCGTCGACCGATCTCCCAGGCCACGGCCTCGAGGTACTTGTAGACCTCGGAGTCGGAGAACTCGCGGCCACGGCGGCCTGCGGGCAGGGCTCCGGATGCCGCCAGGTCGAAGTTGCCGAGCCAGCCGTCCTTCTCCAGCCAGTGCTCGATGTGGGGCAGCGTTGCCGCCCCGTTGACGCGTTGGCGTTCGGCCCAGAATCCGTCGGTGATGTGCACCTCGTCGACTCCCAGAGGGCGCAGTGCTCCTGTGGACGGGACGACGGGGGCCGCGATGATGCGTGTGGTGGTGGTCATGGTCATCCCTTGAAGGCGCCGGACATGAATCCGCGCACGTAGTGGCGTTGCAGTATGAGGAAGAGCAGGATGCACGGCAGTGCGAGCACGACGACGCCGGCCTCGGTGGCGCCGTAGTCGACGACGCCCTGCACCTGCCCGCGCAGGTTGGAGATGGCCAACGGCAGGGTCATGCGAGCCGAGTCGTTGATGAGGATGAGCGGGGCCATGAAGTCGTTCCAGGCCGCGAGGAAGGCGAACAGGCCCACGGTGATGAGACCGGGCTTCACGGCGGGAACGAGCACGCGCCAGAGCACGGTCCAGGAGGTGCATCCGTCGACCATCGCCGCCTCATCGAGCTCGCGCGGGATGGACTCGAACGAGATGCGCATCATGAAGGTGGAGAACGGCAGCTGGAACATGGTGAGCACCAGCGCCACTCCCACCAGCGAATTGGAGAGCCCCACCATGTTCAGCAGCACGTAGAGCGGGATGAGGAGAGTGGCGTAGGGCACCATGAGGATCGCGATGGTCGCGAGGAAGAGCGTGTTCTTGCCCCGGAACTCGAAGCGCGCGAACGCGTACCCGCCGAGCAGCGAGATGACCAGCGTGAGCACGACCGTGAGCAGCGAGACGAACACCGAGTTGAGGATGTACTGCCCGATGCCGTCCTGGTAGTTGGCGAGGGTGATGTAGTTGCCGAGGCCCCAGCCGTCGGTCTGGTTGGTGCCGGCCAGCGGGGCCACGGAGGACACCGCCGTCCAGACCAGCGGGTAGAGGAAGATGATGGCGATCGCTCCGGTGAAGACCCAGAACGGCATCTGCAGCGCGATGCCGGCGACAGAGTAGCGACGGCGGTGCGGCCGGGGAGCGACGGAGGCGATCGACGACGTCTCGGTGCGGGGCGGTCGGGCGAGGGTGTTGGTCATGGCTCAGTCCTCCACTTTCCGGCTGAAGCCGCGGATCTGCACGATGTTGATCACGACGAGGGCCGCGAGCACGATGACCGACAGGGCGCCGGCCACTCCGAGGTCGTTCTGGCCCTGGAAGGCCACGCTGTAGATCAGCTGCACGACGGTGATCGTGCTGTTGTCCGGCCCGCCCTTGGTGAGGATGTAGAACTGCTCGAAGGCGAGCAGCGAACCGGTGACGCAGAGCACCGTCGTCAGGGCGAGCGTGGGCTTCAGCAGCGGGATCGTCACGTGACGGAAGGTCTGCCAGCGCGAGGAGCCGTCGATGCGGGCCGCCTCGTATACCTCGTCGGGAATGCCCTGCAGTCCGACGAGCATGAGCAGCATGTAGAAGCCGGCGTAGCGCCAGACGATGAGGAAGAGCGTCGACCAGAGGGCGGCATCCGGGGTCCCGAGGAAGGTGAATCCCCAGGCCTGCGTGAGCTCGGCGAACGGCCCGGCGATGGGCGAGTAGAGCACGTAGAAGAGGAGCGAGGCGGATGCGAGTCCGAGGGCGCTCGGGATGAGGAACGACGCCCGCAGGAAGCCCTTCCACCGGCTCGACTCCTGCACCAGCAGGGCGAGGCCGAGGCCGAGACCGATCAGCAGGATGGTCGCGAGCACCGTGTACTTCAGGGTGAACAGCACCGAGTCGAGGAAGAACCTGTTGCTGATGGCGCTCGCGTAGTTCTCGGGGAAGTTCCAGCCCTGGTCGCCGCCGAGCAGCGGCCAGTCGGAAGCCGACATCTTGAAGACCAGCAGCAGCGGCAGGATGAACAGGAAGAGCACGAACAGGGCCGTCGGCAGGGCGTAGAGCCATCCGATTCCGGCTCGGCCCGACGTGCGCCGGCGCCGCCGGGGCGGGGGTGTCATCTCGGCCGGGATGAGAGGAGCTGTGACGCTCATGGTGGTGCCTTTCGATGCTGCCGTCACGGGCGGGTGGGGGCTGCGCCGGCCGACGTCTGGTCGGCCGGCGCAGTCATCCGTCTGCTACTGCGAGAGCACGTCGGTGATCGCGTCGTTGTCCGCGTCGACCGTGTCGGTGCCCTCGAGCACGGCGTTCCGCACGAGGGTCAGCCAGGGGCTGGTGGGCGAGTTGAACGCCTCCTGGAAGTTGAGCGACACCGGGGTGTCACCCTCGCCGGCGACCTCGTTGATGGTGATGAGGCGCGGGTCCTTCTCGGAGTACTCGTTGGTGGCGAGGTCGGAGCGCGAGACCACGTCGTTGTCCTTCGCGAGAACGCCGACCTGGGCCTCCTCCGACATCATCCAGTTGAGGAAGTTCCACGCCTGGGCGGCCTTCTTGGAGTCCTTCGAGACACCGATGCCGTCACCGCCGACGAAGGTGGATCCGCCGCCCTTCGGGCTCGGGATGCCGGAGACGCCGACGTCGAAGGGGGTCGACGACAGCAGCGTGGCCGGGTAGGGCATGAGTCCGACCTTGCCCTCGGTGAAGCCGGCGGTCCAGGTGGGTCCTGCCTCGTCCTTCGACGACGGCAGCACGGCGCCGGACTTCCACAGGTCGGCCCAGGTGCTGTAGATCTCCTTCGCGGTGTCGCTCGCGAGCAGCGACTCGGTGCCCTCCTCGTTCATGACCTGCTCGTCGGCGGCCCACACGCTCGGGAACCACGTGAAGACGAGGCATCCGCCGCAGTTCAGGCCTGTCGCAGTGCCGTAGGTGTCGGGCTTGTTCAGGCCTTGGATGGCCTTGGCCCACTCGGCGAACTCGGCGAGATCGGCCGGACCCGCCTCGGCGTCGAGGCCGGCCTCGGTGGCGAGGGCCTTGTTCCAGAACAGCATCGACAGGTCGAGCACGAACGGAAGCACGTGCTCCTTGCCGTCTGCGGTTCCGGCCGCGAGGTGGCCCTTGTTGATGGAGTCCTTGAAGTCGAGGCCGTCGATGTTGGCGGTGAGGTCCTGGAACAGGCCCTGCTTCACCCAGTTGGGAACGTAGACGATGTCAGCGGCGAACAGGTCGGGCAGGCTGTTGGAGCCGGCAGCCGCGCCCACCTTGGCGACGTAGTCGTCGTTGGGCACGACGGTGAGCTTCACCTGGTTCTCGTGGCTGGCGTTGTAGGCGTCGACGAGCAGGTTGGCCTGCTTCTCGAGAGGGGCGCGGGTCCACAGGGTGAGCGATGTGCCGTCGTCGACGCCCTCGGGCCCGGCGCTCGCAGCGGAGGTGCCCGGATCGGAGCTGGAGCAGGCGGCGAGGCCGGCCAGCAGGACGCCGGCGGTGACCAGGGCACCGACCCTGCGCATCCGTCGGTTCATGGTGCGTGTCATGGAAGTACTCCTTCGAACTCGTCATTGAGTGGGCCGGGTGGGGCCCGGTGCTGTGCGGCAGGAACTACCGAAACATCCGAAATGCTTTTCGGTACGGTATCGCGGGGTAATCCGGCCCGTCAAGTGCGACATCCTGTAACGTTTACGAAACGCGAGGGGAGCTGGGCATGGCAGAGCGGGAAGCGGGCGGGTCGGCCGGGCGTGCGGCGACCCTGAGCGATGTCGCGAAGCTCGCCGGTGTCTCTATCGCCACGGCATCGAAGGCCATCAACGGCCGCGATCAGGTCGCTCCAGCCACCCGCCAGCGCGTAATGGCCGCAGCCGAGAAGATCTCGTTCACCCCCAACGAGCTCGCCCGCGGCCTCATCAACGGGCGCACCGGCACGGTGGGACTCCTCACCAGCGACCTCGAGGGTCGCTTCGTCATCCCCATCCTCATGGGCGCGGAAGACGCCTTCGGAGCCGGGCAGGTGAACGTGTTCCTCTGCGATGCGCGAGGCGACGCCATCCGGGAGCAGCACCACCTCAAGGCCCTGCTCACGCGCCGGGTCGACGGCATCATCGTCGTCGGACGCCAGACCGACCCGCGCCCCTCGCTCGGCCACGACATCCCGGTTCCCGTGGTCTACGCCTACGCGCCGTCGGACGACCCGACGGACATCTCCATCACTCCGGACAACCGCGCTGGCGGCCGTCTCGCCGTGGAGCATCTGCTCTCCTGTGGTCGGCGCCGCATCGCCCTCATCTCGGGCGACCCGGCATTCGCTGCAGCCCAGGACCGCGCGGTCGGTGTGACGGAGGCGTTGACGGATGCCGGCCTCGAGCTCGTCGGATCGCCGATGTACTCCGACTGGTCGGAGCACTGGGGCCGCGACGCATCGGCCATGCTGCTGCGCCAGTACCCCGATGTCGACGGCATCGTCTGCGGGTCGGACCAGATCGCCCGAGGAGCCCTCGACACCCTCCGCGACCTCGGCCGCGATGTGCCGGGCGACGTCGCCGTGATCGGCTACGACAACTGGGAGATCCTCGCGACCAACTCGCGCCCGGGACTCACCACCATCGACGCGAACCTGCAGCAGCTGGGACGGGTCGCGGCGACACGGATCTTCGACGCACTCGACGGGGCCGGCGGGGCCGGCGGGGCTGGCAGCACCGAGGTCACCGGCGGAACCGAGCACCTTCCCGTGCGCCTCGTCATCCGCGGATCGACGATCCCCCGCCGCTGAGAGGGCGCTTCCGCCGCGGACTGCGTCCGGGCCTCAGCGACCGCGCGAGAACGGAACGAGGTCCAGCTCCTGGAAGTCGGCCACCTCGGGCACCCAGCGCGTCTCGACGAACTGCACGTGAGCGGGATGCCCGTTGTACGCGGCATAGGCACCGGCATCCGGGAACTCCATCGAGAACTGGAAGTCGTGGCTGCTCTTCTCGCTGACCTGACGGGAGATGCGGAAGTTCTCGACACCCGGAATGGCGGGGAGGATGGCGGCGGCATCTGTGAGGAAGGCACGCTCCTCCGTCGAATCGCTCGGATGCCGCAGGACGAAGCTCACTGTGTGCTGGATCACCGCTCCACCGTAGCGCTGACGGCGGAGCAGTCGTAGAGTTCCGCGACATGGACGACCACGAGATCAGGCCGCTGACCGCGGAGACCTGGGACGCCTTCGCCGATCTGGCCGAGCGTCACAACGGGGTGTGGGGCGGGTGCTGGTGCACCTGGTTCCATCCGGCGTGCGAGGAGAAGGGCCAGACGGCCGAGGGCAACCGCGCCTACAAGGAACGACTGGTGCGGGAGGGCCGGGCGCACGCGGCGCTGGTCTTCGACGGTGACACCGCCATCGCCTGGGCCGAATACGGCACCCCAGCCGAACTGCCGGTCATCCATCATCAGAAGCAGTACCTGGCCACCCTCGACAGCCTGCCCGACTACAGGATCACCTGTCTCTTCGTCGACAAGAACCACCGTCGCGATGGCGTCGCCGAACTCGCCGTGCGTGGAGCCGTCGCGTTGATCGGTGAGGCGGGCGGCGGCATCGTCGAGGGCTACCCCCACGACGTTCCGCCGGGAAAGAAGGTGTCGGCGTCCTTCCTCTACAACGCCACCCGCACTCTGTACGAACGGGTGGGCTTCACCTTCGTGCGGCCCAAGGGCCAGGGCAACACGGTGATGCGCATGGAGGTGGCGGATTCACGCCGGAAGCCCGCACGTCGGTAGGGCGCGCTAGCGTCGTAGCCATGGTGAGCTTTGCCGACAAGCCGATCCTCGACGTCACGATCGAGGAGTGGGAGGCGTACCTCTCGGGAACGCCCGACGATGGCGGCGTGCGGCTGAAGCTCCGCAAGAAGAACTCGTCGGCTCCGGGCATCACCTGGTCGGAGGCCCTCGACGTCGCCCTCTGCTACGGCTGGATCGACGGTCAGGCCGGCCGCTTCGACGAGGACTACACGTTGCAGGCCTTCACACCGCGCCGCAAGAACAGCCCGTGGTCGCAGATCAACCGCGAGCACGTGGCCCGCCTGATCGAGGAGGGACGGATGCGGCCCGGCGGCCACGCCGAGGTCGAACGTGCCCAGGCCGACGGCCGCTGGGATGCCGCCTACCGGCAGAAGGACGCCGTGGCCCCGCCCGACCTCCAGATCGCGCTCGACAACAGTCCCGACGCCGCGGCGTTCTTCGA
>JBEVEO010000284.1:0-19954 GCA_040512695.1 Leifsonia sp. | reverse complement strand
CGCACGACGATCTCGTACCCGCCGCTGGTCTTCACGCCGGCGTGAGGCGGCTGCCAAGACCCAGACGAAGGACAAGGCCGATGATCCTGGTTCGGGGAGGAGCGCACCGGCCTTGCGCAAACGTTCATTCTACGCGCATCGCGGAGCCCGGGCCATCCTCTTGGACCGGGACCCAGGCCGGTCGTATGGTGTCCGTGGAAGCCCGAGGCGAGCTCGTTCGGGTCGGGCCCGCCTCGGCCTACGTCCACCGGGCGGGATCCGCGCTGACAGAGGGACCTCGAATCGCACGACTGATCACGACGACCCAGAAAAGGACAAAGAAAAACCCCCGGTGAACCGGGGGTTTCGTTCTGTGGGCGATACTGGGATCGAACCAGTGACCTCTTCCGTGTCAGGGAAGCGCGCTACCGCTGCGCCAATCGCCCAAGGCTGCGATCAGGATCTCAGCTTGGAGGTGGATACGGGATTCGAACCCGTGTATACGGCTTTGCAGGCCGCTGCCTCGCCTCTCGGCCAATCCACCGTGCGGGTTCACTCCATGAAAGAGAACCGGGCTTTCGCCCGATTCTTTTCGAGCGGATGACGAGATTCGAACTCGCGACCCTCACCTTGGCAAGGTGATGCGCTACCACTGCGCCACATCCGCGTTCACTGCTTGCGCAGATCCGCATCGCATTTCTGCAACAACATCGACAATAACCGATCCGGACCCAGCACACAAAACGAAGGCCCGTCGGGCGTGTCCAAGATGAGCTTCCCTTTCGGGCCGACCATTCCACCGCTTCGCCTGGGCGTCGATGTGCGCAGGCCCCGATCCGTCGGCTAGTATCGGTAGTCGCGGCCAGGGCAACCAGGCCGTCTGGGCGATTGGCGCAGTTGGTAGCGCGCTTCCTTCACACGGAAGAGGTCATCGGTTCGAGTCCGGTATCGCCCACCAGGATCTTCTCTCGCCGGCCGTCGCGTGCGCCGCTCCGGCTACGCTGCGATCGCCTCGATCGCGGCCCGCGTCCACGCCCGTTCTGCACCGGCGATCCCCGCCAGGTAGGCGGCGATCCGCGGGGGCGACCAGCTCCGCGACTCGCGAAGCCCGGCGGCCATCACGCGCAGGTAGATCGCGGCTGGCGCGGTCACGTCCCTGTCGCCCGCGGCGGCGCTCGTGAACGTCGCCATCGGAAGGCCATGACGGCCGCCGACCCGGATCAGGGTCTGATAGCGGCCCGGCCCGACGCTCTGGTGCCCGGTCCGCTCCAGCACGGCGAGGTCCAGGTCGGTCCCTGGCGGCTGCCGCGTCTCCTGGGCGATCAGGTCGGCGAACTGCCCGACGGACAGCAGATAGGCCCGGCCGGCCACCCGCCCGGTCCCACCTGCGTCGTAGACCGCCATTCCTCCGCCCCAGACGCTCGACCGTCCCGAGAAGTACAGGGAGCCCGGGATGTCGAGTCCGACGTCGTCCTCGGGCTCGGTGCGGTCGCGACACCCGGGGTACGTCCGGGATCCTCCGACGGGTCTGCCGCCGTGGATGTAGCACCGGAAACGGGCCAGACTCAGGTTCGTTCCGTACGCGACGTACCAGATCCGATCCACGGAGCCTCCCTCACTCCGGGAGCGTACTCCCCTGCCTCCGGCCTGCCTTCAGCGAGGAAACCCGCCGATCGGGCATGGCGCGCCTCAGCGCCGGATGCGCGTGGTTCTGCCAGTCTCATGCTCGTCGCACTTACCCGGGCGGCCGCGACCTGCTGCGCCCGATCCTTCGACGATGGAGACTCCGCATGACCGTCACCACCACTCCCACCCTCGCCGCACCCCTGTACGGTGCGTCCTTCGGACAGGCCGTCTCACGGTTCTGGTCGAAGTATGCGACCTTCTCGGGCCGAGCCAGCCGCAGCGAGTTCTGGTTCGCCTACCTCTTCGTGGTCGCCGTCTCCGCCGTACTGTACGGCCTGTCCTTCGGGGTCGGGGTCGCGACCGGCAGCGTGGCTGCCGACGGAACCACGGCTCCCGGAGCGGGTGGCGTCGTTTTCGGCCTCGTCTACCTGGTCTGGGCGCTCGCGACCATCATCCCGTTCCTCGCCGTCACCTGGCGCCGACTCCACGACACCAACAAGTCGGGCGGCTTCTACTTCCTCGGCCTGATCCCCTTCGTGGGCGCGATCATCGTCATCGTGCTGCTGGCCCTGCCGTCGGAGCCGGCCGGCGCCCGGTTCGACCGCTAGCGCACGACGCTCCTGAACGCGAGGCCCCTGACCGTCGGTCGGGGGCCTTCGTCGTGCCGAACCGCCGGCCCGGCTCAGTCGCTGAGTTCGGCCTCTGCGGCGTAGGCGGCCTCGAGCTGCTCCGCGATCAGTGCCGACAGATCGATCTGATTCGCCATCGTCATCCTCCCCAGGACCTGACGGATCCCCCGATCCGTAGATCGATTGTGCCCCTCTCGGGGTGCAAGCGGAAGAGCCCCAAGATGAATTCTCGGTGCTCTCCGAGAACCCGGCATCCGGCATCCGGCGTGCGGACGGCGTGGATGATGAGCCATCCACGGGTTCCTGTCAATCCTCAACCACGGCCGCGCAGAGGTGCTTATCCTTTGGGTGATGGCCGGCGTCCTTCCGGCCGTTGGTCGCCGCGTGATCCGGGTCGGGCACAAAGACGTGCAGGCTTGATGCTCCCGTGCGACTCGTGGCTCCTCGCACCCCGTCGAGGAGCCACGACTCCTTCCGGGGTGTTCGTCACGACCAGCCGTACCGGAGGCGCAGCGCCTCCTCCACCTGCTCGTAGCGCGCGCGGTCGAGCGCGGACGCCTCGCGACGCATCCCGTGCGGGTGCACCCGGAAGATGCGGTCGATGTTCACCCAGCTCGGCCGCCCGCTGCGGTCCCACCCTCCGGTGCCGAGTGGGAGGTAGTCCCGCTCTCCCCCGTGGTCCTTGCTCGTCAGTTGCGCGGCCAGCACGGTCCCCGCCGCCTCGGTGGCGACGATGACCATCGGCCGATCCTTGCCGCGGCCGTCGTTCTCCTCATAGGGCACCCAGGTCCAGACGATCTCGCCGGGATCCGGGTCGCCATCGGTGACGGGCGAGTAGCCCATGCGCACCGCCCCGAGGCGTCGGGGGTCGATCTCGATCGTCGCGTCGGTGCCGAACCGACCGGGCGAGTCGTCGCCGTCCGCGACGGCGGTCGCGAGCCCGGGCTCTGCAACCGTGCGCGACGAGCCCGTGAGCATCCGCCCGATGCGGGCCAGGAATCCGTTCACCGTCGCCACGATAGCGGCGCGGGAACGAGAATGGGGCGGTGAGGTCTCCCTCACCGCCCCGCGCCGCCGGTTCCAGACGGCGAGCTGTGTTACACCGTCTCGAGCGCGTAGCCCTCTTCACCGTGGACGATGGTGTCGACGCCTGCGACCTCGTCCTCGTTCGTGATGCGGAAGCCCATCGTCTTCTGGATGATCCAGCCGATGATGAACGCCATGATGAACGAGTAGACCATGACGACGAAGGCTGCCGCGAACTGCTTCCAGAGCTGCTCGAACGAGCCGGTGTCGATGAGGCCGATGCCGGCACCGAAGATGCCGATGTAGAGCGTTCCGATGAGACCGCCGACGAGGTGGATGCCGACGACATCGAGCGAGTCGTCGAATCCGAGCTTGAACTTCAGGTCGATCGCGATGGCGCAGACCGCTCCGGCCAGGATGCCGAGCACGATGGCCCAGCCCGGGGTCAGGATGTTACAGGCGGGGGTGATGGCGACGAGGCCGGCGACGGCACCCGATGCCGCACCGATGGCCGTCGGCTTGCCGTCCTTGATCTTCTCGACGATCAGCCAGCCGAGGATGGCTGCGGCCGGAGCGGCGAGGGTGTTGATCCAGGCGATCGCCGCGACACCGTCGACGGCCGCCTCGGAGCCGGCGTTGAAGCCGAACCAGCCGAACCACAGGAGTGCGGCACCGAGCAGCGTGAGCGGAACGTTGTGCGGCTTCTGGATGCCCTTCTGGAATCCGACGCGCTTGCCGAGCACCAGGGCGAGGGCGAGCGCCGCTGCACCGGCGTTGATGTGCACTGCCGTACCACCCGCGAAGTCGTTGACGCCCCAGACCGGAGCCCAGCCCTCGGGGAGGTTGAAGACCATGAAGGCGACGGGGAAGTAGACGACCGTGACCCAGATGGCGGCGAAGACGAGCCAGGCGCCGAACTTGGCGCGGTCGGCGATCGCGCCGGAGATCAGGGCCACCGTGATGATGGCGAAGGTCGCCTGGAAGCCGGCGAAGGCGAGTCCGGGGAGGTCGGGGTTCATGGCGCCGTCCGCCCCGACTCCCAGAAGGTCCTGGAGTCCGATCGCGCCGTCGAACGGGTTGCCGACGATTCCGGGGATGAGCGGCGGGCCGAAGGCCAGGCCGTAGCCGTAGAGCACCCAGAGGACGCCGACGAGGGCCATGGCTCCGAAGCTCATCATCATCATGCTGATGACGCTCTTCGCTTTCACCATGCCGCCGTAGAAGAAGGCGACGCCGGGCGTCATGAGCAGGACGAGTGCCGCCGCGACGAGGAGCCACAACGAATTCACGTTGGTCGCCGCGTCGTATTCGGCTGCTGCAGTCAACAACATAGGAATGGTCTCCCTCTCGGTAAGTGCCTCGGACACCTGTCGGTGGTCCGCAACCTCACGGTGTGTAGACGCCAGTTTTGACGCGGCACGTTTCGGCGGGGAGATTCGGTTGTTTCGGGTTCGTTACGTGAACCGGGCGCAGGTAAACATCGTGTTTCGCCTCGCCGCGAGTTCGACCATGGATGCTGAGACTCTGCCGAGAGCCCGTCGCCGCGCGCGCGGACCTCAGTCGTGCGGCGGGAGTTCGCCCGTCGTGAGGGCGATCAGGCGCGACGTGGCGCGCAGGTACTTCTTGCGGTAGCCGCCGGAGAGCATGTCGGCGTCGAACACGTCGCTGAGCGGGTGACCGCTCGAGATCACGGGGATCTCGGCGTCGTAGACCCGGTCGATGAAGGCGACGAGCCGCAGCGCATCCGTCTGGCTGTGCAGCACGTGCACACCGCTGACGGCGATGACGTCGAGTCCGTCGATGAGCTTGATGTACTTCGACGGGTGCACTGTCGCGAGGTGGGCCATCAGGGCGTCGAAGTCGTCGTGGGCCACGTCCTCGCCGCGGGCGGCCATCCCGGCCACCATCCGCTCGAGCGCCTCGTCGTCCACCGTGACGGCGGATCCCTCGACGTCGCGGCGCCGGTAGTCGAGCCCGTCGATGCGCATGGTGCGGAAGTTCGACGACAGCGCCTGGATCTCGCGCAGGAAGTCGGACGCGGCGAACCGGCCCTCTCCGAGTGCGTTCGGCGGCGTGTTCGACGTGGCGGCCACCATGGTGCCGCTCGCCATCAGCTCGCCGAGGAGCCGGGTCATGAGCATGGTGTCGCCCGGGTCGTCGAGTTCGAACTCGTCGATGCAGATCAGCCGGGTGCCGGTGAGGAGTTTGACGGTCTCCGCGTAGCCGAGGGCGCCCACGAGGGCGGTGTACTCGATGAACGTCCCGAAGTACTTCCGTCCTGGCGCACCGTGCCAGAGGGCTGCCAGGAGGTGCGTCTTGCCCACTCCGAATCCGCCGTCGAGGTAGATGCCGGGGAGGGCGGCCTTGGGCTTGCGGTTGCGGGAGAAGAATCCGCCGGGGCGCTGCGCGCGCCAGACGCCGGCGAACTCGTGCAGGGCCTCCACGGCCTCCAGCTGCGACGGGTAGTTCGCGTCCGGCCGGTACGACTCGAACGAGGCGTGCTCGAACTGGGGCGGTGGCACGAGTTCGCCGGCGATCTCGGCGCCCGTGATGCTCGGCGAGCGGTCGGTCAGACGGATGACGGGTCGTGCCGAGGTCATGCTCACCTGTTCTGTTGCTGATCGTTGCGGGACGCCTGCGATGGCCCGCCGGCTGCGCGTATCGTCGGATGCGGACAGACCACCAGCCTAATCCGCTCCCCCATCCCCCGCCCGACCAGGCGCATCCAGGAGGTTCCCCATGGCCATCGACACCGACGCATCCGAGAAGTTCGGCGCGTACGCGCACCCCGAGCGACTCGTCTCGACGGAGTGGCTCGCCGACCACCTCGGCGCCCCGGGTCTCGTCGTCGTGGAATCGGATGAGGACGTGCTCCTCTACGAGACCGGTCACATCCCCGGCGCCGTGAAGATCGACTGGCACACCGACCTCAACGATGACGTCACGCGCGACTACATCGACGGCGAGCGCTTCGCCGCCCTGCTCGGTTCGAAGGGCATCGCCCGCGACAGCACCGTGGTCATCTACGGCGACAAGAACAACTGGTGGGCCGCGTACGCGCTCTGGGTGTTCACGCTCTTCGGCCACGAGGACGTGCGCCTCCTCGACGGCGGCCGCGACCTGTGGATCGCCGAGGGACGGGAGGTGACGACCGGGGCCACCACCGTCTCACCGGTCGAGTACCCGATCGTCGAGCGCGACGACAGCACCATCCGCGCGTTCAAGGACGACGTGCTCGCGCACTTCGGCAACCCGCTCATCGACGTCCGCTCTCCCGAGGAGTACAGCGGCGATCGCACCACGGCGCCCGCGTACCCCGAGGAGGGTGCCCTCCGGGCCGGCCACATCCCGTCCGCCGCGTCCGTGCCGTGGGCACGGGCAGCCGCCCCGGATGCGACCTTCAAGACGCGGTCCGAGCTGGACGACATCTATCTCGGCGAAGCCGGATTGCAGGCCGGTGACGACGTCATCGCGTACTGCCGCATCGGCGAGCGCTCGAGCCACACCTGGTTCGTGCTCACCCATCTGCTCGGCTTCGAGAACGTGCGGAACTACGACGGGTCGTGGACCGAGTGGGGTTCCGCCGTGCGCGTGCCGATCGTCAAGGGCACCGAGCGCGGCGAGGCGCCGGCCGCCAGCGCCTAGTCGACGGATGCCCCGGCGCCGCGTGGGAGAATGGTCCCGATGACCGAGACCGACCTTCCCGCCCAGCTCGCCGACATCCGCGACGACTTCCTCGCCCTCGAGGTGCGCGACCGCCTTCAGCTGCTTCTGGAGTTCTCCAACGAGCTGCCAGACCTCCCCGAGCGCTACCAGGACCATCCCGACCTGTTCGAACGGGTCGAGGAGTGCCAGTCCCCCGTGTTCATCTTCGTGGAGGTCGACGACGACGATCGCGTGCACCTGTACGCAACGGCACCACGCGAGGCGCCGACCACGCGCGGCTTCGCGTCGATCCTCGCGCAGGGACTCGACGGCCTCACAGTCGACACCGTGCTCGCCGTGCCCGAGGACTTCCCCCTGACCATCGGACTCACCGAGGCCGTCTCGCCCCTGCGCATCCGCGGCATGACGGCGCTGCTCGGCCGGGCCAAGCGCCAGGTGCGGGAGCGGATCGCCGCCTAGCGGCCTACTCGGCGTCGAGAGCGGCGAGCCACGCGCCGACAGTACGGTCCCAGCGGTCGGGATCGAAGTTCCACAGCCGCGCGTGCCGCGCCCCCGACCACTCGCTGTACGTGACGAGGTCCGGCCGGAGCTCGGCGAGTTCCGCCGATCCTGCGTGGGGGACGAAGCCGTCGTCCACGCTGTGCAGGATCAGCGTGGGCGTCACGAGCTCGTCGGCCCGGGCGAGCACGTTCAGCCGGTCGAAGTCGATCGGGGTGGCGAGCCCGCTGATTCCGCGCCCCCATCCACTGCCGAGCGTTTCGACCACTCCCCGGGTGATCGGCTCCGGCAGGCGTTTGAGCGCGCCCTGGAAGGCGAGCACGTCGTGCCAGTCCACGGCGGGCGAGTCGAGGACGAGTCCGGAGATGGATGCCGCCAGCTCGGGCCGCAGGGCCGCCTGGAGCGCGATGGCGCCTCCCATCGACCAGCCGGCGAGCACGATCCGCTGCGCCCCCCGCCCGGCGGCGAAGGCCATGGCGTTCGCGACGTCGCTCCACTCGGTGTCGCCCAGCCCGTAGCGTCCGTCGGCGCTCTCCGGCGCCTCCCCGTCGTTCCGGTAGGAGATCACCAGGCAGGTGTAGCCGGCGGCGTGGAATGCGGGGATGGCGCGCAGGCACTCCGACCGGCGTCCCGACCAGCCGTGCACCATGACGACCCACCGGCCGTCGGGCTCGGCGGCGGGAATGACCCATGCGGGAGCCGGACCCAGGTCGGTCTCGACCGTGACGTCGTCGTACGGGAGGCCGAACTCCCACGGTCCGAGGAAGTACCAGCTGCCCAGTCGCCCACGAGTCGCCGCAGCCAGGTCGCCGAAGTCCACCGCGAGCACCCGGCGCGTGACGGACGATCCGTCATCGGAGAGGATCTCGCCGATGCGTGCGTGCCCGTCGCCTCCGTCGAACCAGAAGGAGTAGCGGCCGGGCACGGCGGTCTTGTCGTCCACGGCGAACGTGATGGTCCCGGCACGGATGTCGACGCCGAGGATCCGGGCCGGTTCGTCCGTCGTGAGCGCCGGCACGACGACGGTCCTGGCGAAGCGGGTGACGATCGCGAGCATTCCGAGGGCGGTGACCACCCCGATGGTCGCGGCGAACCCCACCGCGGCGCCGATCCCGACACGCCGCATGACCCGTCGGCCGTCGCCTCCGTCACCGCGCATCCGACGGCCCCTTCCATCGCCACAGAGCAGTCGGCGTGCCTGAGAGACGCCGATGCGAAAAGACTCTAGTCTGCACTCGTGTCCGAATCCCGACCAGCGCCGACTCCACCCGAGTTCGCGGCGGCCCTCGACGCCGTCCGTCGGGCGACGACGCGCCCCGAACTCGTGATCACGGAGATCGCCGCCCCCTCGAGCCTCGCTCCCTGGGCGGTCGCGCTCGCTGCCGACGTCTCCCCCACGCGGCACGGCGGAGACTCCGAGCTCGGCACCGGCCGATTCGTGCTCCTCTACGATCCCGAGGAGCCGGAGCCGTGGGGTGGCCGTTTCCGGGTGATCTGCTTCGCACAGGCGCCGCTCGAGACCGAGATCGGCCTCGACCCGTTCCTCGCCGAGGTCGCCTGGTCGTGGCTCGTCGACGCCCTCGACACCAGGCACGCCCGGTACACGGCGGCCTCCGGGACGGCGACGAAGATCCTGTCGTCCGGGTTCGGGGAACTCGCCCGCCAGGGCGACGGAGCGCAGATCGAGCTCCGGGCATCCTGGACCCCGCTCGATCCGGACGTCACGGCGCATGTCGAGGGCTGGAGCGAGCTGCTGTGCATGCTCGCCGGGCTCCCGCCGGCGGCCGAGGGCGTCACCTCGATCCGAGCTCGTCGGGCGGCACGTGACTGACCGGCGCGTGATCGACACGCGCGAGGAGTACCTCGCAGCAGTCGAATCCATCTCACAGGGCGACGGCCCGATCGCGATCGACGCCGAACGGGCGAGCGGATTCCGCTACTCGCAGCGCGCCTACCTCATCCAGGTCTACCGCCGCGGAGCCGGCGTCTTCCTCTTCGATCCGCCGGCCATCGGCTCGTTCACCGAGCTGCAGGAGTCCATCGGCGACGTCGAATGGGTGCTCCATGCCGCGAGCCAGGATCTCGCCTGCCTCCGGGAGGTCGGCCTCGATCCCGCCGTGATCTTCGACACCGAACTGGCCGCACGACTGCTCGGGCTCCCCCGGGTCGGGCTCGGCACCGTCGTCGAGGAGCTGCTCGGCATCCACCTCGCGAAGGAGCACTCGGCGGCGGACTGGTCGACGCGGCCGCTGCCTGACTCCTGGCTGGAGTACGCCGCGCTCGACGTCGAGCTGCTCGTCGACCTGCGCGATGCGCTCGCCACCCTGCTCGACGATGCCGACAAGCGCGACATCGCGGCCGAGGAGTTCCAGGCGACGCTCGACCGCGAGGCCAAGGTGGTGCGGGCGGATCCGTGGCGCCGGCTGTCCGGGGTGCACTCACTGCGCGGACAGCGCAGCCTCGCCGTGGCGCGCGAACTCTGGCTGGCCAGGGATGCCCTGGCCCAGGAGCGCGACGTCGCCCCCGGGCGACTGGTTCCCGATGCCTCCCTCGTGGCAGCTGCCCGTTCGATGCCGTCGTCCAAACGCGCACTCGCCGACATGCGCGACTTCACCGGTCGCGCCAGCCGGTCGGAGCTCGAGCGCTGGTGGAAGGCCATCGAGGCCGGGCTCACCACCACGTCCCTGCCGGTCATGAAGCAGGCCGGCGACACCACGCTGCCCCCGCCGCGCGCGTGGGCCGACCGCAACCCGGAGGCGGATGCCCGGCTGAAGACCGCGCGCACCGCGGTCTCCGCCATCGCCGAGGAGCGCTCGATCCCCCTCGAGAACCTCCTCACCCCTGAGTACCTGCGCCGGATCGCCTGGACTCCCCCGTTGTCGATCGACGCGCACTCCATCGGTGTGGAGCTGGCCGGCCTCGGCGCCCGCCCCTGGCAGATTGCAGCAACCTCACAGGCGATCGCCACGGCCTTTGTGGATGCTGGCCAACAGGTCGACGCCGACGACGAATCCGCTTCGTAGGTTCTGTCAAACGATTCTTCGCGCCGAAACCGGCTCCCTAGGATCGAGGAAGACTGATCCGATTGTGGAGGCGAAGTGGCCGAAAGAGCTGATGTCGTGTTCGTCGACGGGGTGCGTACCCCGTTCGGCAGAGCAGGCGAAAAGGGCATGTACTGGAACACCCGAGCGGACGACCTCGTCGTCAAGGCCATCGTCGGCCTGCTCGAGCGCAACCCGGGACTGCCGAAGGACCGGGTCGACGAAGTGGCGATCGCCGCGACGACCCAGCAGGGCGATCAGGGTCTGACCCTCGGCCGCACGGCTGCGCTGCTCGCCGGCCTTCCGACGACCGTTCCCGGCTACGCCATCGAGCGGATGTGCGCCGGAGCGATGACAGCCGTCACCACGGCGGGCTCCGGCATCGCGTTCGGCGGCTACGACGTCGTGATCGCGGGCGGTGTCGAGCACATGGGCCACCACCCGATGGGCCAGGGCGTCGACCCCAACCCGCGGTTCCTGTCGGAGAGACTCGTCGCTGCAGACGCCCTCAACATGGGCAACACGGCCGAGCGGCTGCACGACCGCTTCCCCGGTCTCACCAAGGAGCGCTCCGACCGGTTCGGCATGCTGAGCCAGCAGAAGGTGGCTGCCGCCTACGCCGCCGGGAACATCCAGGCCGACCTCGTGCCCGTCTCGCTGCGCAGCGAGTCGGGTTGGGGCCTGGCCACGCAGGACGAGGGCATGCGCCCCGAGACGACGATGGAGGGTCTCGCGACGCTCAAGACCCCGTTCCGTCCGCACGGTCGTGTGACGGCAGGCAACGCCTCCCCCCTCACGGACGGTGCGACGGCCTCGATCCTCGCGTCGTCGACCGCCGCCAAGGAGCTGGGCCTCACGACCAAGATGCGCATGGTCGGCTTCGGCTACGCGGGAGTCGAGCCCGAGGTCATGGGCATCGGACCGATCCCGTCGACCGAGCGCGCGCTGAAGAACGCCGGGCTGAAGATCGACGACATCGGCCTGTTCGAGCTCAATGAGGCGTTCGCCGTCCAGGTGCTCTCGTTCCTCGACCACTTCGGCATCGCCGACGAGGACCCGCGGGTCAACCAGTGGGGCGGCGCGATCGCGATCGGCCATCCCCTCGCTGCGAGCGGCGTGCGGCTGATGATCCAGCTCGCCCGCCAGTTCGAGCAGCACCCCGAGGTGCGCTACGGCCTCACGGCCATGTGCGTCGGCCTCGGCCAGGGCGGAAGCGTCATCTGGGAGAACCCCCACCACAAGAAGTACGGCAAGTAAGGACCCCGATGACCGACTACTCGAAGATCGACTTCTCCGAGCTGGCCGCCCTCACCGACGACGAGGTCGTCACGCACTCCTTCGTGCGCGACATCCCCCTCGCCTCCGGCAGGACGCTCGCCCTCGTGACCCTCGACAACGGACGCGACCACACCCGGCCGAACACCTTCGGCCCCGCATCGCTGCTCGAACTGGGCGCGACCTACGACGCGCTCGCCCAGCGGGCGGCGGCCGGTGAGATCCACGCGGTGGCCACGACCGGCAAGCCCTTCATCCTCGCCGCCGGCGCCGACCTGTCGAAGATCGCCGAGATCCCGTCCAGGCACGTGGCGAAGCGGATGGCGCAGCTCGGGCACTTCGTCCTGGGCAAGCAGGCGACGCTGGGCGTGCCCTCCTTCGTCTTCATCAACGGGCTCGCGCTCGGCGGCGGCCTGGAGCTCCCGCTCAACGCCGACTACCGCACCGTCGACGCCTCGGCTCCTGCCCTCGCGCTGCCCGAGGTCTTCCTCGGCCTCATCCCCGGCTGGGGAGGGACCTACCTGCTGCCGAACCTCATCGGCATCGAGAACGCCCTCAAGGTCGTCATCGAGAATCCGCTCAAGCAGAACCGCACCCTGAAGGCCCAGGATGCCTTCGACCTCGGGATCGCCGACCGGATCTTCCCATCGGTGAACTTCCTGGAGGACTCCATCCGTTTCGTCGACGGAGTCCTCACAGGACGCGAGAAGGTCGAGCGCAAGCACGCTCCGGGCAAGCTCGAGCGCCTGGCCAAGTGGGACATCGCCATCAAGATCGCCCGCGATACCGTCGCCGGACGGCTCGGCACGGTGCCGAAGTCGCCGTTCGCCGCGCTCGACCTGCTGAAGGCCGCCAAGAACGGCTCGAAGGAGGAGTGCTTCGCCCTCGAGGACGACGCCCTCGCAGACCTCATCGCCGGCGACCAGTTGCAGGCCAGCATCTACGCCTTCAACCTCGTCCAGAAGCGTGCCAAGCGTCCGGCCGGGGCCCCGGACAAGGCCATCGCGAAGAAGGTCACCAAGGTGGGCGTCCTCGGCGCCGGCTACATGGCGAGCCAGTTCGCGCTCCTCTTCCTGCGGCGCCTGCAGGTTCCCGTCGTGATCACGGACCTCGATCAGGCCCGTGTGGACAAGGGCGTCGGCTACATCCACGAGGAGATCGGCAAGCTCCAGGAGAAGGGTCGGATCTCGTCCGACGAGGCCAACCGCCTGCGCGCCCTCGTCACCGGAACCACAGACAAGGCCGACTTCGCGGACTGCGACTGGGTGATCGAGGCGGTCTTCGAGGAGCTGTCCATCAAGCAGGACGTCTTCGCCGAGGTGGAGCAGTACATCTCCCCCGACGCCGTCCTGGCGACGAACACCTCGTCGCTCTCGGTCGAGCAGATCGGTGCGAAGCTGAAGAACCCCGAGCGTCTCGTCGGCTTCCACTTCTTCACGCCGGTCGCCGTCATGCCCCTCATCGAGGTCGTCAAAACGCCGCACACGGATGATGCGACGCTCTCGACGGCGATGGTCATCGCGGCGAAGCTGCGGAAGAACGCCGTGATCACGGCGGACACCCCCGGCTTCGTCGTGAACCGGGTCCTCGCGAAGCTCCTCGGTGAAGCCATGTACGCGGTCGACAACGGCACGCCGTTCTCGGTGGTCGACGAGGCGATGGCCCCGCTCGGCCTGCCCATGGCACCGTCGGAGCTGCTCGATCTCGTCGGGCTGAAGGTCGGCGCCCACGTGCTCGACACGCACCACGCCGCCTTCCCGGACCGGTTCTACCGCAGCGAGAACCTGCACCGGCTGGCCGACTACGGCACCCTGCTCGACAAGGACGCCAAGGGGAAGGTCAAGGGCTTCGACAAGGGCGCCCTCAAGATCGTCGCAGGAGGCAGCCAGCCGCTCACGGCCGACGAGATCCTCGTGCGGCTGCAGGACGGACTCGCCGATGAGGTGCACCGCATGCTCGAGGACGACGTCGTCGCCGCAGCGGAGGACATCGACCTCTGCATGATCCTCGGCGCCGGCTTCCCGTTCCAGATGGGCGGGCTCACGCCGTATCTCGACCGGGTGGGGGCGAGCGAGCGCGCCTTCGGCGGCACCTTCCACGACCCGCGCATCGTCGGCGTGGGCACCGGCGCGTAGGCCGGAGGACGACGAAAGGGGCGGATCCACTCGGTGGATCCGCCCCTTTCGTCTACTCACGGCACCGGTGTCAGTACCGGACGTCCTCCGACGCCTGGAACCACGGCGGGTAGACGGCGACCTTGGGCGCGTGCGCTGCGGCGTGGTGGATGCGACGGACCTCGTCCCTGACGCGATCGTTGGCGACGCCGATGAGCGTCACGCTCTCGAACGGGAAGTCCCCTGGCACGAGCAGTTCGGCATCGACGAGGGCTGAAGGCTCGTCGTCGTCACCGAGGGCGGACAGCATCCGCTGCACGTCGTCACCCGTCGTGGCGAAGCGGGTCAGCGCGCCGGCGGCGTAGCCGTCGGTGACGACCACGCCGGATCCGGCTGCTGCGTCATCGGCCGCGCGCGCCGCGATGGCCAGCCGCACCGTGCTCACCAGGATGACGAACTCGGCCGGTGCCGCGCCTGCGGCGGCCGGATCGAGACGAGGGTCGTCGATTCCAGCGCGGATGCTCTCCCACACGCTCGAATTCGGTGTGAGGGTGAACGAGACGTGATCGGCGACGCCGGAGTCGCGTCCGGGCACCCGAGTCGCGCTGCGGTCGGACAGTGCCTGCTGCGAGAACACCGGGACGGCGTCATCCACGGCTCCGGCGACGGCCGAGGCCTCGGAGAGCACGCTGCCGCGCTCCACGATGGCGGCGAGATTGCCGATGTGCGTCACGTGGTAGATGCGCCGATCGGCGACGGGGACGGGCGGCTTCCTCGCCGCCTTCGTCGCGGTGCCGGAGCCGGACACCGGCTCACGCAGTGACGTGCCGCGCGAAGACGCCGCCCTGGCCTTCTTCACCGGGACGGTGACGGCCACGGGAGGCGGCGGATAGCACGCCGCGCACTCGCCTCGTGCGAAACCGTGAATGCATTCCTCGTCCAAGTCAGACCTCTCGTGTGCGTGGCACCCGCCCGCTCGAGACGAAAGCCCCGAAACCACCTCTCTCTACGTTACGCGGCATTCGCCCCGTCCACGACCGCGGAAGGGGATCCGCGCCCCGATCCGGACGAGATCATCCGGATCGGGGCGCGATTCGTCCGATTCAGCGGTTCAGCGGCGTCATGTCGGCGTAGCGGTCGCCGACGGGAGCCGGCAGGCCTCCGAGGGTCGCCAGCTGCGCCTCTGACAGCTCCACTGCATCCGCAGCCGCGTTCTCCTCCACCCGGGCGACGCGCTTGGTGCCCGGGATGGGGGCGATGTCGTCGCCCTGCGCCAGGAGCCAGGCGAGTGCGACCTGGGCCGGCGTCGCGTCGACCTCCGCCGCGACCCGCTCGACGGCGTCGACGATCGCGAGGTTCGCGTCGAAGTTCTCGCCGGCGAATCGCGGGTTGCTGCGCCGGAAGTCGGATTCGTCGAGCTGGTCGATCGAGCGCAGTGCCCCGGTGAGGAAACCCCGCCCGAGCGGCGAGTACGGGACGAACCCGATGCCGAGCTCGCGCAGCACCGGGAGCACGGCGGCCTCCGGGTCCCGCGTCCAGAGCGAGTACTCGGTCTGCACCGCCGTGACGGGGTGCACGGCGTGCGCCCGCCGGATGGTGTCCGGCGCAGCCTCGGAGAGGCCGTAGTGCCCGATCTTGCCGGCGGCCACGAGCTCGCCGAGCGCCCCGGCGGTCTCCTCGATGGGGACGCCGGGATCCATCCGGTGCTGGTAGTACAGGTCGATGTGGTCGGTGCCGAGGCGGCGGAGCGACCCCTCCACCGACAGCCGCACGTTCTCGGCGGATCCGTCGAGGCCCCGGGAGCCGTCGCCGCGGTGCAGGATGGTGCCGAACTTGGTCGCGATCACGACCTCGTCGCGTCGCCCGGCGATGGCGCGGCCGAGCAGCTCCTCGTTGACGTAGGGACCGTAGATCTCGGCGGTGTCGAAGAACGTGATGCCGAGGTCGATCGCGCGGTGGATGGTGCGGATCGACTCCGCGTCATCCGTTCCGGCACCCGAGTAGAACGCCGACATCCCCATGCAGCCGAGGCCGAGGCGGGAGACGTCGAGTGGTCCGAGTGTTGCGTGCTTCATGCGTGTGAGACCTTCTCTTCGTAGATGGCGATCTTCACGTCGATGGCGGCCAGCGACCGCTGCATCTCCGCGAGCTGCGCCGCCACCGTGATGCGGTGGCGCAGCAGGAGCTCGAGTCTGGCTGCCGTCGCGTCGTCGCCCTCACGGACGAGGTCGACGTACTCCCGGATGCGCGCGATCGGCATCGACGTCGCCCTCAGCTTGGTGAGGAACGACACCCAGCCGATGTCCTGCTCGGTGAACCGCCGATGGGTCGACGACGCGCGATCGACCGGCGTCAGCATCAGCCCGGCGCGCTCGTAGTAGCGCAGCGTGTGGGTGCTGAGTCCGGTGCGTTCGGCCGCCTCGCTGATCGAGTACGTTGCCACGACTGTCTCCATAACCGCCACGATAGGACTGAGAGCGCACTCTAAGTCAAACCGGAGTGGTGGAAGGGACGGAACTCTCAGCGATCCGTCGAGGCGGCACCGATCGAACCGGCGTCGGAGTCGATCGCGATCGCCCGGGCGTGCGGCAGCTTGGAGCCGAGCACCATGCCGACGACGTCGTGCGCGATGTGCTGGGGGGTGAGCCCGACGCGCTCGAGGATGTCGGCCCGGGATCCGTGGTCGAGGAATTCGTCGGGCAGGCCCACCTCGGTCACGGCGGTGTCCACGCCGGCCTCGCGAAGGTCCTGGCGGATGCGGGTGCCGATCCCGCCGACGCGGATGCCGTCCTCGATGCAGACGACGATGCGGTGCAACGCCGACATCTCGACGACGCTCGTCGGCACGGGCACGACCCAGCGCGGATCGACGACGGTGGCGTCGATGCCCTGGTCGGCCAGACGTTCCGCCACCTCGAGCCCCACGGCTGCCATCGGGCCGACGGTCACGATGAGCACGTCCCGCCCCGGACCCTCGCGCAGGACGTCCACGCCGTCGTCGGTGCGTCGGATGGCGTCGAACGTGCGGCCGACCTCGCCCTTCGGGAAGCGGAGCACCGTCGGACCGTCGTCGACGACGACGGCTTCCGCCAGCTCCTCCTCCAGGCGCACGGAGTCGCGTGGAGCGGCGAGGCGGATGCCGGGCACCACCTGCAGGATGGCGAGGTCCCAGACGCCGTGGTGGCTCGGCCCGTCCGGCCCGGTCACGCCGGCGCGGTCGAGCACGAACGTGACGCCGGCCCTGTGCAGCGCCACGTCCATGAGCACCTGGTCGAACGCTCGGTTGATGAAGGTGGCGTAGATCGCCACGACGGGGTGCATGCCACCGAAGGCGAGGCCCGCTGCCGAGGTCGCAGCGTGCTGCTCCGCGATGCCGACGTCGATGACGCGGCCGGGGAAGCGCTCGGCCATCTTGTGCAGGCCGGTCGGACGGAGCATCGCTGCCGTGATGCCGACGATGCGCTCGTTGACTGCTGCGAGCTCGACGAGCTTGTCCGCGAAGACGGACGTCCAGCTCTGGGCGCCGCCGTGCTCGAGGGACTCCCCCGTCTCCGGGTCGATCTGGCCGACGGCGTGGAACTGGTCGGCGACGTCCCGCAGGGCGGGCTCGTAGCCGCGGCCCTTCTCAGTGATGGCGTGCACGATGACGGGGGCGCCGTAGTGCTTGGCCTGTTCGAGGGCCTCGCGCATGGCCTCGAGGTCGTGTCCGTGGATGGGTCCGATGTACTTGATGTCGAGGTTCGAGTACAGCGCCTCGTTGTTCCAGAACCGCGCCAGGAAGCCGTGCAGGCCGCCCCGGACACCGCGGTAGACCGCCCGTCCCGGCGACCCGAGCTGGTCGAACGCCTTGCGGCTCGTGAGGTACAGGCTGCGGTAGCTGCGGCGCGTGCGGACGGTGTTGAGGAAGCGGGCCATGCCGCCGATCGTGGGGGCGTACGAGCGGCCGTTGTCGTTGACGACGATGATCAGACGACGGTTGTTGTCGTCGCTGATGTTGTTGAGTGCCTCCCACGTCATGCCGCCCGTGAGGGCGCCGTCGCCGACGACCGCGACGACGCAGCGCTCGTCCTGTCCGGTCATCGAGAACGCGCGCGAGATCCCGTCGGCCCAGGAGAGCGAGCTCGACGCGTGCGAGCTCTCCACGATGTCGTGCTCCGACTCCGAACGCTGCGGGTAGCCGGCGAGGCCGTCGGTCTGCCGCAGCGTCGAGAAGTCCTGCCGGCCGGTGAGCAGCTTGTGCACGTACGACTGGTGGCCCGTGTCGAACACGATCGCATCCTGCGGGGAGTCGAACACCCGGTGGATGGCGATGGTCAGCTCGACGACGCCCAGGTTCGGCCCGAGGTGGCCGCCGGTCTTCGACACGTTGGCCACGAGGTACTCGCGGACCTCGTCGGCGAGCTGTTCGAGCTGCTCCTTCGTGAGGCCGTCGAGGTCGCGCGGACCTCTGATCGTCTCCAGAAGGGTCATTGCAACCACCTTTCACCGTGCAGCGGGGTCGCCGCGTGCATCCAACGAGTCTACGTGCTCGTCTCCGCCGAACGCCGATGCCGCTCGGGGCCCCCCGCGACCGCCGCGCACCGCATTATGCGTACTCTGGAAGCGACCGCGGCTCGCGCGGCCGCATGAGAGGCCATCCGTGGACATCACCCTGCTCCGTCACTACGTCGCCGTGGCGTCCGAGCTCGATCTCGGTCGCGCCGCCGCCGCGCTCGGCGTCTCGCACGCCACGCTCAGCGGCTCCCTCAACCAGCTCGAGGCGACCGTCGGGGACTCGCTGATCGATCGCGCATCGGCGCCCATGACACTGACCCCGGCCGGAGCGCTGTTCCTCGTGACGGCGAGGGAGGAGATCGCGGCGTTCGATGCCGAGAACGCCCCGCCGAAGCCGAAGGCCGGCGGCAAGGCCAAGGCGTCGAAGGGCAAGGGCCGGGCACCGCGTGTGAAGGGCGAGCCGCTCCCGTACAAGAAGCGACAGTCGCGCTGAACGCACGACTGCCCGCCTCCCTGCGAGCGTGAACTCGCCGACGGGAGACGGGCAGTCGATCGGTGCGTGCTGCTCCTACGCGACGAGCGAGCGGAGCACGTACTGCAGGATGCCGCCGTTGCGGTAGTAGTCGGCTTCACCCGGGGTGTCGATGCGGACGACGGCGTCGAACTCGATCGTCTGCTTGCCGGCGGGCGAGTGCTCGCTCGGCGTGGCGGTGACGTGCACCGTCTTCGGCGTGGTTCCGGCGTTCAGCTCCTCGATGCCCGAGATCGAGACGACCTCGGTGCCGTCGAGGCCGAGCGATGCCCAGCTCTCTCCCGCCGGGAACTGCAGCGGGACGACGCCCATGCCGATGAGGTTCGAGCGGTGGATGCGCTCGAAGCTCTCGGTGATGACCGCCTTGACGCCGAGGAGGCTCGTGCCCTTGGCCGCCCAGTCGCGCGATGACCCGGAGCCGTACTCCTTGCCGCCGAAGATGACGAGCGGGGTGCCCGCCGCCTGGTAGTTCTGGCTGGCGTCGTAGATGAACGACTGCGGGCCATCCGGCTGCGTGAAGTCGCGGGTGTAGCCGCCCTCGACGCCGTCGAGGAGCTGGTTCTTGAGACGGATGTTCGCGAAGGTTCCGCGGATCATGACCTCGTGGTTGCCGCGACGCGATCCGTAGGAGTTGTAGTCCTTGCGCTCGACACCGTGCTCGTCCAGGTAGCGGCCGGCGGGGCTGTCCGCCTTGATGTTGCCGGCGGGGCTGATGTGATCGGTGGTGACCGAGTCGCCGAGCTTGGCGAGCACGCGGGCGCCGACGATGTCGGTGACCGGGGTCGTCTCCATCGTCATGCCGTCGAAGTACGGGGGCTTCCGCACGTAGGTCGACTCGGCGTCCCACTCGAAGGTCGCTCCGACGGGTGTGGGCAGGTTGCGCCAGCGCTCGTCGCCCTCGAAGACGCTCGCGTACTGGTGCGTGAACATCTCCTTGTTGATCGACGAGTCGATCGTCGACTGCACCTCGGCGGCATCGGGCCAGATGTCCTTGAGGAAGACGTCGTTGCCGTCGGAGTCCTGGCCGAGGGCGTCGACCTCGAAGTCGAAGTTCATCGAGCCGGCGAGCGAGTA
>JBEVEO010000283.1:0-7559 GCA_040512695.1 Leifsonia sp. | reverse complement strand
TACTCGCTCGTCGACCTCCGCCTCGTCGAGGCCGACCGCGACCTGCTCGCCCAGCACTACGCCGAGCACGAGGGCAAGCCGTTCTACGAGCCGCTCATCGAGTTCATGGAGTCCGGCCCGTCGGTCGCCATCCGCGTGGCCGGCAACCGGGTGATCGAGGGCTTCCGCTCGCTGGCAGGCACCACCGACCCGACCTCGGCCGCCCCCGGAACCATCCGCGGTGACTTCGGCCGGGACTGGGGTCTGCGCGTGCAGCAGAACCTGGTGCACGGCTCAGACTCCCCGGAGTCCGCCGCCCGCGAGCTCGCGCTCTGGTTCGCCTAGAGTCGATCGACGCCGCCTCGGCGTGCCTAAGCCAGGTGACCGAGCACGTCGAGGCGCAGCTGCGCGATGAGCGCGACCACGAGGTAGCAGGCCAGCGTGATGAGCGGGATCCAGCCGTAGGCGGCTGATGCGAACGCCCTAACGCGCGGACCGGACGGCAGTTGGCCGTCCCGCAGGTTGCTCAGGGTCACGATCCAGAACAACGGGATGACGACCGCCCACGTGAGCATGCACCACGGGCAGAGCGTGGCGAGGATGTGGATGCTCTGGTACATCAGCCAGATCACGAAGCCGAGGGCGAAGACGACGCCGACGTTCAGGCCGATCCAGAACCATCGCGCGAATCGCGCCCGCGCCAGCAGCGCCATCCCGATCGTGATGACGACGGGCCAGCAGACCAGGCCGATGATCGGGTTCGGGAAGCCGAGCACGGCCCCCTGCGCCGAGTTGAGGTTCACCGTGCACTGCACGATGAGGCTGAAGTCGCATGCTGCCTTGTCGCCCGGGAACTCCAAGGCGTGGAACTTCTCCAGGGTGAGCGCGAAGGCGGCAACCAGACCGATCGCTCCCAGTACGGCGAGCAGGATTCCGAGGCCCGTCGTCGACCTTGTCGCGGTGCTCTCGGGGGCGTTGTCGATCATGGTTTGCGATTATGGCACGGCGGGTCACCGCCGAACTGTGAAGCCGTGCGATAATCGGATGTGTCGAGCCGAGCCGCGCTCAGCCCGACGCCAAGAAGGCTTGAAGGGTGCGCAGCACCCGATGATTCGGTCCCACGACCGAAAGAAGTGGCAGCCAGAGCCAATGTGCCGGCTGCAGACGACAGAGGATTAGCGAGATTCCGCAGGCGGAGACTCGCGTGAGAGAGTGCCCGGAACGCGGATGGCGCGGCCAGCCGTACCGGTTGAGGAGTGCCCCAGCAATGGTGGAGAACAACGAGAACACCGATCCGACGACGACTGTCGGGGAGGCAGGCGCCCGTAAGCGCACGCGTATCTTCGGAGCGCGGAAGACCCAGAAGAAGGCAGAGCAGCCGCCGGTGGCATCCGATGCCGACGCAGCCGCCGTCGAGGCGAAGCCCGTCACGGACGCGGCATCCGAGCCAGTCACGGAGACGGCGAACGACGCCCCCTCCGTTGTCGACTCGGCCGTCGAGGCCGAAGTCGCAGTCGCCGAGGCGCCGGCCCCGGATGCCGATGCGCCGGTGGCCGGCGCCGCGCCGGCCGATGGCGAGAAGGCCCAGGATGCCGGATCGGAGTCCACGATCCCCGCGCAGCCCCTGTTCCCGGCCGCGCTCACGACGACGTCGCTGATCTTCCACGCCCCCGAGATCGCTGCGCTTCCCCCGCGTCCGTCCCGCGGTCCCCGCGACCGCGACGACCGCGATGACCGCGACGACGAGGACTCCGAGTCGACGGTGCGCCGTCGCGCCCGCCGGCGCAGCGGGGACGAGGGCCGAGGAGGCTCGGACGACCCGACGAACACCGTCGTCAAGGTGCGCACCCCGCGTCAGCCTGAGCTCATCACCGAGCCCCAGCGGATCAAGGGGTCGACCCGTCTCGAGGCCAAGAAGCAGCGCCGTCACGACGGCCGCGATGCCGGACGCCGTCGCGCGGTCATCACCGAGGCCGAGTTCCTCGCGCGCCGCGAGTCGGTCGATCGCACCATGGTGGTCCGCTCCAAGAGCGGCCGCATCCAGATCGGCGTGCTCGAGGACGGCGTCCTCGTCGAGCACTACGTCGCGCGCAACCAGGATGCATCCCTCATCGGGAATGTGTACCTCGGTCGTGTGCAGAACGTGCTGCCCAGCATGGAGGCCGCGTTCGTCGACATCGGACGCGGACGCAATGCGGTGCTGTACTCCGGAGAGGTCGACTGGGAGGCCGCTGCCGCCGAGAACCCGGGTGGCAACCAGCCCCGTCGCATCGAACTGGCGCTCAAGCCGGGCGACAAGGTGCTCGTCCAGGTCACGAAGGACCCGGTGGGCCACAAGGGCGCCCGCCTGACCAGCCAGATCTCGCTGCCCGGCCGCTACCTCGTGTACGTGCCGAACGGCTCGATGAACGGCATCAGCCGCAAGCTTCCCGACACCGAGCGTGCGCGCCTCAAGAAGATCCTCAAGGAGGTGCTCCCCGACAACCAGGGCGTGATCGTCCGCACCGCGGCTGAGGGCGCGACCGAGGAGCAGCTGACGCTCGACGTCAACCGCCTCATCGACCAGTGGGCGGCCATCTCCAAGCAGCTCGAGAACGTTCCGGCCCCGGCGCTGCTGCACTCCGAGCCCGACCTGCTCATCAAGATCGTGCGCGACGTCTTCAACGAGGACTTCCAGAAGATGGTCATCGCGGGCGATGAGGCGCAGGAGACCATCGAGGCCTACCTGCGTGCCGTCGCACCCGACCTTCTCGAGCGTGTGGAGACCTACACGGGCAGCCGCGACGCATTCGACGAGTTCCGCATCTCCGAGCAGATCGAGAAGGCGCTCGACCGCAAGGTCTGGCTGCCGTCCGGTGGTTCGCTGGTGATCGACCGCACTGAGGCCATGACCGTGGTCGACGTCAACACGGGCAAGTTCGTCGGATCGGGCGGAAACCTCGAGGAGACCGTCACCAAGAACAACCTCGAGGCCGCGGAGGAGATCGTCCGGCAGCTGCGCCTGCGCGACATCGGCGGCATCATCGTCGTCGACTTCATCGACATGGTGCTCGAGTCCAACCGCGATCTCGTGCTCCGTCGCCTGATCGAGTGCCTGAGCCGGGACCGCACGAAGCACCAGGTGGCCGAGGTGACCTCCCTCGGCCTCGTGCAGATGACCCGCAAGAAGCTCGGCCTCGGGCTCCTCGAGTCCTTCAGCGAGAATTGCGACGTCTGCGCCGGCCGCGGGATCATCGTGCACCACGACCCCGTCGTCCGTCACCGCCAGCAGCAGCAGACCCCTCAGCCGCAGGTGTCGCAGGCAGGCAGCCGCCGTCGTGGCGGCCAGAGCTCGTCAGCCCCTGCGCCGGCCGCCGACGGCTCCAAGCCCGGCAACGGCACCCACGGCATCACGGAGGACGCCAAGCACGCCCTCGCCGTGATCGCGGCTTCGACCCTGCACCCGCACGAGAAGGAGTCGGCGGCGGCCGCAGCCTCCGAGCCGGACGCCGTCACGGTGGAGTCCGTCGAGACGACGGATGGCGCGGGAGCAGAGCGCAAGTCGCGTCGCGGCCGTCGTGGTCGCCACGGCAAGGGCGAGTCGGCCCAGCCGGCCGAAGAGGTCGCCGCGGTCTCCGCCGGCGCCCCGGACGCCGCCGAGACGCCCGCAGCCCCTGTCGAAGCTGAGAATCGCCCGACAGAACAGCGTCAGCCATCACGTCGGGCACGGCAGGACAAGCCCGTCACACAGGCCGCTCCCGTTGCGATCCTCGACCTCCCGGTGACGGTTCCCGTGCGGGAGCCGAAGCGGACGGATCCGGTCGCGACCGAGCACATGCTCGACTCCGTGCTCGATTCGCTGCCGCAGCCGAAGCAGCCGGGACAGGGGCGCTCGCGCAGCCGCCGTGTCACGACGGCCGGCCTGTCGACCGCGCCGGTGGAGCCCATCGTCACGAGCGCCACCGGGGAGTAGCGGCCGCCCTCCATCAGGAGGAGGCGCTACAACCCGCGTCGTTCGCGGGCCGTCACCCGGAGTCCGCTCGCGCGGAGCCGGGTGACGAGCTCCCGATTCGACACGAAGACCGCCCCGGCGGCCACGAGGGCGTCATGGCGCTCGAGGGGGACGTCGTAGTGGTCCCGGTCGAATCCGCGCGCCGGCAGACCGTTCGCTGCGGCGAAGGCGTGCAACTCGTCGAGAGAGCTGTCGCTCACGAGATGGGCCCAGACCGTGCCATGGGCCGGCCAGATCGGCTGGTCGATGAGCACGGTCATGCTGTGATTGTATGGCGGGGCGGGTCCGACGCGCCGGGTGGCGTGTGTTTGACCGAGGGTATTCCATCGGCTAAACTCGACCGTTGGTGTGTGTTGGATTTCTGTCCATGCTGTCACCACGGTTTTCTGGTTGGCCAGGTCGATCAAGGATCGGTCAACTCAGCGGATTTTCCCGCGAAACGAAACGGGGCTTCCCAAGCCCCCCAGAGAATAGGTACGTAAAGTGGTTTACGCAGTAGTGCGCGCCGGTGGCCGCCAGGAAAAGGTCGAGGTCGGAACCATCGTCACGATGGACCGCGTCAAGGCTGACAAGAACGGCAACGTCGAGCTCGCTCCGGTGCTGCTGGTCGATGGCGACTCGATCACCTCGGACTCGAAGTCGCTCGCCAAGGTGACCGTCACGGCCGAGGTCCTCGAGGACCTCCGCGGCCCGAAGATCGTCATCCAGAAGTTCAAGAACAAGACCGGATACAAGAAGCGTCAGGGGCACCGTCAGGAGCTCACCCGCGTCAAGATCACCGGCATCAAGTAAGCCCTGAGGAGACTGACAGATGGCACACAAAAAGGGCGCAAGCTCCACCCGCAACGGTCGTGACTCGAACGCTCAGCGCCTCGGCGTGAAGCGCTTCGGCGGCCAGGTCGTCAGCGCCGGCGAGATTCTCGTCCGCCAGCGCGGCACGCACTTCCACCCCGGCGCCAACGTCGGCCGTGGCGGCGACGACACCCTGTTCGCCCTCGCGGCCGGTTCGGTCGAGTTCGGCGCGAAGGGCGGCCGCAAGGTCGTCAACATCGTGGCGGCCGCCGAGTAGGCATCCGCACGGAATGAAACGCGAGGGCGAGCTTCGGCTCGCCCTTACGTTTTCCCCCGGTGGGCGGCGACAGGCCGTTCCACGGGACCAATCAGTTCAGGAGAACCCGCATGACCACCTTCGTCGACAATGTCACGCTCCACCTGCGTGCCGGTCACGGCGGCAACGGATGCGTCTCCGTCCGTCGTGAGAAGTTCAAGCCGCTCGCCGGCCCCGATGGCGGCAACGGCGGCCACGGCGGGGACATCGTCCTGGTCGCCGACCCGCAGGTGACGACGCTGCTCGGCTACCACCGCGCTCCGCACCGCTCGAGCGACAACGGCGGCCCCGGCATGGGCGACCACCGCGCCGGCGGCAACGGCGGCGAGCTCGAGCTCGCCGTTCCGCTCGGCACCGTCGTCAAGGACCGCGAGGGCAACGAACTCGTCGACATGAGCGAGCCGGGCATGCGCTACATCGCCGCGCCCGGCGGCCAGGGCGGGCTCGGCAACGCCGCCCTCGCCACCACGAAGCGCAAGGCTCCCGGGTTCGCGCTCCTCGGCACCCCCGGCTACGAGGGCGACGTCGTCCTCGAACTCAAGACCGTCGCCGACGTCGCGCTCGTCGGCTACCCGTCGGCAGGCAAATCGAGCCTCGTCGCCGCGCTGTCCGCCGCGCGTCCGAAGATCGCCGACTACCCGTTCACGACGCTGCACCCCAACCTCGGCGTCGTCCAGGCCGGCGACGTGCGCTACACCATCGCCGACGTTCCCGGCCTCATCGAGGGCGCGAGCGAGGGGAAGGGCCTCGGCCTCGAGTTCCTCCGCCACGTCGAGCGCTGCACCGCCCTGCTGCACGTGCTCGACTGTGCGACGCTCGAGCCCGGCCGCGATCCCATCAGCGATCTCGACATCATCCTCGGCGAGTTGGCCGCCTATCCCGTTCCGGACGGGCAGATCCCGCTCCTCGAGCGCCCGCAGCTCATCGCACTCAACAAGATCGACGTGCCGGAGGGCCGCGAGCTCGCCGACTTCGTCAAGCCCGACCTCGAGGCGCGCGGCTACCGCGTGTTCGAGATCTCGACCGTCAGCCACGAGGGCCTCCGCGCGCTGAGCTTCGCCCTGGCCGAGCTCGTCGAGAAGGGGCGCGCCGAGATCGCCGCCGCTCCCGTGAAGGAGCGCATCGTCATCCGCCCGCACGCGATCGACGAGCAGGACTTCACCGTCAAGGTCGAGGGCGGCTCCTACGGCGACATCTACCGGATCCTGGGCGTCAAGCCCGAGCGCTGGGTCGCCCAGACCGACTTCGCCAATGACGAGGCCGTCGGCTTCCTCGCCGACCGACTCGCGAAGCTCGGCGTCGAGGAGCGGCTCTTCAAGGCCGGCGCCGTCGCGGGTTCCACCGTGGTCATCGGCAAGGGCGACGGCATCATCTTCGACTGGGAGCCCACTCTCACGTCGACGGCCGAGCTCATCACGGCTCCCCGCGGGACGGATGCCCGCCTCGACGGCAACCGCCGTCGCACGAGCGACGAACGTCGCAGCACCTACTTCGAGCGTATGGACGCGAAGGCCGAGGCCCGCGCCGAGCTCGAGCGCGAGCGCGCGGCCGGCCTGTGGAAGGACGACGAGGGCGCGGACACCGAACTGGAGAACGAGACCCGGTGAGAATCAGCGAGCGAAGGGACGTCCAGCGCGCGAGGCGCGTCGTCGTGAAGGTCGGCTCATCGTCGATCAGCGGAGACAACGCCGGACAGATCCCACCGCTCGTCGACGCCCTCGCCGAGGCGCACGGTCGCGGAGTCGAGATCGTGCTGGTCTCGTCGGGCGCCATCGCCACCGGGATGCCCTACCTCCAGCTCGATGAGCGCCCCTCCGACCTCGCCACCCAGCAGGCCGCGGCATCCGTCGGCCAGAACCTGCTCATCTTCCGCTACCAGGACAGCCTCGACCGCTACGACATCGTCGCGGGCCAGGTGCTGCTGACCGCCGGCGATCTCGAGAACCCGACCCACCGCTCGAACGCCCAGCGGGCCATGGAGCGCCTGCTCGACCTGCGCATCCTGCCCATCGTCCACGAGAACGACACGGTCGCCACGCACGAGATCCGGTTCGGCGACAACGACCGCCTCGCCGCGCTGGTCTGCCAGCTCGTGCACGCCGACCTGCTCGTGCTGCTCTCCGACATCGACGCCCTCTACACCCGTCCGCCGCTCGAGCCCGGAGCGGTGAAGATCACCGAGGTCGCGTTCGACGACGACCTGAGCGAAGTCGAGTTCGGCGACATCGGCGCGGCCGGCGTCGGAACCGGGGGAGCGGGCACCAAGGTCGCTGCCGCGAAGCTGGCCGCCAGCTCGGGCACGCCGGTGCTGCTCGCCTCGACCGGGGGCGGTGAGCGCCACGCGCTCATCCTGGAGCATCAGATGCGTCCGCTGTTCGGGTTCTTCCAGGCGCTGACGCTGCCCATCGGCGTCTACGCCAACGATTCGGACTTCACCGACGGAGCGGTCTCCAGCCTCGAACTGCACGAACGCATCGACCT
>JBEVEO010000264.1:0-3000 GCA_040512695.1 Leifsonia sp. | reverse complement strand
TCCACGACCGCGTGAACTTCGCCGCCGAGCAGTCGTTCCTGCGGGTAGACTCGGCGGCGAAGACCGTGAGCCTCGAGCTGACGATCGACACGCAGATCAGCCAGGTCATGGAGTACTTCGAGATCTTCCTCGGGCGCATGCAGCTGTGCCGCCTCGCGGCCGAGGTGCTGGACTGCAGGTTCAAACTCCTGATCAACGGCGCCGAGCTCGCATGAGCGACGCGGAAGGATCCCGATGAGGAAGAAGCAACGGACGCTCTGGGTGTCGCTGGCGCTCGTGGGAGCGCTCGCCCTGGGCTCGGTGGCGCTGTTCGCCACCGGCACGCGTCCGGTCCTCGGGCTCGACCTCGAGGGCGGCGTCTCGGTCATCTTGTCGGCGCCGGACGGGACCCCCGAAACCGTCATGAACCAGGCGCTGGAGAACATCCGGAACCGCATCGACGCGTTCGGGACGGCCGAGCCGCTGCTCTTCGTGTCCGGCAACACGATCGAGGTCCAGATCCCCGGGCTCGCGCGCGGCACGGTCGACGAACGACCGAAGGTGCAGTTCTGCATCGCCGATGACGAGGGCAACACCTACACGTGCTTCGACGAGCGGGACGCCGCGGAAGCCGAGCTGGAAGCCGCGAGCGTGCAGCCCGTGGTCTCGTCCGTGTGCCTGACGGGCGACTTCTGGGGCGACTCCGCTCCGTGCTACGGCTCGCAGAAGGATGCCGACGCGGCGATCGAGGCGATCACCGTGAGCAAGCAGCAGCAGCAGTTCTGCCTGACCGGTACGGGACTGGCCGACGATCCGTGCGACTTCGCCACCCGCGCCGACGCCGAAGCAGCCCTCGAGACCATCGGGACCGACGTGACGCAGTCCTTCTGCGTCACGGGCACGGGGGACCAGGCGTTGGCGAGCGACCTCGGGGCGGCGTGCACCCCGACGGAGGACGAGGCGACGACCCTGTTCGACGGCATGACGATCCGGAGCTCGGACACGGAGTTCTGCGTCGTGAGCTCGGCGGGGGAGGGGCTCGGATGCTTCCTCGATCGCGAATCCGCGGAAGCCAGGCTCCAGGAGACCGGGCAGGAGCGACTGCTTCAGGTGATCGGGGAGACGGCGCGCCTGGAGCAGCGAGAGGTACTCGGGGTCCTGCCGCCCTCGGATCCGAGCTACGCCTCGATCCCGTTGACGTGTGGCACCGTCGCGGAGCAGGCCACGGAGGAGTGCTCGTTCGAGGTGTTGAAGGATCAGAACGTCGTCTTCAAGGATCGGGACGACGAGACGAAGTATCAGCTCGGGCCCGTCGAGATCACCGGCGACGCGATCGACCGTGCATCGGCCGTCTACAACGCCGGGTCGTCGACGACCGTCGGGCAGGGGTGGGAGATCAACTTCGACCTGACCGGCGAGGGCTCGGGGATCTTCTCGGAAGTGACGACGCGCCTACAGGGCCGACAGCTTGCGATCATCGTGGACGACGAGGTCATCTCCGCGCCGACGGTGCAGAGTCCGATCACAAACGGTACCGGCGTGATCACCGGCAACTTCACCGAGCGCCAAGCGAAAGATCTCGCCACCCAGCTGAACGCCGGAGCCCTGCCCGTCGAGCTCACGACCCAGCAGGTCCTCACCGTGAGCCCGACCCTGGGCGACGAGTCCCTGGAACAGGGTCTGATCGCGGGGATCGCCGGGCTCGTGCTGCTCGCGGGGTACCTCCTCTTCTACTACCGGGTGCTCGCCGTCGTGGCGTGGGTCGGCATGATGGTCTGGGCCCTCCTCGCGCTCGGGTTGATCGCGCTCGCCGGTCGGACGATCGGGTACAACCTGACGCTGGCCGGCGTGGCGGGTCTGGTCATCTCCCTCGGTGTCACCGCCGACTCGTACATCGTGTTCTTCGAACGCCTCAAGGACGAGGTCCACGCGGGCCGCTCGCCGCGGGCCGCGGTGGCTCCCGCGTTCCAACGATCCTTCCGGACCATCGTGGCGGCCGACCTGGTGACCGCGATCGCTGCCGCGGTCCTGTACGTCACGGCGATCTCCTCGGTCCGAGGGTTCGCGCTGACGCTGGGCGTCGCCACGCTGCTGGACCTGTTCGTCGTCTACTACTTCAAGCGACCGGCCGTGTCGCTGCTCACGCGCAACGACCGCATCGTCAACTGGCGGGTCATGGGCGTGAAGGCCGGGCTCGCCGCCGACCGTGAGGTCGCCGTCCCCGAACCGACGCCGGCGATCGCGGGAGGTTCGGGATGAGCGTGCGGCGTGCCTTCGATACGTTCCGCGGGTACCGCCACCCCGAGTTCAACATCATCCAGCGGCGCCGAAGGTGGTTCGTCCTGTCGGGCTCGGCGATCCTCGTGTCGATCATCGCGCTGGTGTTCCTGGGGCTGAACTACTCGATCGACTTCACCGGCGGAACGCTGATCGAGTACCGCCTCTCGAACGACGTGACCGTCGAGCAGGTGCGCGACCTCCTCGGGCAGGACCCGTACGCACGCGAGAGCGCCGAGGTCCAGATCGTGGGCGGCGATCAGGTGTCCATCCGGACGTCGGCCCTCACCGATCTCACCGCCGGCGAACGCACCCAGCTGTTCGAGGCACTCGCGGAGCAGGCCGGCATCAGCCCCGACGACATCAGCGTGCAGGTGGTTGGGCCCACGTGGGGGGAGCAGATCTCCCGGCAGGCGGTGATCGGGCTGGTCGTCGTCCTGCTCGCGATCACGCTCTACATCACGCTCCGGTTCGAATGGAAGATGGCCGTCGGCGCGATGGTCGCCATGGTGCACGACGTCCTGATCACGGCCGGTGTCTACGCGCTTACCGGACGCGAGGTGTCGCCCCCGACGGTCATCGCGATCCTCACGATCCTCGGGTTCTCTCTCTACGACACGGTCGTCATCTTCGACAAGGTCAAGGAGAACACCGAGTCGACGGCGCTGCTCGGCAAGGACACGTACGAAGGCGTCGCCAACTACTCGATGAACCAGGTCCTCATGCGCTCGGTGAACACGTCGC
>JBEVEO010000208.1:0-5887 GCA_040512695.1 Leifsonia sp. | reverse complement strand
CGGCTGGGGGTTACGCGCCCTTGCTAATCAGGGGGGAACGGGGGGGGGGGTGGCGGGCCGGTTGGCGGGCGGCCACCCGCTGCCGTATCAGTTCCCGTCGAGCAGGGCCTGCGCCTCGGTGTCGGCCTGGGTGAGGAGGGCGTCGATGTCGGCGTTCTCGTCGGTCAGCACCGCCTGGATGACGTTGTCCAGGAGCCCGTAGATGGGCTGGGTCTGACCCTTGAACTCACCGACCGGCTTCTGGTCGAAGATGCCGTCGAAGAACCCGGACATCTGGTCGGTCGGCACGTTGACGTACGGCTTGATCCAGTCCTGCTGCTGGTCATAGGTCGCCTTGTCGAGGACGGGCAGGACCGGCGTTCCGACGGCCTGGTCGCTGTCGGCGAGGGCCTTCGCATCGGCCTGCGCCGCGTCCTTGTCCAGGAGCTTCTGCATGTAGTACCAGTCGATCCACTTCACGCCGGCGTCCTTGTGCGCCTGGTCGATCTTCGGGCTCATCACCGCGATGTCGCCACCGCCGAGGACACCGGCGTCGGCACCCTCCGTCGGGATGACCGTCAGGCCGTACTGCTCCGGCTTCATCGAGAAGTCGCGCACGAGGGCCGTGTAGACGTCGGATCCGCTCGTGTACATGCCGATGTTGCCGGCCGCGAACTCCTGGTTGATGCTTCCCCAGTCGAGCAGGAAGTCATCGCCCATGGAGTCGTCCTCCCAGCGCAGGTCGTGGAAGTACTCGAGCGTCGCCTTGGTGCCGTCGTTGTTCAGCGTCGACGTGTAGCTGCCGTCGCCGTTGTCCTCCTGCATCTCGGCCCCGCGCGAGATCGACTGGGCCGTGAGCTGCCATCCGCCGGTGTTGCCCTTCGCCATGGTGGCGTAGCCGGCTTTGCCGGTCTTCTCGGCGATCTGCTTGGCGTCGGCGCGCACCTCGTCCCACGTCGTCGGCGGCTGGTCGGGGTCGAGCCCGGCCTGCTCGAACAGGTCCCGGTTGTAGTGCAGGCCCATGGCGTAGGCCTGGCGCGGGAAGCCGAAGATGTCTCCCTTGTCGTCCTGCACTTCGCCGAGGATGATCGGGTTGAACTTGTCGGCGTAGCCGAGCTTCTTCACGTCGGCCGTGACGTCCATGAGCTGGCCGTTCTCGAGGAGCGTCTTCGTGTCGGTGAACGGCACAGTGAAGACGTCGGGGAGGCTGCCGCCCGCGAGCTGGGCGGCGAACGTCGGCGCCTTCCACTCGTACTCGACGCCGATGACGTCGATGTCGGGGTTGAGCTTCTCGAACTGCTTCTCCTGCACGGCGAATGCGTCGTAGGCGGCCTGGTCGGCGCCGGGCGGGAAGGTGGCGACGCGGAGTTCGAGCTTCCCGCTGTCTCCCGATCCCGTGCCGCACCCGGCGAGGGTGCCGGCGAGGGCGAGCGCGGCGAACGACGCGATCGCGACCTTGGCTGGTGACTTCATTGTCTGGTCCTTTCGGTGCTGTGTTTCTGTGGGTTGTGGAGTGGATGTGGTGGTGGGTGATGCGATCCGGATGACCGGTCGCCTCCTGGGGTCAGGCCGAGGTACGCAGCCACGCCGTGGAGTCCGTTGGCAGCCGTCCGTCGACGAGCGGCGTGCTGCTGAGCAGGATGCTCACGTGGTCCGGCAGGGAGACCGCGGCCTCCGACAGGTTCGTGACGCACAGGAAGTGCGGACCGCGCGAGAAGGCGAGGACGTCGGGAGCGACGTCGAGCCAGACGAGGGCGCCGTCGCCCAGCTCCGGTTCGCTGCGCCGGATCCGCAGGGCGTCCCGGTACAGCCGGAGCATCGACGACGGGTCCGCCTCCTGGTTCGCCACGGTGAGGTCGGCCCACTCCGCCGGCTGCGGCAGCCAGGGTTCGGCGGCCGCGTCGTCCGGGCTGAAGCCGAACGGAGCGCGCGTACCCCGCCAGGGCAGCGGGACACGGCAGCCGTCGCGGCCCGGGTCGACCCCGCCGGAGCGGAAGTGCATCGGATCCTGGAGCAGCTCGACGGGCAGGTCGACCTCGGGAAGACCGAGCTCATCGCCCTGGTAGATGTAGAGGGCTCCGGGCAGTGCAGCGGTGAGCAGGGCTGCCGCGCGGGCCCGGCGTGTGCCCAGTGCGAGGTCGGTCGGGGTACCGAACCGCTTCTTCACGAACGCGAACGACGAGTCGGCCCGGCCGTAGCGCGTGACCGGCCGCGTCACGTCGTGGTTGGACAGCACCCACGTGCTCGGTGCGCCAACGGGTGCGTGCGCCGCGAGCATGAGGTCGATCGACGCCCGGAACTCCGCGGCACCCCAGGGGCGCGACATGAAGTCGAAGTTGAACGCCGTGTGCATCTCGTCCGGGCGCAGGTACGCGGCGAAGCGCTCGGCATCCGGAACCCACACTTCGCCGACGAGCACGCGGGTGCCATCGTAGGAGTCCGCGATGCGGCGCCACGAGCGGTAGATGTCGTGGAGCTCGTCGCGGTCCTCTGTCGGATGCCGGCCCGGCGCCGGATTCTCGGGCACCTCCGAGAGCTCGGGATCCTTGATGAGCAGGGCGGCGGAGTCGATGCGCACGCCGGCGACGCCGCGGTCGAACCAGAACCGCAGGATGTCCTCGTGCTCGGCCACCACGTCGGGGTGGTTCCAGTTGAGATCGGGCTGTTCGGGGGTGAACAGGTGCAGGTACCACTCGCCGGGACTTCCGTCGGCGTCGCCCGTGCGGGTCCAGGTGTCGCCGGCGAAGTTCGACACCCAGTGGTTGGGCATCTCGTCGCCGTTCTCACCGAGGCCGGGGTGGAACCAGAAGCGGTCGCGCTCCGGCGAGCCCGGACCGGCGGCCAGGGCCTGCTGGAACCAGGGGTGCTGGTCGCTCACGTGGTTGGGGACGATGTCGATGATGGTGCGGATGCCGAGGGCGAGGGCGTCGCTGATGAGCAGTTCGGCCTCGTGGAGGGTTCCGAAGGCGGGGTGGATGTCGCGGTAGTCGCTCACGTCGTAGCCGCCGTCCGCCAACGGAGACGGGTACCAGGGGTTGAACCAGATGGCGTCGACGCCGAGGTCCTTGAGGTAGCCGAGGCGCTGCCGCACGCCCCTCAGGTCTCCGGTCCCATCGCCGTCACTGTCGGCGAAGCTGCGGACGTAGACCTGGTAGATGACGGCGCTGCGCCACCAGAGGGCGTCGGCATCCGCCGTCGCGGTGTCGGCGTCGAGTACGGACATGGTCACTCGGGCTGCTCCTCATCGGTACCGCACGAGGTGTTCGTGCGCGCCGGGAGCGTCCATTTCGAGCGACCCCATCGGCGTGAGGTCGAACGTAGTGTTTGTAACAGCTTGATGCAACAAATCAACAATCTGCAAGCAGCTTGCGCGAATCTACGTAAAGTTTCGCGCTACGTGATGGAACCGTGATCATACGGCCGCTGCGAGCGAACCGCTCGACGGCTCGATCAGCCGTGGGCGGGGACCCGACCCGTCGATGCCCGCACCACGAGCTCCGGGGCGAAGAGGAGCTCGTCGGTGATCGGGCTCCCGCTCGTCATCTGCCGCATGAGCAGTTCCACGATCATGCGGCCCATCGACTCGATCGGCTGGCGCACGGTGGTGAGCGGCGGTTCCGTGCAGTTCATCAGTGCCGAATCGTCGTAGCCGATCACCGAGACGTCCTCCGGTACCCGCAGCCCCGCACGGCGTACGGCACGCACGGCGCCGAGGGCCATCGGGTCGCTCGCGCAGACCATGGCCGTCACGCCCTCCTTGAGCAGTCGCGTCGCTGCGGCCTGGCCCGCCTCGAGCGAGTAGAGGGAGTGCACGATGCGGCGGTCGGGGATCTCGAGTCCCGTGCTGCGGGCGATCCGCTCCGCCGCCTCGAGCTTGCGACGCGAGGGCATGTGGTCGGTGGGACCGAGGAGGATGCCGATGTCGGTGTGGCCGAGCTGCATGAGGTGGCTGAACGCCTGCTCCATCGAGACGCCGTCGTCGCACGAGACGGTGGCGAAGTCGAGGTCGGGAACGGGGGCGTTCACGAGGACGGTCGGGAGGTTGAGTTCACGCAGGCGTTCGTAGTGATCGTGGGAGGTGTCTGCCTGGGCGTACGCTCCGCCGACGAAGATCACGCCGGACACCTGCTGGTGCAGCAGGAGCTCGACGTAGTCCGACTCCGAGATGCCTCCGGCCGTCTGCGTGCAGAGCACCGGGGTGTAGCCGTTCTGGGCCAGGCCGCCCGAGATCACCTCGGCGAACGCGGGGAAGATCGGGTTCTGCAGTTCTGGCATGACGAGGCCGACGAGCCGGGCGCGCTCGCCGCGCAGCTTGGTCGGGCGCTCGTAGCCGAGGACGTCGAGGGCCGTGAGGACCGTGCGACGGGTGGCCTCCGAGACTCCCGGCTTGTTGTTGAGCACCCGGCTGACCGTCGCCTCGCTCACCCCGACCTTGCGAGCGACATCCGCCAACCGTCTCGACATGCCCGCAAGTGTACGACTACTTCGCGCAAACGCCTGCGTGCTGGTGCCCCATCACGATCGAACGCGCCGCCCGGGCACCGGAGTGCCTCGGACGACGCGTTCGATGGGAGGTGCTGACTACTTGGTCGCGGCCGTGCAGGCCTCATTGACCGCTGCTGCGGCGTCGGCGATGTCGCCGGATGCCGCGGCCTGGGCGTCGGCGTCGATCTCGCTGCCGTCGGTGGGCACGGAGTCCACGAACTCCTCGGCGGAGTCGACCTTGTCGCCGAGGGTCTCGAGGGCGGCCGTCACCTTCTCGTTGGACTCCCAGGTCTTCTCGAGGGAGTCGATGCGCTCGTTCAGACCCTCGAGGTACTTCTTGGCGTCGTCCTGAGCCTCGCTGAGGTCGCCGGCGAGGGTGTTCTGGGCGCCGTTGCTGATATCGCGGACGTCGGAGCGGAGGGTGTCGCAGTCGTTCGCGGCGGTGTCGCTCGTCGAACCGGATGCGCATCCGCTGAACAGGAGGGCGGCGGTCACGGCCACGACGGCGGCGAGCGCGGGGCGGGTGTTCTTCATGGGTCTTGGTCTCCCCTTTGGTACTGGTGGTACGGATCGATGCGGCCCGGTGGGGCGCTTCCAAAGCATCCAGCCTACGCCGGACCGTCCGACACTCGCACGGGTGCCTGCCCGATGCCGCCCGGAGGAGGCAACCGGTGGAGACGGCGACGGCGCCCCATCCGGAGGATGGAGCGCCGTCGTGAGGTGTGGATCAGTACCAGTTCATGGACTGGCTGTGGCTCCAGGCGGAGCACGGCGAGCCGTAGCTGCCCTTGATGTAGCCGAGGCCCCAGATGATCTGGGTGCGCGCGCTGGTCTGCCAGTCGGCGGCGACCGTCGCCATCTTCGATCCGGGGAGGGCCTGCGGGATGCCGGTGGCTCCCGAACTGCCGTTCGAGGCCTCGACGCGCCAGTTGGACTCCTTGGTCCACAGGCTGTCGAGGCACTGGAACTGGTCGGCTCCCCAGCCGAATTGGCTGGCGGCGATTTCACGGGCCTGGGCCCGTGCACCGTCGGGGGTGTTCGCGACCCGCGCGGCCTCGGCGGCTGCTGCCGCTGCCGCGTCAGCGGCGGCGACGGCCGCGGACGTCTGCTCGGCGGCGGTGCGGGTGTCGTCCGTGAGCTTCACGATGCGGCCGACGCTCAGGAGCTTGTAGTCGGCGAGGTGGGAGACGCTCGTCGCGAGGCCGCTGGCATCGACCTTCGACGCGGCGGACGCGATGACGGCGTTGGCCGTCGTGATGGTGGCTGCCGCGTCGGTCTCCGCTTTGTGCTTGGCGATGTCGGCGTAGATGGAGAGCTGGCTGCGGTCGAGCGCGTTCTGCAGCCGCAGGGCGTCGGTCTCCTGGTGGGCGGCGACCTGGTCGGTGGCCGCGTTCGCGATGAAGGGGGCGGAGAGGAGCGATCC
>JBEVEO010000173.1:0-13857 GCA_040512695.1 Leifsonia sp. | reverse complement strand
GCCTCCGGCGCAGCCTGGCCGCTCGTGCTGAGCTACGCCAAGGCCATCGGCGGACTGCGGGCCGGCGGCATCCAGACCACTTTCACCGAGGAGACCGAGACCGACCTGTTCGGCGAGCAGGCCGTGCTCTGCGGCGGTGTCTCGCAGCTGGTCCAGTACGGTTTCGAGACCCTGACCGAGGCCGGTTACCAGCCGCAGGTCGCGTACTTCGAGGTGCTGCACGAGCTCAAGCTCATCGTCGACCTCATGTGGGAGGGCGGCATCGCCAAGCAGCGCTGGAGCGTCTCCGACACCGCCGAGTACGGCGACTACGTCTCTGGCCCCCGCGTCATCGACCCGAGCGTCAAGGAGAACATGCAGGCCGTTCTCGCCGACATCCAGTCGGGTGCCTTCGCCGAGCGCTTCATCGCCGACCAGGACGCCGGAGCCCCCGAGTTCCTCGCGCTCCGCGCCAAGGGCGAGGCTCACCCGATCGAGGCCACCGGCCGCGAGCTGCGCAAGCTGTTCGCGTGGAACGCCTCCAACGACGACGACTACGTCGACGGCGAGGTCGCGCGCTAAGCGACACCCCCTCATCGAATCGCCCGACTTTCCCGGAAAGTCGGGCGATTCGGCGTTGGAACCGGGAAATCCGGGCGACTCAGCTCGCTAGTCGGCGTAGCCGCACGTCGAGCGATACGGGCCGATCTCTCCGAGGTAGGCGATCCACTCGTCGCGTGTCAGGTCGCGACCGGCCATCCTGCAGGCGGCAGCGGCATGCGATGACGGCCGGAGATCCCACAACGCGATGCCGCCCGGGACGTTGACGGCGAGTTCTGCTCCATCAGCGCGGATCACGCCGGAGTACACCAACCCCATCGGGTAGTTCCATTCGCCCATGACGGGGATGGCGCCGCCGAGCTGCACGCCGCCCACGAGGTCGTAGAGGGTCACCGTGTTGTCCAGGGAGTACGTGCTGAGGGTGCGACCATCCGCGCTGACGTTCACGGTGTCGAGTCCGCCGGAGGCGCCTGGAAGAGCGCCGATCCGTTCGAAGGTGTCGGCGTCGTAGCGGACGACGGCCTGGTACCGGAAGGTACCGGCGACCTCGCCTCGCGCCGTCAGGGCCGTCAGGCCGATTCCGACGAGTCCGGCCCTGATCTTCTCGCCGCTCTCCGCGTCGAAGAGGATCGAATCGGGCGTGAAATCCATGTTCCAGCTCGTCACGAGCACACGGCTGCCGTCGGGGCTCGTCGAGATGAGCACGGGGTCGCCGCCGTCGGTCTGCATCGTCGGCTCGATGCGGCGGCCGGTCGCCGGGTCGATGGTCCAGATCTCACCGCCGGGCTGACCGACGTACAGCCGGTCGCCCGGGGCGCTCATCCGGATGCTCTCCACACTCTCGGGGAGAGGATCACCCGGGTACTGCGCTCCGGTACGGATGTCGAGGTAGCCCGTTCGGCGCGGCCCGACGCCGCCGAAGTCGCCGACCAGGGTCGTCGCACCCGCCCACATGACTCCGTACGAGGGGGTGGGGACGTGCAGCATCTCCTCGGTGCGCGTATCGAGCACCGCGAACTCGCGGTAGTCTCCCCACCACTCCACACCATCGGCGCGGCGGGCGACGACGAGGCTCGACCCGGCCGCTGAATACCCATCACGGATCACCCAACCCGGTGCGATGACCCGTGTGACGGCACCGGACCCGTCGAGCTTCCAGCGTGTGATCGCTGTGCCGCGGCCGACGACCACGAGCTCCTGTCGGTCCTCGACGACCGACATGGTGCCGACGAACCCGAGCTGCGGGTCGAAGGAGCGCTCCGTCGGCGCGCCGGTGTCGAGGCTGCGCTCGTCGATGTGCCCGAACAAGTCGCCGCAGTACACGGTCCGGAGCTTGACGGATGCCGTCACCCACGGGCACGGATCGTCGGTGGTGGTGACGAGCTGCTGGGTCCAGTCGGCGCGGCGTGCGGCGAGGTCGACGGAGGAGATCCAGTGGTCGCCCGTCGTGATGACGCGCGTGTCTGAGACGACCGTCATGGCGACGTTCGTCGACTCTGCGGGCATGGGCACCGTTGCGACCACGGCAGCGGCGCCCGGATCGACGACATGCATCGGCCCCTCGACGGTGCCGTACACGAGGAGTCCGCCCGGGGTGAAGCGCGCCGCCCCGGCACGATCGGTCGCTCCCTGGGCCTTGTGGGATGAGGTACCGGTGACCTGCCTGATGGAGCCGGTGTCCGCGTCGATGAGTCGCAGCGTCCCGATCTCGTCGATCGCAGCGATCAGGTCACCTTCGTGGTTCATCGTGATGGAGCTGAGCGGGAAGTCGAGTTCGATCGTCGGGCGGATCAGCGCCCCGGTCGTCAGGTCTGCGACGGACAGCCGGATGCCCACCTGCGTGTCGGTCTCGTCCCAGATGCGCTCCGCATTCGCGACGCGCGCCCCATCGCCGCTGATCGCCGGGCCGTATCGGCTGTCGGTCTCCGGACTCTCCTTCGGCAGGTCGACCGGGTACACGAGCTCACCGGTGTCGACGTTGTAAACCGCGACCTTGTCGTCGCTCGCCGCGACCGCACGCCGTGTCCCGGGGATGAGGGCGCCCGACATGCCATCGACGCCTTCGAGATGCGTGGTCGCGAGGAGGCCGTGGGCACTCGTCATCGCGCCCATGAGCGCGGCGCGCGTTCGAGGGTCGTCGGGCCAGAGCCGGTGGGCTTCCACCGCGAGCAGCGCCGCGACATCCCGATCCGTTCCCCGCAGGGAGAGAGACGTGCTCGTGAGGGCCTCGATGCGGGCGGTCGTGCGCTGAGCCTCCGTCTCCTTCGTGCCGGCGGCGACCAGCCCTGCCGAGGTGGCAGCGACGGCGAACAACGCCACGGCGGCGACGAGGAGGACGCGGAGCCGGCGATTCTGGCGGCGATCGTGCCGCGCGCGGCGCGCCACGTCGTCGACGATGTCCTGCTCGCGGGCCTTCGACGCGGCGAGGAACTCGGATTCGTACGCTGCCAGTCGCGGAGTATTGACGTTCTGCCATTCGAGCGCCGCCTGCAGGCGGGCGCCGCGGTAGAGGTCCTCGTCCGGGCGTCCATCCGCTTCCCACGTGCCGGCCGCTGCCGCGAGGGCGTTCATGGTACGGGTGCCATCGACGTCGGTCTCGAGCCAGCCGTGCAGTCGCGGCCATGCGGTGGCGAGCGACTCGTGGGCGACCACCACGGAGTCCTGCTCAGCGCTGATCAGTCGGGCGTCTTCGAGGCTCGTGAGGACCTGGGCGTGCGCGGGGTCGTCCCGGAGGGACCTGATCGGAATGCGCCGGCGCATCGGTGCACCGTCGGATCCGATCTCGATGAGGCGGAGGAGCGTCGCCCGGCAGATCTCCCGTTCCTCCGGGTCGAGCGCCTGGTAGAGCCGGTCCGCCGACTGCGCGATTGCGCCCGAGATCCCGCCGGACTCCTCGTATCCGGCGACCGTGAGGGTTGCGCCCTCGCGGCGCAGCCAGGTCTCGACGAGGGCGTGCGAGACGTGGGGGAGAGCGCCCGGCTCTCCCTCCGCGTCGCGGAGGATCAGCTCCACGAGGCCGGTCTCGAGCCTCAGCCCCGCCCGTCGGGCCGGCCCCTCGATGGCGCTCCGCAGCCCCGAGGCCGAGAGCGGCCCGACGAGGTGGACCCCCTCGGCGAAATGCGCTCCGATGCTCGGTTCTGCGGCGCACGCATCCAGGTAGTCCGAGCGCACCGAGACGATGACGGAACGGCCGGCGTCGACGGCCCCTGCGAGCAGTGCACAGAACGCGGACACGTCCTCGCTCGGCAGGCCGGCGTGGAAGATCTCCTCGAACTGGTCGACCACCACGACGCCGGCTCGCGCGTGTTCACCGAGAACGTCTCGCAGCGCCGTCACGGTCAGTGCGCCCGAGCCGAGCACCTCGACGACCGCACCGCGAGCACGGAGGGCTGGGACGATCCCGGCGAGGACGAGTGAGGACTTGCCGCAGCCGGACGAGCCGGAGACGGCCAGGAACGGTGACCGCGAGAGGCGGAGGAGGGCGGCGCGGACGTCGTCCTCCCGGCCGAAGAAGGATTCGGCGTCGCTCGCCTCGTAGGCGCGCAGCCCGGGATACGGGCACACCGCGCTGGAGGGGGGTCGACTGGGTGGAGGCTGCAACGACGCGTCCTGATGAAGGATGGCGCCCTCCATCCTCGAGAGTTCACTACCCGGTTCGATTCCGAGCTCCTCCCCGAGGCGCGATCGGGCCTCCCTCAGGGTGGCGAGTGCGTCCGCCTGCCGGCCGCTTCGGTACAGCGCTGTCGCAAGGAGAGCCCAACGGCGTTCCCGGAGCGGCTCTGTTCGCACGAGTCGCTCCGCATCCGGAATGACCGAGTACGGTTCACCATCGGCGAGCCGCGCCTCGATCGCACCTTCCTCAGCAATCGATCGGATCTCGCCGAGGCGAAACGCCTCGTCGACCGCCGGTGGCCAGCCGCCCAGATCCGAGTACGGGACGCCACGCCAGAGGCCGAATGCACGCTCGATCGCATCGATGGCTCGGGCAGGGTCGCCGCCGTCGACGTGATCCCGCGCGCTTGCGACGAGGCTCTCGAATTGAACGGCATCGATGGCATCGGGATCGACGTCGAGCCGATATCCGACGGGAGTGGTGGTGATGGCGGCAGTGCCCAGGCCTCGCCGGATGCGGGCTATCGATGCCTGTATCTGTTTCGACCACGTCGGCGGCGGATGCTCGCCCCACAGCGCGTCGGCGAGTTCGGCCGGCGAGACGGCGGATCCCCGGCGGAGCGCGAGGACGCCGAGCACGGAACGCTCGCGGGGGCTGAGCCTTCCGTTGCCCGCGACGACGTCACCGAGCACGCGGATCTCCACACCTGCAGTGTGAGCGCCCTCGGTGGGGGTGTCAACGATGCCGCATCGCTGTGAATACCGATTGCATACCGATGGATGGCGCACTGCATACCTCCGCGGCGCACGGTGCAGTCATGAACATCTCGAAGAACACCCATCCCCGTGCCATGGCCGTCCTCGCCATCGCTGCAGGCCTCCTCCTCGCCGGCTGCGCGACTCCGGAGGTGACGACGGACAACGGCGCGTCTGCCGTCGAACGCGCGGGCAGCGGCGGCGTCTACCGCGACCTGGCCGAGCGCCGGGCGGCACTGGACGCGCCGGCTCCGGCCGCGTACCGGGATCTCGCAGAACGGCGAGCCGGTGTGAACGTCTGCGCCGCACCGACACCCGCTCCGGAGATCGTGGGATCCTCAATGGGTCGCGACTATCTCGACCAGGCCGAGCGACGATTGCGCATCACCGGCCACTGAATGCGCCGGACTCGCGCGCCGCGCACGATCGGCTCCGTGCCTGCCCTCGGTTCGATGTGCGGTAATCTCGACGCATCGCGGCCCGCCCCACCAGGAGCGGGCCGCTGCGTGCGGGAGGGCGAAGTCATGAGCGGAATCGCGATCGAGATCGCGGTGCAGGACGTCGCCGGCGTGCGCACCGCCCTCGCGTCCGGTGCCGATCGGATCGAGCTGTGCGCCGCGTTGGGCGTCGGTGGCCTCACGCCGTCCATCGGACTCGTCGAGGCGGCCGTTGCGGCAGCAGCCGGGGCCCGTGCATCGGACTTCGTGCACGTGCTCGTCCGTCCGCGTGGTGGCGGGTTCCTCTACGACGAGGACGAGCTCTCCGTGATCGCGCGCGACATCCGTGCGGCGTTCTCTGCGGGCGCGGACGGCGTCGTCGTCGGCGCGTCGACGAGCGCGGGCGAGCTCGATCACCGTGCCATCGCGCGTTTCGTCGAGGCGGCGGACGGCATGAGCGTGACGGTGCATCGTGCGATCGACATCGCCCCCGACCCCGTGGCCGCCGTGGCCGCCCTGGCCGACGTCGGGATAGCGCGCGTGCTGAGCTCGGGCGGTGCCCTGGATTGTCGGGCCGGTGCCGGAGTGCTCGCCGAGATGGTCGCCGCTGCCGCGGGTGTCCAGATCATGGCTGGGGGCGGCGTCAGGATCGCAGACATCGCACTGCTCGCCGCGACCGGCGTCGACGCCGTGCACCTGTCGGCGCGTGGTCGCACCACGCACGGCGGAGTCAGCGGTCCGGGCGGGGGAGATGCAGGCTTCGACGTCACCGATGCCGAGGTCGTCCGCGCCGCCATCGCCGCAGCACGCGTCGCCGGCCGCTGAGCCCGACCGTCAGTCCTCGCCGAACCCGCAGGTCGAGCGGTACGGCCCGATGCCGCCCAGGTAGGCCGCCCATTCGGTGCGCGTGAGATCGCGCCCGGCGACCCGGCAGGCGGCTTCGGCGTGTCGGGCGGGGTCGAGGTCCCAGACCTGCACTCCGTCCGCACGGGCGACGGCCAGCTCGTTCCCGTCGGGCCGCAGGAACGCGTCAGCACCCCATCGCCCGTTCGCGGGGATCGTGTCGCCGAGGCGGAGACCGCTGCCGAGATCGTAGAGGGCGACCGAACCGTCCGTCCCGGTAGCGAGCAGCGTCCCGCCGTCGGCGCTCACCTGGAGCCTGCGGGTTCCGGCTGACGTGCTCGGCAGGGATCCGATCTCGGTCATGCCGGGCAGCGCGTATCGCGTGAGGCGGGTCGCGTCGGCACCGATGACCTCGTCGCCGGCGAGCACGGTCGTGGTGGGTCCGGTGAGGGTCTCGGAGGCGGCGGCTCCGGTCGTGGCATCGATCAGGCGCGTCTGTGAAACGCCATTCAGCGACGTCGTCACAAGAACCCGCTTCTCATCCCGGGTGGAGGTCAGTGCAACCGGCTCCGCTCCGAGATCGATGGGCCCCGCGACGCGCTCGCCCGTCGCGGGATCCATCACCCACAGGTCGTTTCCGTCGGCTCCGATGTAGGTGCGTGTTCCGGATGCGCCCATCCACACGCGTGAGGCCAGGCTCGAGATGGCGTCGGTCGGGATCTGCCGAGCACCGGATGTGTCCACGAAGGCGGGACGATGGTCGGGCCCCACCGTCAGCAGCGCATCGGATCCGGCCCACGCAGCCCAGGTCGTTCCCGGGACGAGCCGCTGTGGAGCCGATCCGGGCTCGGTACCCCAGAGGGAGAACTCCGCTTCGGCGCCCCGTTCGGTGAACCAGATGCCGAATCCGGCGTCAGCGCGATCCTCGCCCGCCGTCACCGTGATGATCCTCGAGTCGGCCGGCCCGTAGCCGGAGAACAGCCGGGAGCCGTCGGCGATCGTGTGCGTGACGGCTCCGTCGCCCGTCGTTCCCCATCGTGAGATCGCGGCAGAACCCGCACTGAACGCGATCAGCTCCGATTCATCGGTCGAGAGGAAGAGATCTCCGACTCGCGGTTCCACGAGGTCCGCGATCGCCTCGCCCGTGGCGAGGTCGCGTTCGACGATGAGTCCTCGTGCCGTGCCGCACCAGAGCCGCGACCCGTCGGCTGATGCCACCAGCCATGGACACCCCCCGTCTCCGGTCTGCTTCTCCCAGGCTGGAGCGCCGACGGCGAGGTCCACCGCCGCGATGCCCGCGCTCCCGCTGGTCACGAGCATGCCGGTCCGCGTGGTCAGGAGCGCGGTCCCGGCCATGTCCTCCGGGGTGGGGATCCGCTGGAGGACCGCGGAGCTCTCCGGATCGACGAGGACGATCTCGCCTCCGGACGTGCCGATGGCGAGGAGGTCGTCAGCGACGAACGCGACCTCCGTCGAGGTCCAGGGTGGATTCTGCGAATACTCGGCGGGATTGATGGTCGACACCACCTGACCGGCCGCCACGTCCACGACCCGCACGCGACCGTCCTGGGCGGCGATCGCCGCGATCGTGCCATCGGAGGTGAGCGACATGGAATCGCCGCCGATGCTGAGCCGGAGCGGATCGGCGATCGCCCCGCCGCTGGGAAGGTCCACGGCGATGAGCTCCGACGTGCGGCTGAAATCCGTCCCGAAGAAGTCCGTGTACTCTCCGGCAACGATCGAGCGCAGGATGACCGCCGTGTCGGCGTCGCTGCTGACCGCGACGATGGGCCGCCTGCCGAACGCCACCGGGCTCGGCTCGACCTCGAGGCGCGAGAGCAGGCCGGCAGTCGCGATGTCGTACGTCGCCGCCGTGCCGTCGTCCCGCATGATCACGGCGGAGTCCGTGCCGGGGACGAGTGCCCCGGCGATGCGATCCGCGCCGGCGGGGTAGGCGCTGCCGAGGTAGTCGGGTGCTGCGGTGAACGTCCCGAGCAGGGCCGAGAGCGGACGCGGGTCCTCCGGCCAGCGCCGGTGGGCCTCGACGGCGAGCAAGGCTGCGACATCACGCTGGGACGCCCGCAGCGCCAGCGAGGTTCCCACGAGCGCCTCAACATTGGCCGAAGCCCCCTGCCGAGTCGCCTGGGTGCCGCTGTCGATGGCGAAGACGGTCGCCGCGACGGATGCCACGAGCAGGGCGCCCGCCCCGGTGAGGAGACCCCGTAGCGTGCGGTTCTGCCGGGCATCGCGACGCGCCCGTGCGGCGGCTGCGTCCGTCTCCGCCCTGTCGCGTGCCGCTGACGCGTCGAGGAACCGGGCCTCCGTCCCGGTCAGGTCGGGGGAGGCGCTCGCACGCCACTCCAACGCGGTCTCCAGCCGGGCACCGCGGTAGAGGTCCTCGGCGGGTTCCCCGTCCGCCTCCCACGCCTCGGAGGCGGCGGTGACCTGCTCCATCACCCGCGCGTTCTGGGCATCCTCGTCGAGCCAGGCGCGCAGTCGCGGCCAGGCTGTCGCGAGCGACTCGTGCGTCAGGGTGACGGTGTCGTCCGACGCCGTCAGCAGTCGTGCCTGCACGAACCGGCCGATGATGCCGCTCCGCACGGGATCCTCGCGCAGGGGACGCAGGTGCGCACGGCGGCGGACGGGGCTTCCCTCGACGCCGAGGACCACGAGGCGCAGGAGCAGCGAACGGCAGGCCGCGCGCTCCTCGTCGTCGAGCGAGGTGTACACCCGCTCCGCCGTCGACGCGAGGGCTGCGCCGAGCCCGCCCGCCTGTTCGTACGCCTCGATCGTCAGCGTGGCGCCGTCGCGCAGCAGCCAGGTCTCCACGAGGGCGTGCGACATCAGCGGCAGTAGACCGGCTTCGCCGGCCGCGTCCCGCATCACGAGCTCGGCGAGGCCGTTCTCGAGCCGGAGCCCCGTCACCCGCGCCGGCTCCACGATGGCCTCGCGGAGCGCTTCGCGGGACATCGGGCCGACGATCTGGACGTCGGACGCCAGCAGCGGAGCGAGCCGCGGGTCCGCGGCGCAATCGTCGAGGAAGTCGGAGCGCACGGTGAGGATCACCGTGCCACCGGCGGCGACGACGTCGGCCAGGAGGGCGCAGCACTCGCGCGCGGTGTCCGCATGCTGGTCGGCGCCGAACACCTCTTCGAACTGGTCGACGACGATCGTGCCCGCCCGCGGCATGCGCGTCACCGCATCCCGCAGTCGCGTCGACGCCGGCGGGACCGGAGTGACGACCACGACGCTGCGCCCGGCACGGCGGAGGGCCGGAACGACGCCGGCGAGGACGAGGGAGGACTTGCCCGACCCGGATGCTCCGCTGAAGGCGAGGAAGGACGTGCGGTCGAGACGCGACAGCGCAGCGGAGGTCTCAGCGGCGCGCCCGAAGAACAATTCCTCGTCGTCCGCCTCGAAGCAGGCCAATCCCTTGTACGGGCAGTCCGACCGCGTCCGATCCGGAGGGGGTGGCGCATCGAGGGATGGATCGTGCTGGAGGATGCCCCGTTCCAGGTCCTCGAGCTCCCGGCCGGGTTCGATGCCGAGATCCTCGTCGAGACGACGGCGGGCCTCCCGAAGCGCGGCGAGGGCATCCGCCTGTCTGCCCGCGCGGTAGAGGGCCGTCGCGAGAATGGCCCAACGCCGTTCCCGCAGACTCTCCTCGCGCACGAGGAGCTCCGCGTCCGGGACGACGCTGCGGTGCTCGCCGCAGGCGAGGCGGCCATCGAGTAGATCCTCCTCCGCGGCCTTCCGCAGATCGTCGAGCCTGGCTGACTCGGCCACTGCTGCATCCCACGACGAGAGTTCGGGATAGGCCGTGCCGCGCCAGAGCCGGAGGGCGTTCTCGAGGGCGTCGACGCCGCGGTCGGGCTCGGCGTTGGCGAAGTGCTCCGCCGCGCGGGAGACGAGACGTTCGAACCTCGCGGCGTCGATCGTGTCGGGCGAGACGGTGAGGGAGTACCCGGAGGGAATGGTCGCGATGGCGTCGGCGCCGAGAATCCGGCGGTTGCCGACGATGAGCGCCTGCAGCTGCTTGCGCCATGTCGACGGCAGTCGTTCGCCCCAGCAGGCATCGGCCAGCTCGTCGGTCGTCGCCCCCTGGCCGTACTTCAGCACCAGCGCTGCGAGGACCGCGCGTTCCTTGGGACTGAGCGACCCGCCGTCGACGGTGAGCGGCCCGAGCACATCGATGCCCACATCCTGCAGTGTGGGCGCACATCAACGGGCTGTCAATGAAGGCGCGGGAGGCTCCATACCGATTCCATACCGGCCGCGCGCCGTCTCCATACCGCCCAGGCCGATGGTGGCCACATGAACGCAACACGCACCCCCAGAATCGCCCTCGCCGCAGCACTGATCGCGGCGAGCACCGGCCTCGGCCTCACCGCCTGCGCCGGAGTCGACACCGCCGCAGGCAACCAGAAGGCGGCAGCCGACATCCGTACCGAGATCAAGTCCCAGGGGCTCGCCTACGTCGACGGCCTCGAACGACGGGCGAAGGCGATCGACGTCGCCGCAGACGCCCGGCGCTCGGCTCAGGCCTATGTCGACATGCTCGGGCAGCGGTCCGGCGACCGCTTCGACGACCTGTCGCCCGCCGCACCGCGCCCGGCCGATTGAGTCGCGCCATGCGCCCGATAGTCTGGGCGTATGGCAGCCGAGCCGGATGATGACGCCCTCACGTGGGCCGGGGACGACGATCCCACCCTCGCCGCTCGAACGGGCGATGAGCCGGCGGACCGGCTCGCCCCCGGCTGGACGGCCGTCGGCAGCACCGGCCGGGTGGCCGACGCAGAACCGGTCGCGCCGGAGGAGCGCGCTGAGACCAGCGCCGTCACGCTCGTGACGCTCGGCGTGATGGGCGGCATCTACCTGCTCTACACGCTGGGTTGGGCCGTCTCGGCCGGTCGCATCGGCACGGGAGCATCCGACCCCGTGGCGCAGGTGATGTTCGCGGCCGGATCCTGGTTCGCCGTCGTCGCGGCACCGCTCTGGTTCGCAGCGACGCTCTGGCTCGCACACGGTCGTGCCCGTGTCGCCTGGCTCGTCGCCGGCGCCGTCCTCCTCGTTCCGCTGCCCTTCATCCTCGGGACCGGGGTGGCGTCATGAGCGCCGTCCCGGAGGAGACCGCCGTCGATCGATCCCCGCGGACGCCGCTGTGGCTGGCGGTCGCCCTGGCCATCGTGTTCGGGCTGTTCTACGCCTACGACGTCTTCGAGGCGCTGGGCAACATCCTGGGCATCTCGGACTTCGCCACCAGCCTCGACGCGTCCATCAACGTCTTCGGCTGGGTGCTTCTCGTGCTCGCCCTGGTGCTGCCGCTCGCGATCTTCGCGACGGCGTTCACCATGGGCCGCCACCGCGGTCCCCTCGTCCAGGTCGTGTTCTACGCCGTCGGTCTCGGACTCTCGGCCGTTCTCAGCCTCGACGTCATCGCCGCGTTCGCCCGCTGGATCCCGATCGGCTGAGCCTCAGACCACGGCGAGGATGCACAGCGCGATCAGCACCAGTTGTGCGACGAGCCGTGGGACGAGCGGGACGGCCACGACCCCGAACCGTTCCGGATGGGCGGCCGCGTAGGCGTTCGCCGGGAACACGCAGACCAGGAACACCGCGAGCAGGACGCCGGCGGCCACCTGCGTGGCCGGCAGGAGCAGGCCGACGCCTCCGGCGATCTCGCACACCCCGGTGAAGCGCACGAGGTTCGGCGGACGGAGCAGGCCGTCCGTGCGCATCCGGGGAGGGATCATCGCCGCCATGGTGCTGGCCGACGCCGGCAGGAAGTGCGAGACGCCCATGCCGATGAAGACCAGGGCCAGCAGGATGCGCAGGACGAGCTGAACGGTGGGCCACAGGTCGACCGACGTCATGAAGTCCTCCCCTCCGTATGACCTCAGCTAGAGTTTCACATGATTGCGTCCCAGCGATTGCGACGCGCATCCTCCCCGCTCCCAATGCCAAAGGAATCGATTCGTCGTGTCAAAGCCGGTCGTGCTGATCGCTGAAATCCTCTCGCCCGCCACGATCGACGCCCTCGGTCCCGACTTCGACGTCCGCCACGTGGACGGCACCGATCGTCCGGCACTGCTCGCCGCCCTGGCCGACGCCGACGCCGTCCTGGTGCGATCGGCGACGCACCTCGACGCCGAGGCCATCGCCGCAGCGCCGAAGCTCAAGGTCATCGCGCGAGCGGGCGTCGGCCTCGACAACGTCGACATCAAGACCGCGACCACGGCGGGCGTCATGGTCGTCAACGCGCCGACCTCGAACATCATCTCCGCAGCGGAACTCACCGTCGGTCACATCCTGAGCCTGGCCCGTCACATCCCCGCCGCCCATGCCGCGCTGTCGGACGGCAAGTGGAAGCGCTCGGCGTACACCGGAACGGAGCTGTACGAGAAGACGATCGGGATCATCGGCCTGGGCCGCATCGGCGCCCTCATCACGGCCCGGCTGCAGGCCTTCGGCACCACCGTCATCGCCTACGACCCCTACATCACCTCGGCCCGTGCCCAGCAGCTCGGCGTGCAGCCGGTCACCCTCGACGAGCTGCTCGAGCAGTCGGACTTCATCACGATCCACATGCCGAAGACGCCCGAGACGACGGGGATGATCGGCAGCGAGCAGCTGAAGCGCATGAAGAAGACGGCCTACGTCGTCAACGTCGCCCGGGGCGGCCTCATCGACGAGAGCGCCCTGCACGACGCGCTCGTCGCCGGGGAGATCGCCGGTGCAGGCCTCGACGTCTTCGTGAGCGAGCCTCCCCAGGATTCGCCGCTGCTGGGCCTCCCGAACGTCGTCGTCACGCCGCACCTCGGCGCATCGACCGACGAGGCCCAGGAGAAGGCCGGCGTCTCCGTCGCCCGCTCGGTCCGTCTCGCGCTCGCGGGGGAGCTCGTCCCCGACGCCGTGAACGTCGCCGGCGGCGTCATCGACCCCTACGTGCGCCCTGGCATCCCGCTGCTCGAGAAGCTCGGCCAGGTGTTCTCCGGACTCGCCCACTCGAGCCCGTTGACGAGCGTCGACGTCGAGGTACGCGGCGAGCTCGCCGGCTACGACGTCAGCGTCCTCAAGCTCGCCGCCCTCAAGGGCATCTTCACGAACGTGGTCAGTGAGACCGTGTCGTACGTGAACGCCCCGCTCCTCGCCGACCAGCGGGGGATCGGCGTGCGCCTGATCACCGACGCCGTCTCCGAGGAGTACCGCAACGTCATCACGCTGCGCGGTGCCCTCGCCGACGGCACCCAGGTGTCGGTGTCCGGGACGCTCACCGGCACGAAGCAGACCGAGAAGATCGTCGAGATCAACGGCTACGACGTCGAGGTCCCGATCGCGAAGAACCTCATCGTGATGCTCTACACCGACCGCCCGGGCATCGTCGCCGTCTACGGCCGCGAGTTCGGTGAGGCCGGCATCAACATCGCGGGCATGCAGATCGCCAGGCACAACGCCGGCGGCCAGGCCCTCAGCGTGCTCACCGTCGACACCGCCGTCCCCACGGAGATCCTCGACGCCGTGCGCGACGCGATCGAGGCCGACGTCATGATCGAGATCGACATCACGGACTGAACGCTCGCGTCCCCGACAGAGAAGGGCCCCGCTAGCCGATCCGGGGCCGTCTCTGTGGGGGGTGCGCGTCGTCCCACCTCGGGAGAGGGACTCTCGG
>JBEVEO010000171.1:0-2700 GCA_040512695.1 Leifsonia sp. | reverse complement strand
CTTCCGCTCGGCGACCGTCTCGACGGTGCCGTCCGCGTGGGTGATCGTGAGATCGCCACGGATGTGCAGCGTCGCGCGCTCGGTCACGATCTCGATGTCGACCGGGGCGTTCGATGAGTGGGCGAGTGTGGCGTAGAAGACGCTGCGCGCACCGTTGACGTGACGCAGCACCATCTCAGCGGTGTCCTCGACCTCGATGACATCCTCGAGGAACCGGGTGCTCGCGTTGCCGCTGACCGATTCGACCGGGCCGACGAGCCACTGGACCAGGTCGAGGGTGTGGATCGCCTGATTCATGAGCAGCCCGCCGCCGCCGGTCGACCAGCGCCCGCGCCAGGGCCGATCGAGGTAGTACTCGGCGCTCCGGTGCCACAGCACCGTTGCCGAAGCGCCGAGAACCGCGCCGAGGTCCCCGGTGGCGAGTGCGAGCCGGGCCGCCTGGACCGGGGCGTTGTATCGGTTCTGGAAGCAGACGGCGAGTCGCGCGCCGCTCCTCTCCGCCGCCAGCTGAAGCCGGTCGGCCTCGTCCCTGGTGTGCGCCAGCGGCTTCTCGAGGATCACATCGATTCCGCGGTCGAGCGCGGCGACCGCGATGACGGCGTGGGTGTCGTGCGGGGTGCAGATGTGCACGACGTCGGGCTTGACCTCATCGAACAGGCGCAGGTGGTCTGCGAACCCGGGGACCTCTTTCGCGACGGATGCGGCGGCGAGCCTGTCGGCATCCGTATCGCAGACGGCGACGAGCGTCGCACCGGGAACGGTGGCGAGTGCGGCGAGGTGGAGCGAGGAGATGTCGCCGCAACCGATCACGGCGGCGCGCACGTCGGTCATGCTCCTGCCCCTGCCTGCACGGCGTGGGGCCCGAAGCCGATCAGCGCGAGCACGCGTTCGTACTGGCGCAGGTGGCTGGCGAACGCGGCGTCGTCGTCGGTGACGCCCAGCGGTCCGACACCTGGCGCGAAGGCGAACCACGCTTCGGCCCCGGATGACGGCACCGCTCCCCCGATGACCGGCTTTCCCGTCGCGATCGCGGCCGCGTCGACCAGGCCGCCGGCGTCCCCGACAGCCACGATGTCGACGTCGACCGCCGCGAGCGTGCTGTCGAGATCGGGAAAGAGCGCCGGCCGCTCCCCCTCCAGCCGGTTAACGATGTCTTCGGCCAACAGTGTCGCCGACCGCTTGTCCGGGTCGACCACGGCGACGAGTCGAAGACCGGGATGCGCGACGGCGACCCTGGCATGAGCCCTGGCGAGAGCGCCGGAACCGACGATCGCGATGCGGGCAGGAGCGTCGTTCATCTGGTCGCCACCCCGATGCCGGAGAGCAGGCGGCCGAGGGCCCGAGCGGCCTCGCCGAAAGCGGCGGGACCGGAGAACCCGCCGAGCGCGTGCGCCTCATCGAGGTGCGGTTCGAGCGAGGCGTAACCGGGATACCCGTCGTCGCGCAACGCCGTGAGCGTCTGGAGCACCTGCCCGTCACCCTGCCCGGCCGGAACGACCGCACCTGTCGCGGCGACGGCATCCTTCACTTGCAGATAGTCGAGGTAGGGGCGAAGCATCGCGAAGCCGTCGTCATGCGGTCTGGCGACGCCGACCTGGACGAAGTTGGCGCTGTCCCAGGCCAGGCGGAGCGCAGGGGAACCCACTGACTCCACGAGGTCGAGTACGCGCTCGGGGGTGTCGCCGTAGATGTCCTTCTCGTTCTCGTGGAGGAGGACGACGCCCTCGCGCTCCGCCTCGTCGGCGAGCAGTCGCATCCGGAGCATCACGTCGTCGCGGGTCGACTCGACGGAGACGCCGTCACCGCGGAAGAACGAGAAGATGCGGATGTTCGGGGTCTCGAGTGCGTGGGCGACACGGATGATACGGCGCAGGCGCTGGACTTCGAGGTCCGCGTCGAGCGAGATGTCCACCTTGCCGATCGGCGACGCCACGGCGGACACGCCCATGCCCTCCTTCGCCAGGAAGCCGGCGAGGGTAGCGAGCTGGTCGTCGGAGAGGTCTACGACGTTCGTGGTCCACGCGCTTCGCACTTCGATGTGGGACGAGCCGAGTGCCTTGAGCACGGCGACCTGGACGGCGGGGTCGGGATCGATCTCGTCGCCGAAGCCGGACAGGGTCCACGTCACCGGGTTGGACTGGGTCATGAAGGGAAAACCACCTTTGCGTGCGTTCACGTCACTGGGAACCTCGCCGGATCAGATCCGCAAGGCAGTGCGCCCACTCTAGGACGGAGTTCCGATTTACGCAACCGATTGCCAAACGCCTGCGTCCCTGGGTGCACCGAGCGCCTGCGGCGTGTTGGCAATCGGTTGACAAATCGAGAGCGGATGGTGTCTCATGGATGCTGTGGCGTGTGTTCATCCCGCCGGTCCGTCCCCTGAAAACAAGGATGTCCTCATGGTCGATCTTCGTGCGAAACCCTTCACTCTCGACGATGAAGCGGTCGAGTGGGTCGAGCGGACCGCCGAATCCCTCACCCTCGAGGAGAAGATCGGCCAGCTCTTCATCAACCTCAACGTGTCGTTCGACGAGGGCTACCTGGACAACGTCGTGACCAATCTCCATGTCGGCGGGATCCGCTACATGGGCGCCGACTCGGCAGCGGTCCAGAAGCACATCCGCTACGCGCAGTCGAAGGCGAAGGTGCCCCTCCTCGTCGCCTCGAACCCGGAGATGGGCGGAGCGGGCAGCGCCGACG
>JBEVEO010000162.1:0-8487 GCA_040512695.1 Leifsonia sp. | reverse complement strand
CACGATCGCGCCGATCAGGCCGAGCTCCTCGCCGATGACGGCGAAGATGAAGTCGTTGTCGGCGGCGGGCAGCCAGGACCACTTGGCCTTGGAGTTGCCGAGGCCGACGCCGAAGACGCCCCCGTTGGCCAGGGCGTAGTCGCCGTGCAGCGTCTGCCAGCACGCTCCCTGCTCCTTGCCCTCGCACGACTCGTCGAAGAACGCCATGATGCGCGTCATGCGGTTGGGACTCGAGACCGCCACCATGAGCCCGACGACGACACTGAGCACGACGGGGACGAACAGGAGCCGGAGCTTGACCCCGGCGAAGAACAGCGCGCCGAACAGGATGCCGGCCATGACGATGACCGTGCCGAGGTCGCCGCCGAGCAGCACGAGGCCGGTCGCGCCGCCGCCGACGACGAACACCGGGATGAGCGTGTGCTTCCAGTCCTCGAGGTGATCGCGCTTCATCCACATGATGTTGCCCAGCCAGATCACGAGGGCGACCTTGATGATCTCCGACGGCTGGAACTGGAACGAGCCGATGGCCAGCCAGTTCTGGTTGCCTCCGACCTCGATGCCGAGCGGGGTGGCCACCACGATGAGCTGGAGGACGGAACCGATGATGAGCGCCGGCCAGGCGATGCGACGCCAGAACGTGACCGGCATCCGGCTGGCCAGCAGCATCACGGGGACGCCGAGGCTAGCGAACAGCAGTTGCTTCCATGCGCCGCCGAAGGGCGTCTCGTTGTCGAGGTAGGAGTCGACCGACGAGGAGGAGAGCACCATGACGATGCCGAACCCCACGAGGAACAGGGTGGTGCCGAGCAGCAGGAAGTAGTTCGATCCCTCCGCCTGGAACACGCGGCCGAGCGAGATGCGGGCGGCCGAGACGCCGGCTTCGACGGGAGCGGTCCTAGGAGCCTGCGGTGCCCGAGGCGGACTCGTCATCCGCCTCACCTCCCAAGAATTCACGGACTGCCTGTGCGAACAGATGCCCCCGCTCGCCGTAGTCGGCGAACTGGTCCATCGACGCTGCGGCCGGAGCGAGGAGGACGGTGTCCCCCGCGCTGGCCACCGCGGCGGCCAGACGGACCGCTCGGGGCATCACCTCTCCAGTGTCATCGGTGACGACCTCGACGACCGGGAGGGCGGGGGCGTGTCGTGCGAATGCCGCGAGCAGGTCGGAACGATCCGCCCCGATGATCACGGCACCGCGCAGCCGCTGCACGTGCGAACGCACCAGCTCGTCGATGTCGACGCCCTTGAGCAGACCGCCGACGATCCAGACGACCGACGGATACGCGGTGAGCGACGCGTGCGCGGCGTGCGGGTTCGTGGCCTTCGAGTCGTCGACCCACCGGATGTCGCCGGAGACGGCGACCACGGCGATGCGATGGGCGTCCAGTCGGAACGTCTCGAGCGCGTCGTGGATGACGCCGGGCTCGACGCCGTAGGCGCGGGCCAGCGCGCTGGCCGCGAGGATGTTCGCGACGACGTGCGGCGCGTCGAGGCCTGCGGCGGCGAGCTCGGGCAGGGTGGTCAACTCGATCGCGGTGTTGCGCCGGTCGTCGACGAACGCGCGGTCGCAGAGGATCCCCTCGACGATGCCGAGATCGCTCGGGCCGGGGATGCCCAGGGTGAAGCCGATCGCACGGGCGCCCTCGGAGACCTCGGCGTCCTCGACCATCCGCCGGGTGGCGTCGTCGGCCTCGTTGAAGACGCAGGCGACCTTGGTGTTCGCGTAGACCGTCGCCTTCGCCGCCCGGTAGGCGTCGAAGGATCCGTGCCAGTCGATGTGGTCGTCCGCGATGTTGAGGCAGACGGCGGAGTGCGGCACGAGCGCGCCGGGACCCGAGGTGCGCAGATGGTGGAGCTGGTAGCTGGAGAGCTCGACGACGAGAACGTCCCAGCCCTGCGGATCGCGGACGGCGTCGAGGACGGGGATGCCGATGTTGCCGCACGGCGCGACGCGGAGCCCGGCGGCGTGGAGCATCGTGGCGGCGAGCTGGACCGTCGTCGTCTTGCCGTTCGTACCGGTCACGAGGATCCACTCGGCGGGCTCCCCCACCTTGTCGCGGAGTCGCCAGGCCAGCTCGATGTCGCCCCACACCGGCACGTCGTTGCCTGCCGCCCAGGCCAGCACGGGATGGTCGGGGTGGAATCCGGGCGACGCGATGATGAGATCGGGGGCCAGCGCGATGAGTTCGGCCGGCGGCTCGGCGAGGTCGGCGACCACGAGGCGCGCACCGATGACGTCGATGAGCTTCGCCCGTTCCGGATCGGCCGAGGATGCGACGACGAGCACGTCGGCACCGAGCTCGGCGAGCGTGTCTGCGACGGCGAATCCGGTCATCCCGAGCCCGAGCACCCCGACGCGGAGGCCGCGCCAGTCGGCGTGCCAGCTGGTCAGGGTGTCGAGGTCGGCCCCGGCGGCGGAGCCGGTCGCAGCCGTCATTGGGAGAGCCATTCGAGGTAGAACGTGCCGATGCCGGCGGCCACGAGCAGTCCGGCGACGATCCAGAACCGCACGACGACCGTCACCTCCGCCCAGCCCTTGAGCTCGAAGTGATGGTGGATCGGACTCATCAGGAAGATGCGCTTGCCGCGTGTGGCCTTGAAGTACGCCCGCTGCACGATGACGGATCCGGTCTCGATGACGAACAGACCGCCGATGAACACCAGCAGCAGCTCGGTGCGGCTGAGGACGGCGAGGGCGGCCAGCGCCCCGCCGAGGGCGAGCGAACCGGTGTCGCCGAGGAAGATCTGGGCGGGCGACGTGTTCCACCAGAGGAATCCGACGAGCGCGCCCGCTATGGCGGCCGCCACGATCGCGAGGTCGAACGGATCGCGCACCTCGTAGCACTTGTAGATGTTGTCAGGGTCGATGGTCGCGCTGTGGCACCACTGCTGCGCCTGCCAGAACCCGATCACGATGTAGGCGCCGATCGCGACGATCGATGCGCCAGTGGCGAGCCCGTCGAGCCCGTCGGTGACGTTGACGCCGTTCGACGCCGCCGCCGTGAGGAAGCAGATCCACAGCACGTAGAGGCCGATGCCGACGATCGTGCCGAGCCGGAGGAAGTCCAGCGACGGCAGGTCGCGGATCAGCGAGATCGACGTCGATGCGGGGGTGATGCCCTGAGTGCTCGGGAACTGCAGCGCGAGCACGGCGAACGACCCGGCCACGATCACCTGGCCGGCGACCTTCGCCCAGCCGCCGAGCCCGAGGCTCTGCTGCTTGTGGGTCTTCAGGAAGTCGTCGATGAAGCCGACGATGCCCAGCCCCACCATCATGAACAGGACGAGCAGTCCCGAGATCGTGGGGGTCTCATCCGTGATGAGCAGGGCGATGAAGTAGCCGAACAGCACGCCGAAGATCACGACGATCCCGCCCATCGTGGCGGTTCCGCGCTTCGAGTGGTGGGCCTTCGGGCCGTCGTCTCGGATGAACTGTCCCCACTGCAGCCGGTGGAACAGCTTGATGAACAGCGGCGTCAGCAGCAGCGTGAAGGCGAGTGACAATCCCCCGGCGGTCAGTAGAGCTCTCACGAGAAGGATTCTCCCAGTCGATCGCCCAGAAAGCGCAGACCCGCCGAGTTCGACGACTTCACGAGCACGAGGTCGCCCGGCCGGATCATCGCCGACACGAGCTCGAACGCCTCGTCCGTCGTCTCGACGTAGGCCGATTCACCGTCCCACGAGCCCTCGTTGATGGTGCTGATGTGCATGCGGCGGGCGGACGGCCCGACCACGACGATCTGCGAGACGTTGAGACGGACGGCGAGCAGGCCGATCCGGTCGTGCTCCTCGCCAGAGTACTCGCCGAGCTCGCTCATCTCGCCGAGGACGGCGATCGTGCGCTGCCCGGGCGCGGCGATCTGGGCCAGGGTCTTGATGGCGGCCGCCATCGAGTCGGGGCTCGCGTTGTAGGCGTCGTTGATGATGGTGACGCCGTTCGCGCCGCCCATCACCTCCATGCGCCAGCGCTCGGCCACGGACACGGATTCCAGCGCCGAGACGATGTCGTCGATGCCGACGCCCCACTCGGCGGCGACGGCCGCGGCGGCCAGCGCGTTCATCACGTGGTGCTCGCCGAGCACCCGGAACTGCACGGGGCGGGACTCCCCGGTGGGGAGAACGAGGGTGAACCCGGTGCCCTGGGCGCTGACGTGCACGTCGGTGGCGCGCACGTCGGCATCCGGACCGAGTCCGAACCAGACCACCCGGGCCACGGTGGCGTCCTTCATGGCCGCGACCCGCGGGTCGTCGGCGTTGAGAACGGCCACGCCGGTGTCGGGCAGTCCGCTCACCATCTCGGTCTTCGCGCGCTGGGTGGCCTCGATGCCGCCGAAGCCGCCTGCGTGCGCGAGGCCCACCTTGAGCACGACGCCGACGTCCGGCATCGCCATGCCGACGAGCCTGGCGATCTCGCCCTCGGCACTCGCACCCATCTCGGCGACGAGGTAGCGGGTGTCCGCACCGACCTCGAGCATGGTCAACGGGGCGCCGACCTCGTTGTTGAACGATGCCCTGGCGGCCACGGTCGGTCCCTGTCGCTCCAGGATCGCCCGGAGGAGGTTCTTCGTGGTGGTCTTGCCGTTGGAGCCGGTGATGCCGACGATGCGCAGGTCGCCGATGGCGCGGACGCGGGCGACCACCTCGGTCGCGAGGGCGCCGAGGGCGTCGACGGTGTCGCCGACCACGATCTGCGGCACCGTCTCGTCGACCGGGTGCTCGACGACGAGGAGGGCGGCGCCGGATGCGACGGCCGATGAGACGAACAGGTGCCCGTCGGTCTCCTCCCCGCGCTTGGCGAAGAAGATGTCGCCCTGCCGCACGTCGCGGGAGTCCGTGTGCGAGAGTCCGGCGATCACGGTGTCGCCGTTCGCATCCGTGCCCGGAAGTCGGAGCTCTCCCCCGACCGCCGCGGCGATCTCCGCGATGGTCATCTCGATCACAGCCAACCAGCTTCCTGCAGTGCGAGCCGCGCGTCGTCGCGAGCCGAGTACGGCTCCTTCACGCCGGCGACCTCGTGGTAGTCCTCGTGTCCGGGCCCGGCGTACAGCACGGCGTCGCCGGGTCCGGCCAGGGAGAGCGCCTTGCGGAACGCCGTACGCGGGTCGGCGACCTCGTAGAACTCTCCGTCCGGCACGGCATCGCGCGCCCCGGCGAGCAGGGCGGCGCGGATGGCCGCCGGATCCTCGAATCGCGGGTGGAAGTCGGTGACGACCACGGCGTCGGCGCCACGCGCCGCGATGGCGCCCATGTCGTGCCGCTTCGTCGTGTCCCGGTCGCCGTCGGCCCCGAACACCATGATCACGCGGCCGTCCGTCGTCTTGCGGATCGCCTCGAGGGTGTTGAGGAAGGCGTCGGGGCTGTGCCCGTAGTCGATGTACACGCGCGGGCCGTCCGCACCGGCGATCTGCTCGGCACGACCCGGGATGTAGGCGAGGATGCCGCCGTCGCGGTCCAGGGCGTGGGCGATGGCGTCGAGGTCGTACCCGGACTCGACCAGCATCGCGATGGCGAGGGCGGCGTTGGCCGCCATGTACCAGCCGAGCAGCGGCACGCTCGTCGTGAGCGACCGGCCGTCCGGTCCCTCGAGGCGGAACTCGGTGCTTCCCGCGGACTCGCTCGTCACCGTCATCCGCCAGTCGGCATCGACGCCGTCGACGGTCGTGAGGGTCGTCACGGGGATCCGGGAGGAGTCGGCGACGCGACGCCCCCACTCGGAGTCCACGGTCACGACCCCACGGCGCGAGCGATCCGGCTGGAAGAGCTCGAGCTTGGCCTGGAAGTACTCCTCGAGGTCGGCGTAGTCGTCGAGGTGATCGTGGCTGAGGTTGGTGAAGCCGGCGATGTCGAACACGAGCCCGTCGACGCGGTGGCGGCTGAGCGCCTGCGCAGACACCTCGATGCCGACCGCCCGCACCTCGGCCTCGCGCATCCTGGCCAGCAGGGCGTGCAGTTCGCTCGCCTCCGGCGTCGTCAGCGAGCTCGTCACGGCGACGTCGCCGATGCGGCGCTCGGCCGTCGAGGTGAGACCGGCCTCGACCCCGAGCTGGGTGAGGATGCCGAACAGCAGGTAGACGACGCTCGTCTTCCCGTTGGTGCCCGTGACGGCGAACAGCGTCGCCGGGTTCTCGTCGGTGCGGTAGATCCAGGCGGAGACGGCACCGAGCGCGGCGCGCGCATCCTGGGTCACGAGGACCGGCAGTCCGCTCTCCGCCGCAGCAGCGGCCCCCGACTCGTCGGTGAGCACCGCGACGGCGCCCGCGTCACGGGCGGCGGATGCGAACCGGGCGCCGTGGGCGTTGCGTCCTGGCACACCGACGTAGAGGTCGCCGGGCTGCACCGTCGCGGAGCTGAGGCTCACGCCGGTGAGCTCGACGCCGTCGATGTCGCCGCTGGCGTCCAGGCCGAACGCGTCGACGAGGCCGGACAAGGCCCGCGGAGCGGGGTGCTGCGGCCGGAGTGCCGTTGGGGCCGATCCGGTCACGTGGCTCACTCTCATTTCATTGGTACTGGTTCACCAGGACGCCGGCAGGTCTGGCGGGGTGGACCCGGATGGTACGACCCGGTAGGTCTTCAGCACCTGACTCATGACCTGCTTGAAGATCGGGGCTGATGCCGCGGAGGAGTTCAGGTTCACCGGGTCAGCCAAGCTTACCGAAACCACGTACTGGGGGTCGTCCGCCGGGGCGAAGCCGGCCACCGAGACGAGGTAGCCGTGCGAGTATCCGCCGTTGCCGTCCGGCATCTGGGCCGTTCCGGTCTTCGCGGTGACGCGGTATCCGGGGATGTTCCAGACCTTGGAGAGCCACGCCTTCTGGTACACCATCTCGAGGATGTCGCTGGTCTGCTTGGCCGCTGCCGGCGAGACCGCCTGGACTCCCGTCGCCGCCGGCACGTCGGTCACGGTGCCGTCCTCGTGCGTGCAGCCCTCGATCAGCTGGACGGGCATGCGCACGCCGCCGTTGGCGATGGTCTGGTAGACGCTCGCGAGCTGCACGGCCGTCGTCGTCAGGCCCTGCCCGAACATGGTGGCGTACTTGGTCTGGTTGTCCCAGGCGTCGGTTCCCGGCTCGTGCAGGATGCCGGAGTCCTCGGCGGGGAAGCCGACCTCGGTCTCGGTGCCGAGACCGAACTTCTTGTAGTAGTCGTAGCGCTGGTCGTCACTCATGAGGGCGCCGATCTGCGACATCCCGGTGTTCGACGACTCGATGAGCACGCCGGTGAGCGTGAGGTTCTGGTCGGCGTGCCGCGCGGAGTCGTTGATGTTCGCCCCGTTCGGGAAGATGATCCGGTAGGGCGCGACGACCTGGGTGTCCGGCGTGGCCACTCCGGCGTCGATCGCTGTCGCGGCCGTCAGTGCCTTGAACGTGGAGCCGGGTTCGTACGAGGCCGTGAACGCGCGGGATCCCCTGTCGACGTCGGCGGTTCCGTCGACGTTGTTGGGGTCGACGGTGGGATAGTCGGCGACGGCGACGAGCTTGCCCGTCTTCACCTCCTGCACCACAACGGTCCCCCAGGCTGCGCCGGTGGCCTGAGCCTGCTTGGCCAGGGTCTGCTGCACGTTCCACTGCAGATCGGCGTCGATCGTGAGGGCGAGGGTTCCGCCGTTGTGCGCTGCGACGGAGTCGACGGTGGTCCCGGGGATCGCGACGCCGTCGACGCTGGTCTGGTAGCTCTCCGATCCGTCCTTGCCGATGAGGCACTGGTTGGCAGCGAGCTCCTCACCCGCCTGGGCCTCGCCGTCCGCGCTCATGTAGCCGAGGATGTTGCCGGCGACGGATCCGTCGGGATAGATGCGGCCCGGATGCCTGTCGAAGGTCTGCCACGGGATCTCGAGCGCCTTGACGGCCTGGTAGGTCTTCGTGTCGACCGCCTTCGCGACGTAGGCGAAGTCGGAATCCGGGTCGGCGGCGAGGGACTCGTCGATCGTGGCCTGGAGCGCGGCTCCCGTACTGCCGACGGCTGCGCCGAGTTCATCGAGCGCCTGGGTCAGCGACACCTTCTCGGTGCCGGACGACGTCTCGCGCTCGAACGGCCCGGCCTTCTTCGGCGACAGCGCGATGTCGTAGCGCATGACGCTCTCGGCGAGCACGACCCCGTTCTTGTCGACGATCGATCCCCGCGTTCCCAGGATCTCGACGGGCGTCGAGCGTGCGGCGAGGGAGGCGGCGTTGAGTTCGTCGGCCCGCACGATCTGGATGTCGACCAGCCGGACCACGAAGACGGAGATGAGGGCCAGCAGCGCGGCCATGGCGAACACGTTCCGCCGTCTGGTCGATCGCCCGGTCTTCACGTCAGAGATTCCTATCCTGCGGGTGCTGCCGCGTTCAGTGTGTCACGGGGGTCGGGAGGCCGGTCGGCGCGACACTCTGCGGCGCGAGGGCTCCCGCCGCCTCGGCTGCAGCGGCCTCCTCCGTCGTGATGGCGACGGCGCCGGCCGGCGCCTGCGCCGTGGGCGGCGGGACGGCGGTCACGAGCGGCACGCCG
>JBEVEO010000072.1:0-5436 GCA_040512695.1 Leifsonia sp. | reverse complement strand
AGCGGGGCACGGTCAACGTGACGGAGGTCGCCACACGGTGGGGCTTCGTCCATCTCGGCCGGTTCGCCGCGGCCTATTCCCGTGCGTTCGGCGAACTGCCATCGACAACCCTGCGCCGCTAGTCACCCGGAATCTCAGGGCCTGGCAGGGCCTGCGGCCCTCCGCCCTGGCCCACGTGAAACGCCCCGGATTCCAGTGCTTGCAGGGAATCGCGGGGCGTTTTCATGGCGGTACCGGTGGGATTTGAACCCACGGTGGACTTTCACCCACACAACTTTTCGAGAGTTGCACCTTCGGCCGCTCGGACACGGTACCGAGAGGGAGTTTAGTTGAGCGCGGGCCTCAGCGCGAATCGAGACCGGGCGATCGGCACGGGCGCCCGGGTCCGCGGCTCGCCGGGGTGGCGTAGCCTCGGGAACAGGAGGCTGCTTCGACAGCCGACGGTTCACCGTCGTCGCGAACGCCGACCCCGGTGGATGAGCGACCCCATTGCGCCGACACCCCGATGACTGGACCACACATGAGCCCGACCACACCCTCCCTCCTCCGCATCGGCGTCATGGCCACCTCGCGCAAGGTCGACGAGAAGCGCCTGCCATTGCATCCGTCGCACCTGGAGCGCATCGACGAGGACATCCGGGCGAACCTGATGCTCGAGACCGGCTACGGCGAGCGCTTCGGCATCTCGGATGCCCAGCTCGCCCCGCTCGTCGGAGCGATCGCCCCGCGCGACGCCATCATCGCCGAGGCCGACGTGATCGTCCTGCCCAAGCCGACGGCATCCGATCTCACGGAGCTCCGCGACGGGCAGGTGCTCTGGGGCTGGCCGCACTGCGTGCAGGACCGCGAGATCACGCAGCTCGCCATCGACAAGGGCCTCACCCTGATTGCGTGGGAGGCGATGAACCACTGGAAGGCCGATGGCGGCTTCGGCCTGCACGTCTTCCACAAGAACAACGAGATCGCGGGCTACTGCTCCGTGCTGCACGCGTTGCAGCTCTGCGGATCCACGGGCGACTACGGCCGGCGCCTGAACGCCGTGGTGATCGGGTTCGGGGCCACCGCCCGCGGTGCCGTCACCGTCCTGAACGCGCACGGCATCCACGACGTGCGCGTGCTCACCAACCGCGACACTGCTGCAGTGGGCTCGCCGATCCCCTCGGTCGACATCATCCAGTTCGAGCACGACCCCGATGCCCCGTACGAGAGCACGGTGAACACGGAGGACGGACCGGTCCCGCTGGCCCCGTTCCTCGCCGCACACGACATCGTGGTCAACTGCACCCTGCAGGATCCGAACGCCCCGCTCACCTACCTGCGCGTCGAGGACCTCGGCGCCTTCCGTCCCGGCAGCCTCATCGTGGACGTCTCGATCGACGAGGGCATGGGGTTCAGCTGGGCGCGCCCAACGACCTTCGCGGATCCGATGTTCACCGTCGGCGAGTCCACGAACTACTACGCGGTCGACCACAGCCCGTCCTACCTCTGGAACTCGGCCACCTGGGAGATCAGCGAGGCCCTCATGCCGTTCCTCCGCCCCGTCATGGAAGGACCGGAGTCGTGGGCGGCGTCCGACACGATCAGCCGCGCCACCGAGATCGAGGGCGGTCGCATCCGCAACGAGGCGATCCTGCAATTCCAGGGCCGCTCTCCGGAGTACCCGTACCCGCCCCTCGGCTGAGAGGGCTCCTCCCCGCAGCGCGCACGTCGCTCGATCCGCCCCGACACGGTGCGGCATCCGGCACTGTCGGCGGCCGCGGTTAAGCTCGCACCATGGCTCGAACCGTCTCCGCGTATCGCTGTGTCGAGTGCGGGTGGACGACGGCGAAATGGGCCGGCCGTTGCGGCGAGTGCCAGCAGTGGGGCACCGTGACGGATGCCGCGGAGCAGGCGGGCGGCGCCTCGCGCGCCGTGAAGCCCGTCGCCGTCTCCGCCGGTCGCACCGCGCGGCCCATCACCGACATCACCACCGAGGCCGTCACGCGCTGGCCGAGCGGCATCGACGAGTTCGACCGGGTGCTGGGCGGCGGCGTCGTCCCCGGAGCGGCCATCCTGCTGAGCGGTGAGCCCGGCGTCGGCAAGTCCACCCTCCTGCTCGAGGTCGCTGCGCGTGCGGCCTCCACCGGCAAGACCGTGCTGTATGTGAGCGCCGAGGAGTCCGTGAGCCAGGTCCGCCTCCGCGCCACTCGCACCGGAGCCCTCGTTCCGAACCTCTACCTCGCATCCGAGACCGACCTCGGCACCATCCTGGGACAGGTCGACGCCGTGCAGCCCCAACTGCTCATCGTCGACTCCGTGCAGACGGTGTCGAGTTCGCTCTCCGACGGCCTCGCCGGCCAGCCCGGCCAGGTGCGCGAGGTGGCGGCGGCACTGGTGCGACTCGCGAAGGACCGCGAACTGCCCATCCTGATCGTCGGTCACGTCACGAAGGACGGCTCCATCGCCGGGCCTCGCCTGCTCGAGCACCTCGTCGACGTGGTCTGCCACTTCGAGGGCGACCGGCACACGGCCCTGCGCTTCGTGCGCGCCCTCAAGAACCGGTTCGGACCCACGGATGAGGTGGGCTGCTTCGAGATGACCGGCGACGGCATCGCGGAGGTGCCAGACCCGAGCGGCCTGTTCCTCAGCCGTGGCTCGACGACGGTGAGCGGCACCTGCGTGACCGTCGCCCTCGAGGGCCGCCGTGCGCTCCCCGTCGAGGTGCAGGCGTTGCTGGTGAAGTCGACCGGGCCGCAGCCCCGCCGGGTCGTCAACGGCGTCGATCCGTCCCGGGTGGCCATGATCATCGCCGTCCTCGAACGTCGCGCCGGCCTCAAGGGCGTCGGGGAGCACGACGTCTACATCTCCACGGTCGGCGGAGTGCGGCTCACCGAGCCGGGTGCCGATCTCGCGATCGCCGTCGCCATCGCATCCGCCCTGAGCGAGCGGCCGGTCTCGCACGAGCTCACCGCCTTCGGTGAGATCAGCCTCGCCGGTGAGGTGCGGCCGGTCAACGCCGCCCAGCAACGTGCAGCCGAGGCGCGCAGGCTCGGCTTCAACCAGGTGCTGGATGCCGAGGTGGGCAGCGTGCGCGCGGCCCTCGAACGGCTCCGCCTCGCCACGCCGGCCGATGACCCCGCCATCGCGGCCTCCCGTCGGGCGGCGCAGCGCGACGAGTGGGATCGCGAGTTCGATCGCGCGTTCTAGCGACCGTTCAGGCGTCGAGCGCCCGGATGATCTCCAGTGGCGTCGCCTGCATCGGATGCGGTCCCGCGATGTCGAGGAAGACCGTGGTGATGATCTCCGCGTTGGCGCCGAGGAATGCGCGCAGCCAGTCCGGCGAATACAGGCCGACGGCCGGCGGCAGATTCGCCGGCTTGTTGACGGCGTCGCTGAACAGCAGCAGCGCCACCTCTCCGGTCTCGGGCGAGCGGTACGTCCAGACCTCTCCACCGTCGAGCGGGTTGTCGCGGGAGCCGGGCCTGATCAGGGGGACGACGGTGTTGCCGTTGCGCAGCGCGAGCGCGACGGCGGCCATGTCCTGGCGCTCGAGGGCCTCGGCCAGAGCCTGCGATCGGAAGACGAGGGCATCCTTCCCGGCTGACTTCTTCGAGGACTTCTTCGAGGAGGACTTCTTGGAGCTACCGGCCATGCTTCCAGCGTAGCCAACCCGGTCGAGGTCGTGCCGACCGCCGACGGGCGCTCCTCGACGGCCGGTGGACTAGTTCAGCAGGAACTGGGTCGGCTCGCTCGTCACGTCTCCGATGGTGACGGTGAGGTGGTACGACGCTCCCCCGGCCGGCACCGGCTCGCGGGCGGCATCGCAGGTGTCCGCGGAGGAGCGTGTGCGATCCCAGGTGATCGGCGCTGCCGACGTCAGAGCGACGCCGGGCTTGAGCGTGACCTCCGTGTCGACCGGATCCGTCTGGCAGTCCGTCGAGAGCCAGTACACCTCTTCGCCGCTCGTGATGGTGAAGACCTGCTGCGAGGTCCCGGCGTTGAGGACGCAGTCCTTCGACCCCGTGTTGGTCACGCTCATCGACAGCTGGGGCAGGCCGGCGGCGTCGTAGGTGTTGGAGTCGGTGATGGCGCTCACGACCACGTCGGCGTCCTTGCACGCCGCACCGTCGGCCGACGCCGCATCGGTCGGGATGCTGGTCGCGTCCTCGGCTGCCGACGTCGGCGCCGGTGCGCCCTGGTCGTTCGGCTCACCCGACGATGAGCCGGGTCGCACGACGATGAGGATGATGGCGACGATGACGGCCAGCAGGCCGAGACCGACGATGAGGCGCCGGCGCCAGTACACCTTGCTCGACTGGGGGCCGACAGGATGCTTGAGCGTCGACATACCGACAGAGTAGGCACCGGGCCGGCGGACGGGCCGGAGGCGCTGCGGCGAGCCGTCAGGCGGTCGCAGGCCAGGGTGGTCGGCTCAGACGAGCTGCTTGATCATCCGGGTGTTGCCGAGCGTGTTCGGCTTGACCCTGGCGAGGTCGAGGAACTCGGCGACGCCCTCGTCGTTGGAGCGCACGAGCTCGGCGTAGACGGCGGGATCCACGGTGGCCGAACCCATGTCCACGAAGCCGTGACGCTCGAAGAACGGCACCTCGAAGGTGAGGCAGAACAGCCGGGAGAGCCCGAGCTCGCGGGCCTCGGCCTCGAGGGCGTCGAGCAGCGCATGGCCGACACCGTGACTCAGCCACTCCGGGGCGGCTGCGAGGGTGCGCACCTCACCGAGGTCCTCCCACATCACGTGCAACGCCCCGCATCCGATGACCTCGCCGTCGGTCGTCTCCGCGATGCGGAACTCCTGCACCGACTCGTAGAGCACGACGCGATCCTTGCCGAGCAGGATGCGACGCTGCACGAGCGGCTCGACGAGCGCGGCGATGGCGGGGATGTCGCTCGTGCGGGCACGGCGCACGTGGAAGTCACTCACCCGTCCACCCTACGACCGTCGCATCCGTGACGCGGAAAGGGGCCGGGCATCCATGATGCCCGGCCCCTCGCTGGTGGTGCTGATCAGTCGCTGGTGATGGCGAGGTCGGGCGTGACCGCGCCCGTTCCCACGGCTGCTCCGGCATTGATCGCGACTCCGGCTGCGACCTCGCGACGCGTGGTCGTGAACACGAACTCGCCGGCGATGAAGTCGACGTGGACGTGGTCGCCCGAGGCGAGCTCACCGTGCAGGATCTTCTCCGACAGCCGGTCCTCCACCTCGCGCTGGATGGCGCGGCGCAGCGGGCGGGCACCGAGGGCCGGGTCGAATCCGACCTCGATCAGGCGCTCCTTGGCCGCGACCGTGAGCTCCACCGTCATGTCGCGGTCGAGCATGCGGTCGGACAGCCGCTTGATGAACAGGTCGACGATCTGGAGGAGCTCCTCCTTGTTCAGCTGCGGGAAGACGATGATCTCGTCGACGCGGTTGAGGAACTCGGGCTTGAAGTGCTTCTTGAG
>JBEVEO010000272.1:0-16564 GCA_040512695.1 Leifsonia sp. | reverse complement strand
CGATCCGGTGGCCGTCCGGATCGCGGAGGTAGAGGTAGAAGGCGTTCGAGACGCCGTGGCGGCCCGGTCCTCGCTCGATGACGTCGGACATCCGCAGGGCGCCCAGCTTGTCGCAGATCGCGATGATGTTGTGTTTCTCGTGCGTCGCGAAGGCGATGTGGTGCATGCGCGGGCCGTCGCCGCCGGTCATGGCGGTGTCGTGCACGGTGGGCTTGCGGCGCATCCAGGCGGCGTACGTGGTGCCGGCCTCGTCCTGGATGTCCTCCGTGACGCGGAAGCCGAGGTCCTCCATGTACTTCACCGCGCGGGGAACGTCGGGGGTCACCTGGTTGAAGTGGTCGAGTCGAACGAGCACGCCGGGGGTGTGCAGGTCGTAGCGCCAGGCCAGGCGCTCGACGTGCTCGACGTCGTGGAAGAACTCGTACGGGAAGCCGAGCGGGTCCTCGACGCGCACCGAGTCTCCGATGCCACGGCTGAAGCCGTCGCGGCGACGTTCGACGCGGCAGCCCAGTTCGGTGTAGAACGCCACGGCGCGGTCGAGGTCCTCCGGCGTGCGCACCCGGTACGAGAACGCGGCGACGGCCGCGACCGGCCCGGCGCGGAGCACGAGGTTGTGGTGGATGAACTCCTCCATCGACCGGAGGTAGACCGCGTGCTCGTCCTCCTCGGTCACGACCAGGCCGAGGACGTCGACGTAGAAGGCCCGGGAGGCAGCCAGGTCGGTGACGACGATCTCCATCGAGGCGCAGCGCACGATGTCGGGTGGTGCCGCGGCCGGGGTGGGGATGCGATGCGCGGGAGCGGGGATGGGGGACTCGTCGGAGACGGTCGGTTCGGTCATTCTGGTCTCTCTTCGCTGAGCTGGACGGTGACGGATGACGGGCGGCCCGACCCGCCACGGGTACGGGACCCGGAGCGGATCAGTGCACGCCGAAGCGGGGGGAGTGCGACTGGTTGAGGGTGATGTGCACGGCCTGCTGGTCGGTGTAGAAGTCGATCGAGCGGTAGCCGCCCTCGTGTCCGAGGCCCGATGCCTTGACCCCGCCGAACGGGGTGCGCAGGTCGCGCACGTTGTTCGAGTTCAGCCACACCATGCCGGCCTCGACCGCCTGCGAGAAGGTGTGGGCGCGTTTGAGGTCGTTGGTCCAGATGTAGGCGGCCAGGCCGTACTTCACGCCGTTCGCGAGGGCCAGGGCCTCCTCGTCCGTGTCGAACGGCGTGATCGCCACGACCGGACCGAAGATCTCCTCCTGGAAGATCCGCGCGTCGGGCGAGACGTCGGCGAAGACCGTCGGAGCGACGTAGTTGCCCGTCGGGAGTCCGTCCGGGCGTCCGCCGCCGGCGACGAGGCGTCCCTCCGTCCTGCCGATCCCGACGTAGCCCATGACCTTCTCGTAGTGCTCGGGGTGCACGAGGGCACCGACCTCGGTGGCCGGGTCGTGCGGGTCGCCCACGACGATGTTCCGTGCCCGTTCGGCGTAGCGTTCGACGAAGTCGTCGTAGATCGACCGCTCGACGAGGATGCGCGAGCCGGCGGTGCAGCGCTCGCCGTTGAGGGAGAACACCCCGAAGATCGTGGCGTCGAGCGCCGCATCGAGGTCGGCATCCGCGAAGACCACGGCGGGCGACTTGCCGCCGAGCTCCATCGAGAGCCCCTTGAGGTGGGGGGCCGCGTTGGCGAAGATCAGCTGGCCGGTGCTCGATTCGCCCGTGAAGGAGATGAGCGGGACGTCCGGATGCTTCACGAGGGCGTCCCCGGCCTCCTCCCCGAGTCCGTTCACGAGGTTGAAGACGCCGTCAGGCACCCCGGCCTCGCGGAAGATCTCCGCCCAGAGGCTCGCGGACAACGGGGTGAACTCGGCCGGCTTCAGCACGACCGTGTTCCCCGTGGCCAGCGCTGGGGCGAGCTTCCAGCTCTCCAGCATGAACGGCGTGTTCCACGGGGTGATGAGGCCGGCGACGCCGATCGGCTTGCGATTGACGTAGTTGATCTGGCGGCCGGGCACCTTGTAGGTGTCGTCGCGCTGGGCGACGACGAGGTCGGCGAAGAACCGGAAGTTCTCGGCCGCCCGCTGCGCCTGGCCCAGCGCCTGCGTGATCGGCAGGCCGGTGTCGAAGGTCTCGAGCTCCGCCAGCCGGGCGTCGCGCGCCTGCACCAGGTCGGCGATCCGGTGCAGGATGCGCGACCGCTCGCGGGGGAGCATCCGCGGCCACGGTCCGTCGGTGAAGGCCCGGCGGGCTGCCGCGACGGCGAGGTCGACGTCGGCCTTCCTGCCGGCCGCCGCCTGCACGTACACCTCGTTGGACACCGGGTCGAGCACGTCGAAGGTGCCCCCGTCGACGCTATCGACGAAGGACCCGTCGATGAAGTGGCGGATGCGCTGCGGCAGGTCCGCCGGGATGTGCTGGATACTCATGCGGCTTCTCCTTCTCGGGCGAGCACGGCGTCGAGCGTCGCCAGGCGGTGGTTCCGCGCGGCCAGCTCGATCTCGATGGCCGGAGCACCGATCTCGATGAGGGTCAGGATGCCCTCGTGCTCCGCGACCGACTCGGCCGCTCGGCCAGGGACGAAGCTGAAGGCCGAGTCGCGGAGCCGGCCGAGACGCTCCCAGCCGCGGTGCACGAGGTCGAGCAGGTGCGGGTTGGGGCAGGTCTCGAACAGGACGGAGTGGAAATCGTGGTTGAGGGCCGTGAGCAGGTGGGGGTCGAAGTCCTCGGCGGCACGCGCCATCCGCTCGTTGACCGCGCGGGCGCGGGCGATCGCGTCGGCGTCGAGCAGCGGGCCGGAGACGGCCGTCGCGTTCCCCTCCACGAGGGCGAGGGTCTGCATCGTGTACACGTACTCGCGCTTGTCGACGAGGGCGACGGATGCACCGACGTTCGGCTCGAACGTGACGAGTCCCTCGGCCTCGAGGAGGCGGACCGCCTCGCGCACGGGCACGACGCTGATGCCGAGCTCGCCGCCGATCTGGCCGAGGACGAGGCGGTAGCCCGGGCTGAAGCGACCGTCGTGGATCCGCTCGCGGATCCATGCGTAGGCGAGCTGGGCCTTGCTGGGGGCGCGGAGCGGCGCCGTGGCCGTCATCGTCCGTCCCAGCGCTCGTAGCGGGTCCGCCATTCGGCGTTCATCGGGTAGAGGCCGTCGATGGATGCGCCGAGGCCGACCTGCTCCGCGACGAATCGCTCCTCGCGCTCCTGCACGATCGCCGCATCCGCCACCTCGGCGGCGATGGCGGCCGGGATCACGACGACACCGTCATCGTCGCCGACGACGATGTCGCCCGGGACGACGGCGGTGCCACCGCAGGTGATGACGGCGTCGACCTCCCATGGGATGTGCCGGCGGCCGAAGACGGCCGGATGCCCGCCGGCGTGGAAGACCGGGAGGCCGATCTCGGTGACGGCCGCGAGGTCGCGGACCCCGCCGTCCGTCACGACGCCCGCTGCGCCGAGCACCCGGGCGCGGAGCGCGAGGATGTCGCCGATGGTCCCCGTGACCGGGAGGCCGCGGGCTTCCATCACGAGGACCTCTCCGGGGCGGAGGCTGTCGATGGCCCGCTTGTGGGCGTTGAAGCCGCCGCCGTGGCTCGTCGCCAGGTCGGGCCGGGTGGCGATGAAGCGCAGCGTCCGCGCCGCGCCGACGAGACGGGCGCCGGCGATCGTCGGATGCACGCCGTCCACGGATGCGTCGTTGTAGCCGCGCTGCTTGAGCTGCGCCGAGAGGGTGGCGACGGCAACCGATCCGAGCTTCCCGGCCAGGTCGGGGTCGATGGCCGGAGGAGGGGTGATGCCGGCCTTCTCCGCCGACCCCCACGCCTCCACCCGCTGGGTGTCGTCGATGCGCGGCTGGGCGCTGTGCTCCGGCAGCGGGGTCGATCCGGCGGCGACGCGCGTCGACAGCCGACCGGTGCTGGGTGCCCCGGCGGCGGCAGGCGCGTCGACCTCGACCTCGATGACGTCGCCGGGGACCGCGACGGATGCCCCGGCCGGGGTTCCGGTCAGGATCACGTCACCCGGCTCGAGCGTGATGAGCTGCGACAGGTCCGAGACCAGCTCGGGCAGCGGGAACAGGAGGGTCGAGGTGTCGTCCTGCTGGACCAGGTCGCCGTTCAGCCAGGTGCGCACACGGAGGCCGGCCGGGTCGAGCTCTGCCGCTGGGAGGACCGTCGGGCCGAGCGGGGTGAAGCCGTCTCCGCCCTTCGATCGCAGGTTCGAACCCTTGTCAGCGTGGCGGAGGTCGTAGACCCCCAGGTCGTTGGCGGCGGTGACCCCGGCGACGTGGCTCCACGCGTCGGCGGGGGAGACCCGGCGTGCCGTGCGCCCGATGACGAGGGCGATCTCGCCCTCGAAGCCGAGCAGCTCGGTACCGGCCGGGCGCTCCACGGTCCCTCCGGAGCTCGCGACGGATGTCGACGGCTTGAGGAAGTACGACGGCTTGTCGGGGCGGCGACCGCGTTCGGCGACCCGGCTCGGGTAGTTCAGGTGCAGTGCGATGACCTTGCCGGGGCGGGCGGGGAGGGCGGGATTCGTCATGGCGTCGCGTTCACGTCCGTTCCGGGCGGCCGATGGGCCCGGGCGGGCAGGCGATCATCGGCGATCAGTGGTATCCGAAATCGTATACAATTCTGGGTCCGCAGGCAAGAGCGGACCGCGCCCACCCGCTCAGCGGCGGTTGACCGCGATGATCTCCTGCTGGTACGGCGCGATGACGTCGCCGGAGATGCGGCAGTCGAGGAGCAGGAACCGCCGTTCGTCCACCGGGCGACGGCTCCACTCGGCCAACCGGTCCAGGTCGGCGAGCTCGCGCACGACGACACCCTCGGCCCCGACCGCGTCGGCGAGCTCCGCGAAGTCCACCTCGGGGATCCGCATGGGCGCATCGTCGAGGCCGAGGAGTCCGTACAGGTTCACCTCGGCGCCGTACGCCGCGTCGTTCCAGACCACCGCGATGCCCCGGCCGCGCGCGGAGCGCACGGCCGACTCCAGGTCCGCGAGGGCCATGAGACCGCCGCCGTCGCCGGTGCTGAGCACCACGACGGACTCAGGGCGTGCGGCGGCGGCTCCTGCCACGCTGGGGAACCCCATCCCGATCGACTGGAAGGCCGTCCCGACCATGATCATGCGTTCGGGGGAGGCGACGGGCCAGTACATGTTGGCCCAGCCGATGAAGTGACCGCCGTCCGACACCACGACGCGGTCCTCCGGGAGCAGGTCAGCGATGCGCACGGCGACGGCGCGCGGATCCAGGCGACCGTCGTCGGCGAGACCGCGCGCGTCGCCTCCGGTCTCGCGCCGGAGGAGCGCGGCCACGTCGACGCTCTCGCGCCATCCGGAGCCGCCCGAGCCGATGGCGCGGAGCTCGTGCACCAGGGCTCGCGCCACGACCGCCGCGTCGCCCCGGACGAAGCCGCCGACGCAGGCGTTGGTCGCCGTCGGCGTCACGTCCACCTGGTGGACGACGGTACCGGGGGAGAACAGCTCGCCGAAGCGCATCGTGAACTGGTTGAGCGAGGCGCCGAAGACGACGACGACATCGGCATCGCGCACGAGGGCCATCGCGCCGTCTGCGCCGAAACCGCCGGTGACGCCCAGGTCGTAGCGGTGGTCGGGGAAGACACCGCGGCCCAGCGCCGTCGATGCGGTGATGGCGCCCGTGGCCTCCGCGAGCTCCCCGAGGGCCTCCCCGGCGCCGGCCAGCCAGGCTCCCCGGCCCGCGAGCAGCAGCGGTCGGGCCGCCGAGGCGAGCGAAGCCGCCATCTCGGCGACCGCCCGCGTCGCGAACGCCCCGGCCGGAACGAGCGGCGTCGGCTCGACGAGCGCCGGCGCCGCGGTGAGCGGGCCTGCCTCGATGGCGGCGACGTCGTACGGGAGCGCGATGACCGCTGCCGTCCGCCTGGCGATGGCGTGCTCGATCGCCAGGATGACCGTGGCGGCGGCATCCGTCCGTCCGACGGTGAACGTGCGCGCGCCGACCGCCGATGCGAGCGCGATCTGGTCGACGTCCCAGGCGCGGCGGCCGGCGGTCGGCTGATCGCCGACGACGAGCAGCAGCGGGACCTCGGCCTGAACGGCCTCGGCCAGGGCTGTGAGCGTGTTGGTGAAGCCGGCCCCGTACGTCGCCGTCGCGGCCGCCAGGCGTCCGGAGGCGCGGAAGTGCGCATCCGCGGCCACGACACCGCCGGCCTCGTGCCGCACGGCCGTGAAGCGGACGTCGGTCTCGCGCCCGAGCGCGTCGAGGAACCAGGCGTTGCCGTTGCCCATCACGCCGAACACGTGGTCGAGGTGCGCGGCGATGGTGTGGGCGACGTGGGCGGAGACGGTCGGCATGGGCACTCCAGGGGAGACAGGGACGGAGGGGATCCGTGTGTGTCTCGCCGTCCGACGGCTTCGTGCCCCTTTTTCGAGCACCGGCACCGCTGACGGGCGCCGGACGCTGTCACTCTAGCTGGCCGGACCCGTAGTCTCGAAGTCGTACCAGATGAGGAACACGCGACGACGGAACCGAGGGAAGAGATCATGGCTGATCTGACCGAATCCGAGCTGCTGGCATCCGTGCCGACCCGGCTGTTCATCGGAGGTGACTGGGTCGACGCCGAGGGCGGAGCCACCTTCGACGTGATCGACCCGTCGACGGGCTCCGTCATCGCGTCGATCGCCGACGCGTCGGCGGCCGACGGCATCCGTGCGCTCGACGCAGCCGTCGCCGCGCAGGACTCGTGGGCGGCGACCGCTCCGCGCCAGCGCGGGGAGATCCTGCGCCGTGCCTTCGACCTGCTGCAGACCCGCAAGCACGACGTGGCGCTGCTCATGACCCTGGAGATGGGCAAGCCGCTCGCCGAGGCGCTCGGAGAGGTCGCCTACGGCGGCGAGTTCCTGCGCTGGTTCAGCGAGGAGGCCGTGCGCATCACGGGCCGCTACGGCGTGAACCCCGAGGGGACGGGGCGCATGATCGTGTCGCAGCACCCCGTCGGGCCGAGCTACTTCATCACCCCGTGGAACTTCCCCTTGGCGATGGCGACGCGGAAGATCGCCCCGGCGCTCGCGGCAGGATGCACCGTCGTGGTCAAGCCGGCACAGCTCACCCCGATGACGACGATGTTCGTGGTGCGACTGCTCGAGGAGGCCGGGCTCCCCAAGGGGGTCGTGAACGTGGTGACCACGTCGTCGTCGTCAGCGGTCTCCGGCCCGATCATCGCCGACCCGCGCCTGCGGAAGCTCTCGTTCACCGGATCGACGGAGGTGGGCAGGAAGCTCATCGCGCAGTCGGCCCAGGGGATCCTCCGCACCTCGATGGAGCTGGGCGGCAACGCCCCGTTCGTCGTCTTCGAGGACGCCGACCTCGACAAGGCCGTGGAGGGGGCGCTCGCCGCGAAGTTCCGCAACATCGGCCAGGCCTGCACGGCGGCCAATCGGTTCATCGTGCACGAGTCGGTGGCCGAGGAGTTCGCCGCGCGCGTCACCGAGCGGGTGGCCGCGATGCGCATCGGCCGGGGTACGGAGGACGGCGTGCAGATCGGTCCGCTCATCGACGAGGACGCCGTGGCGAAGGTCGAGGCGCTCGTGCGCGACGCGGTCGAGCGCGGGGCGAGGCTCGCCGCCGGCGGCAGCCGCGTCGACCGGGCGGGCACGTTCTACGAGCCGACAGTCGTGATCGACGTCGTGCCCGGCAGCGAGATCCTGCGCCAGGAGATCTTCGGCCCCGTCGTCTCGATCGTGCGGTTCGCCGACGAGAACGAGGCCGTGCGCATCGCGAACGACACCGAGTACGGGCTCGTCGCCTACGTCTACACCCGCGACCTCGCACGCGGACAGCGCATGATCGAGCGGTTGAAGACGGGCATGATGGGCCTCAACATGGGAGTCATCTCGAATGCCGCAGCACCGTTCGGCGGTGTCAAGCAGTCCGGCATCGGTCGCGAGGGCGGGTTCGAGGGCATCCACGAGTACCTCGACACGAAGTACACGCTCACGCCGGATCCGTTCGCCTGACGCTCGGGGCCGCGCGCCCTACCCCTCGCTCGTGCCCTCGTCGACACTGAGGGGCGTCGCGATGTCCTCCAATGACTTGTTCTCGGCGTCCACCCCGAGGAACACCTCGACGAGGCCGGCCCCGATCATGAGGCCGGCACCGATGAAGTAGCCCAGAGCGACGGCATCGACGCCCTCCTCGATGAACCGGCCGAACAGGATCGGGCCGATGATGCCGCCGAGGCCGGTGCCGACCGCGTAGAAGAAGGCGATCGCCATGGCACGGGTCTCCATCGGGAAGATCTCGCTCACGGTCAGGTATGCGGCGCTGGCTCCGGCCGATGCGAAGAAGAACACGACCATCCAGCAGACGGTGAGTGTCACGGCGTTCAGCACCTCGGCCTGGAACAGGATCCCGGTCCCGACGAGCAGCACCCCCGAGCCGATGTAGCAGATCGAGATCATCACGCGGCGGCCGATGGTGTCGAAGAACCGGCCGAGCAGCAGTGGCCCGAGGAAATTGCCGATCGCGATCGGCACGAGCGACCACGGGGCGACGTCGACGGGGACGTCCAGGAGCTCCGTCAGCACGAGGGCGTAGGTGAAGAACACCGCGTTGTAGAGGAATGCCTGTCCGATGAACAGGGAGAGCCCGAGCACGAACCGCTTGGGGTACTTGGTCAGGCCGACCCGCACGATCTCGCCGAAGCCGGTGCGCTTGCGCTGCGTCACCTCGAGGTAGTCGTCGACCTTCTCGAGCTCGGTGCCCGTCGACGTGCTCACCTGCTCCTCGATGTCGTCGACGATCTTCTCCGCACTCTCGAGGTCGCGGTGGATGAACAGCCACCGCGGCGACTCCGGCACGTTCCGCCGCACGAAGAGCACCCCGAGCCCGAGGATCGCCCCGAGCCCGAAGGCCAGGCGCCAGCCGAGCTCGGGCGGGAAGACGGCCGTGTTCAGCAGGAAGACCGAGAGGACGGCGCCGAAGGCGGTGCCCAGCCAGTACGAGCCGTTGATCGCGAGGTCGACCGTGCCGCGGTGACGGGCGGGGATGAGCTCGTCGATCGCCGAGTTGATGGCCGCGTACTCGCCGCCGATACCCGCGCCGGTGAAGAAGCGGCAGACGAAGAAGAACAGCGGATTGAACGAGAAGGCCGTCGCGACCGTTGCGAGCAGGTAGACCCCGAGGGTGATGATGAACATCCGCTTGCGGCCGAAGCGGTCGGTCAGGTACCCGAAGAACAGGGCGCCGGCGCACGCTCCGGCGACGTAGACGGCCGCGGCCTGGCCGATCTGGGCCGTGGTGAGATCGAGTCCGCTCTCCGGTTGCGTGAGCCGGCCGGCGATCGAGCCCACGATCGTCACCTCGAGGCCGTCGAGGATCCAGACCGTCCCGAGCCCGATCACCACGACCCAGTGCCAGCGCGCCCACGGCAGCCGGTCCATCCGCCCCGGGATGTTCGTCCTGATGGTCTGCGCCGTCCCTGCAGTCGTCATGGTGCTCTCCTTCGAACCGCTGTACACGCTAGGCATCCCCGCAACCGTCGGCGACCCCCTTGCGCTGCGGCGCCGCGCAGGAGTATTCAGGCGGCGTCCCCACGGGAATAGGGTGGGACGCATGATGAGAGACGCCGTCATCGTCGACGTCGTGCGAACTCCGAGCGGGCGTGGCAAGCCCGGCGGGATGCTGTCGCACGTGCACCCCGTCGACCTGCTCGCCGGAGTGCTGCGCACGATCGTCGACCGCAACGGACTCGATCCCGTGCTGATCGACGACGTCATCGGCGGCTGCGTGACGCAAGTGGGGGAGCAGAGCTACAACACGGTGCGCAACGCCGTGCTCTCCGCGGGATTCCCCGTGACGGTACCGGGCACCACGGTCGATCGTCAGTGCGGGTCCAGCCAGCAGGCCGCGGCGTTCGCGGCGCAGAGCGTGCTCGCCGGCGCCGCGGAGATCGTGATCGCCTGCGGCGTCGAGTCGATGAGCCGCGTGCCTCTCGGATCGTCGCTCATCGGGCAGTCTCCACGCGGGGCCCTGCTGGCGGAGCGCTATCCGGACGGTCTCGTCGGCCAGGGCATCTCCGCGGAGCTCATCGCCGCGCGCCACGGCTTCGAGCGCGAGGAGCTCGACGCCTTCTCGGCCGCGTCGCACGCCCGGGCGGCCGCCGCAGCAGAGCGCGGTGACTTCGACCGGGAACTCATCGCGGTCGCCGGCGTCGACGCGCTCACCGACGAGACGGTGCGCAGCGGCACGACCGCCGCCGCCCTCGCCCAGCTGTCGCCGGCATTCCGGTCCGATGAGATGGCCCAGCGCTTCCCGGAGATCGCCTGGCGCATCACGCCGGGCAACTCCTCGCCGTTGACGGACGGCGCGTCCGCGGCCCTCATCATGAGCGCGGACCGAGCGACCAGTCTCGGACTCACCCCGCGCGCCCGCTTCCACGCCTTCGCCGTGACGGGGAGCGATCCGCTGCTCATGCTCACCGGCGTCGTTCCCGCGACCCGGATGATCCTCGATCGCTCGGGACTCACGATCGACGATCTCGACAGCTACGAGGTCAACGAGGCCTTCGCGCCCGTCCCGCTCCTCTGGCAACGGGAGCTGCACGCCGATCCGGCCCGGCTCAACCCGGTCGGGGGAGCCATCGCGCTCGGGCACGCGCTGGGCTCGTCCGGCACGCGGCTGCTGTCGACCCTGGTCAACCGGCTCGAGGCGACCGGCGGCCGCTACGGACTCCAGACCATGTGCGAGGGCGGCGGCATGGCGAACGCCACCATCATCGAGCGATTGGGCTGACCACTCGCCGCGTCGCCCGATCGTGCGGCAGACGAGCGGCCGAGAGCCGACTCTGCTGCCGAATCGGGCGACTCGGCGAACACGAGCAGGAGAAAGGGAACAGATGCTGATCGATGGACTGTCCGCGATCGTGACAGGAGGCGCGTCCGGACTCGGGCGCGGAACCGCTGAGGCGCTGCTGGCCGCCGGTGCGAGCGTGGTGCTCGTCGACCTGCCGTCGTCTCCGGGGGCGTCCGTCGCCGCCGAATTCGGCGCACGCGCCCGCTTCGTCGCGGCGGATGTGACGAACGAGGCCGAGGTGCAGGCGGCGATCGACGTCGCTCGGGCCATGGCGCCGCTGCGCATCGCCGTCAGCTGCGCCGGCATCGCGACAGCCGCCCGGACCGTCGGACGCGAGGGGGCTCATCCGCTCGAGCTGTTCGAGCGGACCATCCGGGTCAACCTCATCGGCACGTTCAACGTCGCCCGACTGGCGGCGGCTGCGATGGCGGCGAACGAGCCCGCGGATGCACAGGGCATCCCCGGGGTGCCTCCGACGGCGGAGCGCGGAGTGATCGTCAACACGGCGTCGGTCGCCGCGTTCGACGGGCAGATCGGCCAGGCCGCGTATTCGGCGTCGAAGGGCGGCGTTGCGGCGATGACCCTGCCGCTCGCACGCGACCTCTCGAAGCTGCTCATCCGCGTCGTCACGATCGCCCCCGGGATCATGCAGACGCCGATGATGGCCGGCATGCCACCGGAGGTGCAGGCAGCCCTCGAGGAGCAGATCCCGCATCCGTCGCGGATGGGCACACCGGCCGAGTACGCCGCCCTCGTGCGTCAGATCGTCGAGAACCCGCTGCTCAACGGGGAGACGATCCGGCTCGACGGTGCGATCAGGATGCAGCCGAAGTAGCGCGTCACGCCGTCTCCGTCAGAAGCGGATGGCGCGCGCGACGGGTCTTCAGGAACCCGTCGACGACGTCCCACGCGGCGACGGCGACGATGGTGGCGACGATGATGATGCTCGTGATGCGCCATGCCTCGTCGAAGTTGTCGTCCGTCTGGGCCGCGATCAGGTCGACGAAGTCCGGATTGAGCAGGTGGCCGCCGACGAACAGCCACACCATAGGCACCGCGAACGCGATGTTCAGCGCAACGTTCAGCCAGGCCAGCGGATAGCTCCAGCCGCGGAAGTAGACCGCGAAGGCGAAGCCGATCTCGGCGACCGTCAGCGCGATGAACCAGGGGATCCAGAACGACCACAGCGCGGGGTCGAGAACGGGCAGGGAGTCTCCGCCGTCGGTGAAGAACGGATTGAACTGCTGCCACACCAGCACGACGAGGAGGAACGTGAGGAAGACCACGCTCGCGATGAGCTCCCCGAGGGCGGAGTGCTGCGTCGAGGCCGGGACCTCGGGCAGCTGCTCAGGGGTCCATTCCGTCATCGGCTTCCCGCGCATGCTGCGATCGATGACCGCGAACACGACCGTCACCCAGAAGCACAGGTGCACGGCCACGCCGATCCCGCCGCCGATCATCGCCCCGACGATGGCGCCAGGCTCGGCCTGGGCGATGAGCTGGCCGATTCCGATCCCGAGGATCGCGAACGGGAGGACGATCGCCAGCAGCAGCTTGAGCAGGCGCAACCACAGCAGGTAGTACGCCGGGCCGATGAGGGTGAGCGGCCGGTCGGCATAGCGGGCGGCGAGCACCTGCGGGTCGCCGAGCTCGACGAGCGCATCGCGCTCCGCCGCCGTCGACCCGGCCTCGAGGCGTGCCTGCGTCGCATCCGCCACGAGCGCGCGCACCTCCTGCTCGAGTTCGGGGCGCTGCTTCTCGTGCGTCGTGCGGACGACCGCCCAGACGTATCGATCGGTGAGGCTGGTCATTGTTCTTCCTCTCGCGTGAGGCGGACGACCGACGCGTTCAGTCGGTTCCAATCGGCGGTGAGTTCGTCGGCGAGGCGGCTGCCGGCCTCGCTCGTGCGGTAGAACTTGCGTGGCCGGGCCTCGTCGTGGTTCCACTCGCTCACGAGGTGACCCTGCTTCTCCAGGCGGCGCAGCAGCGGGTAGAGCGTGTTGGCATCCGTCGTGAAGCCGAGCTCCTCGAGGCTCTCGAGCAGGGCGTAGCCGTAGTCGGGCGTTCGCAGCAGCAGGAGACAGGCCAGCACGATGGTGCCCCTGCGCAGCTCCTGGAAGTGCACCGCGGATGCGTCGTCTTCGCTCATGCGAGACACGTTAGTGTGTGAGACACACTATTGCAAGAGCTACTTCATTCTGTGGCGTGCGCCTCGAGGAACGCGTACACCGCGGCGTCGTCGACGCCGGGGAAGGTCCCGGACGGGAGCGGTGAGAGGATCTGCGCGTGCAGGCGCGCACTCGGCCATGCCTGCCCCGCCCAGCGTGACGCGAGCTCGGACGGCGGCCGGCGGCAGCACGACTCGTCCGGGCAGGTCGAGACGGCGCGCACCGTGGTCTCCCGGCCGCGGAACCACTTCGCCTCGTTGAACGGCACGCCCACCGTGATGGAGAACTCGCCGTCGTCCGCGCGGCCGGTCTGGGTCGCGCACCAGTACGTGCCGGCCGGGGTGTCCGTGTACTGGTAGAACTCCGTCGTGCGGTTCGTGTGAGTGAATGCGTTGCGCGCACTCCACTTCTTGCACACCCACTGGCCCTCGATGGACCCCGTGACATCCGTCGGCAGCGGCAGGTCGTCGTTCTCGTAGCCCTTGAGGAGCGCGCCGTCGCCGTTCACCCGCAGGAAGTGCATGGTCATGTCGAGGTGAACCGTGCCGAGGTTCGTGAAGCGCAGCGCTGCGGCCTCGTGCGTCACGCCGAACGCGTCACGGAAGTCCTCGATCGCCAGCCGCTTCTCCTTCTTCGCGGCCTGCAGGAATGCGACGGATGCCTCCAGCGGCATGAGAGCGCAGGCGGCGAAGTAGTTGATCTCGAGGCGCTGCTGGAGGAATTCGGCGTAGCTTCCCGGCCGCTCGTGGCCGAGGATCCGGTGCGCCATGGCCTGCAGGGCCATCGAGCGCAGGCCGTGGCCGCCGGGGATGGACGCCGGCGGCAGGTAGATGCGCCCGTTCGCGATGTCGGTGATGGACCGCGTCGAGTCAGGCAGGTCGTTGACGTAGAGGAGGCGGAAGCCCAGCTGCTCGGCCATCACGCTCACCTCGCGGTGGGTGAGGGCGCCGACCCGGTGTCCGGAGGCGCGCACATGCTCCTCGGCGAGCCGCTCGATCTCGGGGAGGTAGTTCCCCCGCTCGCGCATCCGCTCCCGCAGCTCGGTGTTCGCTCGCCGGGCCTCCTCGGGGGTGGCGATCGCCTCCGAGGCGCGGCGGGCCAGTTCGCGGTGCAGCCCGAGAATGGCCTCGAGGGTCTCGTCGGGAGTGCCCTTGGTGGGTTTCACGGCCGGCAGGCCGAGCGAGACGTAGAGCGGGTTGCGCTGGGCCCTGGCCAGCTCGATCTCGAGTGCCGCGCGGGAGTTCGGCGCCTCGCCGGCCAGGAGTTCGGCCAGTTCGACGTCGAGCGCTGAGGCGATCGACTGCAGCGTCCCCACCCGTGCCTCGCGTTTGCCGTTCTCGATGAGCGACAGCTGGCTTCCCGCGATGCCGACGCGTTCCCCCAGCTGGTCGAGGGTCAATCCCCGTTCTCCGCGGAAATGGCGGATGCGATGGCCGAGGGTGGTGAGGTCGGAGCCGCGCTGCTTCATGGTTTAAGAATAGCGAAAGAACGTCGATTCTTAACCCCAGATTTGGGGACCGCGGCCGGTGAAACTGCGTCAACCTTAAGACACAGCCCCTCGAAGCGTCAGATCTCCACCGGAAGGCGAGTGCCATGACCATCTCCCACATCTCAGCGGGCACGGCATCCGACGGCCGCCAGCAGGCCGACGATCCTGCCGCCGCCCCGGCGGTCGGCACCACGGATCGCGGCCTCAAGGACTGGGTCGCCGAGATCGCCGCCGTCACCCAGCCGGATGCGATCGTGTGGTGCGACGGGTCGATGGGGGAGGCGGACCACCTCACCAAGGAACTCGTGGCGAGCGGGCGGCTCATCCGCCTCAACCCCGAATGGCGCCCGAACAGCTACCTGGCGCGCACCGATCCGGGTGACGTCGCCCGCGTCGAGGACCGCACCTTCATCTGCTCGACCTACGAGGAGGATGCCGGCCCGACCAACAACTGGCGCGATCCGCGCGAGATGCGCGATGAGCTGCGCGGCGTCTTCGAGGGATCCATGCGCGGCCGCACCATGTACGTCGTGCCGTTCTCGATGGGCCCGCTCGGCGGCCCCATCTCCCAGCTCGGCGTCGAGATCACCGACTCTCCGTACGTGGTGCTCAGCATGGGGATCATGACGCGCATGGGCGACCGGGTGTACCGGCTCATCGAAGCCGGGGAGCCGTGGGTGCGCACCGTGCACAGCGTCGGGTACCCCCTGCGCGACGAGCGCGGGTTCGTCCGGGTCGACGCCGACTGGCCGTGCAACGACACCAAGTACATCGTGCAGTTCCCCGACACCCGCGAGGTGTGGTCGTACGGGTCCGGCTACGGCGGAAACGCCCTGCTGGCCAAGAAGTGCTTCGCGCTGCGCATCGCGTCGGTCATGGCCCGCGACGAGGGCTGGATGGCCGAGCACATGCTGCTCATCAAGGTGACATCGCCCGAGGGACGCGCCTACCACGTGGCGGCAGCGTTCCCCTCGGCGTGCGGCAAGACCAACCTGGCCATGCTCCGCCCGACCATCCCGGGATGGACCGTCGAGACGATCGGCGACGACATCGCCTGGATGCGTCCGGGAGACGACGGCCGGCTCTACGCGATCAATCCGGAGGCCGGGTTCTTCGGCGTCGCGCCGGGCACCGGCGCCTCCACCAACCCGACCGCCGTGCAGACGCTCTGGGGCAACACCATCTTCACGAACGTGGCCCTGCGACCCGACGGCGACGTCTGGTGGGAGGGACTCACGGACACGCCTCCCGCCCACCTGACCGACTGGACCGGACGGGACTGGACGCCGTCGTCCGGCCGCCCCGCAGCGCATCCGAACTCCCGGTTCACGGTCTCGGCCGCGCAGTGCCCGACCATCGCCGACGACTGGGAGGCATTCGGAGGCGTGCCGATCGACGCGATCCTGTTCGGAGGACGCCGGGCGACGAACGTCCCGCTCGTCGCAGAGGCGCGCACCTGGAAGCACGGCGTCTTCATGGGTGCGACGATCTCGTCGGAGCAGACGGCGGCCGCCGAGGGCACGATCGGGGAACTCCGCCGCGACCCGTTCGCGATGCTCCCGTTCTGCGGCTACAACATGGCCGACTACTGGGGCCACTGGGTCAAGATGGGCCGCGTGCTCGGTGAGAAGGCGCCGGCGATCTTCCAGGTGAACTGGTTCCGCAAGGGCGAGGACGGCTCCTACCTGTGGCCCGGCTTCGGGGAGAACTCCCGCGTGCTGGAGTGGATCATCCGCCGCATCGAGGGATCGGCCGATGCCGTGTCGACGCCGATCGGGCTGCTCCCCGCACCCGGATCGCTCGACATCGACGGCCTCGACCTGCCGGAGAGCGCGGTCGAGCAGCTGTTCGCCGTCGACACCGCTTCCTGGCGGAAGGAGTGCGACCTCACCGAGGAGTACTTCGACATGTTCGACGGCCGCGTGCCTGCAGCCCTCCGCGCCGAGCTCGCGAGCATCCGCTACCACCTCGACCACTAGCCGGACGTCCCTCGCCGAGGTGCCCCCACCCCCCCCACCCACCACACCACCGCGCGCGCGGTGGGCCCCACGCACCCCGAAGACAGAGTCGCAGTGGATTCCC
>JBEVEO010000052.1:0-15120 GCA_040512695.1 Leifsonia sp. | reverse complement strand
TGACGGCGATCGCCACGATCTGGGCGATCGCCAGAACGCTGTTGCCGATGACCTTGCCGGCGAGAAGGGCGCGCACGGGGATCGTGGACAGGAGGATCTCCACCACACGGGTCTGCTTCTCCTCCACGACGCTCTGCGCGATGGTGGAACCGAACGTGATGGCCGACATGAAGAACACCAGACCGAAGCCGAGCGCCACGATGTAGGTGAGGAACGGGTTGGGCGCGTTCGGATCGAGGAGCTCGACGCCCGGCGCGAGGCTGAGGCTCGACACCACGCCCGTCGGCACCGAGTCATAGCCGATCACCGTCACCCCTTGGGCATCGGTCGCCGACTCCGACGGCACGACGATGGCGTCGATGTCGCCGTCGCGCAGCATCGTCTCGGCGGCCGCGCGGTCGGCGGCCGGCACGATCTCCAGCGTCGTGTCGTCGCGCACCACCTGTTCGGCGGCGCCGATGACGGCGACCTTGGGCGACGACGGATTCGCGCTGGCGATGCTCGCGAACAGCACGGAGCCGAGGACGGCCAGCATGAGGATGCCGGTGGAGATGAGGAACGCCTTGCTGCGGAGCCGCATCCGGATCTCCCGGTCGGCGACGAGGGCGGTGGCGGCCCCGAGGGACGGGGTGCGGTAGTCATCCGTGCTCATCGCACGACCTCCTTGAAGATCTGGGCCAGCGTGACCTGCTGGCGACCGAAGCTCACGACATCACCGTGGGTCATGGCCGCGCGCAGGACCGCCTGGCGGTCGGCATCCGTCTCGGCCTCGAACAATGCGTAGCCGCCGTCGAACTCGAGCACCCGGATGCCCGGCAGGTCGCGCAGCCAGCCGACGTCGCCGCTGAGCAGCAGCTCGTAGGTGGCCGGAGCGTGGATGTCGCGGAGCTCGGCGCGGGGGCCGGCCGCGCGGATGCGTCCGTCGGCGATGATCACGAGGTCGTCGCAGAGCCGCTCGACGATGTCGAGCTGGTGCGAGGAGAACAGCACGGGAGCCCCCCGGTCCGCATAGTCCGTGAGCACCGACTGCACCACCTCGACGGCCATCGGGTCGAGGCCCGAGAACGGCTCGTCGAGGACGAGCACCTCGGGGTGGTGCACGAGCGCCGCGGCGATCTGCGCGCGCTGCTGGTTGCCGAGCGAGAGGCTCTCGACGGTGTCGTCGATGCGCTCGCCGAGTCCGAGCCGCTCGAGCAGGTCGATCGCGTTGCGACGGGCGGATGCGGGGCTCCAGCCGTGCAGGCGGCCGAAGTAGACGATCTGCTCGAGCACCTTCATCTTCGGGTAGAGGCCGCGCTCCTCCGGCATGTAGCCGAACCGCCGCCGATCCGCCGCGGTGAGGGGACGGCCCTCGAGGGTGACGGTGCCGGAATCGGCGCCGAGCACGCCCAGGATGATGCGCATGGCCGTGGTCTTGCCTGCGCCGTTGCCGCCGACGAACCCCGTCATGCGACCGCTGCCGACGGTGAAGCTCACGTCGTCGAGAGCGGCGCGCTCGCCGTAGTGCTTCGTGATGTTCTGGATTTCGAGCATGGCTCCACGCTACGGATGCGCCGGGACGCCGGCATCCGCCTCGCGGGTGGTCTTGCATCTCCCCCACGCGGCGGATGCCGGCGTGCCTGCTCAGGCCGAGCGGCGGACGCCGCGTGCCGGCTCAGCCGGCGAGTCGCTCGACCAGCACGTCGAAGGCGCTGACCCAGCCGTCGTAGACGTTGTGGTCGCCGGGGGCACCGTCCACGCCGCGGACGGTGAAGACCATCTCGGTGCTCTCGCCCCGGTCGCGCAGTTCGATCTCGAGCACGGGCTGCGGCTCGTCGGGACGGTCCGGGTCGCCCCACGTCATGACCAGGCGCTCGGGCTCGGTGATCTCGAGGTACTCGCCCCCCGTCGAGTACTCGCTGCCGTCGGGGCCGACCATCGTGTACGCGTACGTGCCGCCGACGCGATTGTCGAGGCGCACCGATTCGATCGGCGTGGTGAAGCCGCGCGGATGCAACCAGTGCGTCGCCTCGGCTGGATCGGTCCACGCCCTCCAGATGACGTCGCGTGGTGCGTCGAAGACGCGGGTGATGGTGAAGTGCTTCGAACTCGTCGCCAGTGTCTCAGGCATCGGTGTTCCCCTCCCGGAGTGTGCGGAGTCGCTCGTCGAGCAGGTCGAAGCGCTCGGTCCAGAGTGCACGGTGCTCCTCGATCCACGCGGAGGCGTCGTCGAGACTCTCCGGACGGATCGAGCAGGTGCGCCACTGGGCGTGGGCGTTGCGATCGATGAGGCCGGCGGACTCGAGCACACGCAGGTGCTGCGAGATCGCCGGCCGGCTGATGTCGAAGGGCTCGGCGAGTTCTCCGACCGTGGCCGATCCCCGGGCGAGACGCGACAGGATCGCGCGACGCGTCGGATCGGACAGGGCCTGGAAGACCACGCTCAGCTCGTCGGCGGCAGCACTCATGTAAGCAATTCCTTAATTAATGATTTCCTTAAACATACGACTCGAGGAGGCCCGGGTCAACCCCTCCCGAGCCCCGCATTCGTCAGTCGACCCTCGGCCGCACGACACCGTTCTCGTAGGCGTAGACCACCGCGTGCACCCGGTCGCGGAGTCCGAGCTTCTGCAGCACCTTCGACACATGGGACTTCACGGTGGCCTCGCCGACGTGGATCCGACCGGCGATCTCGGAGTTCGAGAGCCCCTCGGCGAGGAGTGCGAGCACTTCGCCCTCCCGTTCGGTGAGCGAGTCGAGCTCGCTGTTCGTGACGGGGGCGGATGCCAGCCACGCACCACCGGCAGTCGCCGCCCCAGGAGCGCCGGGGTGTGCAACCGTCGTGCCGAACGCCTCGATGACCCGTCTGGTCACGGCGGGCGACAGCAGTGCCTCCCCGCGGGCGATGACCTCGACGGCGGCGATGAGCTCCTCGGGCGACGAGTTCTTGAGGAGGAATCCGCTCGCACCGGCGCGCAGGGCCGTGAACAGGTAGTCCTCGCGGTTGAAGGTCGTGAGCACGAGAACGGCAGCGCCCAGCGAGGGGTCGGACGTGATGATGCGCGTCGCCTCGAGTCCGTCCATGCCGGGCATCTGCACGTCCATGCAGACGACGTCGGGGCGCAGCTCGCGGGTCAGGGCGACGGCCTCCTCGCCGGACGCCGCCTCGCCGACGACCTCGATGCCGGGCTCCGAGGCGAGGATCGTGCCGAACCCGCCCCGCACGAGCGCCTGGTCGTCGACGATGAGCACCCGGATCATGCGTCGTCCTCCGCCGGCCCGGGCGCGGAGGCGAGCGGGAAGTGCGCCCGCACGAGCCAGCCGCCGCGACTGCGGGGACCGGCCTCCACCACTCCGCCGACCGCATCCGCGCGCTCGCGCATGCCGACGAGGCCGAGCCCGGTGGTGCGGGCGGTGCTGGTGCGTGTCGCTCCGGCGTTCGCGATCTCGACCTCCACGGCGCCGTCGAGGTAGCGCAGCCGAACGTCGGCCAGCACCCCGGAGCCTCCGTGCTTCCGCACGTTGGTGAGTGCCTCCTGGGTGACGCGGTAGACGGTCAGGCTCACCGTGGCCGGCACCGGGCGCGGGTCGCCGATCACCGCGTAGTCCACGGCCAGACCCGCGGATGCCGCTTCCGCGATGAGGGCCGGGAGCTGGTCGATCCCGTGGGTGCTCGCCCGGTCGGCATCCGAGTCGAGGGTCGAGACCGACGGGTCGTCCCGGAGGGTGCCGAGCAGCTGATGCAGCTCGTCGACGGCGGATCGGGCGCTCGTCTCGATGGCCGACAGCGATGCGGCCGCTGCCGCCGGGTCCCGGTCGAGCACACGGCGCGCGGCGCCGGCCTGCACCCCCATCACCGAGACATGGTGGGCGACGACGTCATGCAGCTCCCGCGCGATGCGCAGCCGCTCGAGCGCGACGGCCTGGGCAGCGGTGCGCTCCCGTTCGCTCGCGAGCTCGGCGGAGAGCTGCTCGAGGGCTGCGCGACCCCTGGCCGAGCGATAGGCGGCGTCGCCGAAGTACCAGGCTCCGCCGAAGAACAGCAGGTTGGTGAGGATCTGGATCGCCCCGTACGCCACGTACGGCGACAGCAGCGAATCGCCGGTGTCGGTCCGCGAGACGTCGGGCAGGTAGTCCTGCACCGCCGACAAGTAGATGATCTGCCAGAACAGCCACGCGAACATCGCCACGACGATGGCCCCGCGCACGATGTTCGCCCTGGTGCGGCTGCGGCCCCAGGCGCCCACGGTGTAGACGCTGATGAACAGGGCGATCTGGCTGATGAGCAGCTCGGCCATCTGGCCGATGATGCCGATGGCGTAGACCACGCTCACCACGACGGCGACGACCTCGGGGAAGCGTCGGCGGACGACGAGCGGCGCGGCCATCCCCAGCGAGCACAGGATCGACTGCCACCACTGGGCGTCGTCGTAGGTGCCGGCCGCCCGGAACAGGACCAGGCTCACGAGCATGCCGCCGAACAGCACGGCCGCGAGGACGACGTCGCCGCGGAGTCCGGGCGCATCCGGTCGTGGTCGCACCCACTCCACGCCGTCGATCACGGTGGGAGTCGGGGTGATGGTGGTCATGCCATCACGTTACCGAGGTGGCGGATGCCTGCCATCCGTCGCGTGGGGGAGTCGTGCGGAGGCCGGCGGCTCGACAGGCGCGAGCCGGTCAGCGTGACCTGGCTGACTCGTCATCGCGCAGCAGGAACTTCACCAGCAGCCAGGTGGCGAGAGCGGAGACGATCCAGACGATGACGGTCGCGACGATCCAGGTGAAGGCGTTGTCGAAGCTCAGGCCGTCGCTGACCAGGCTCGCGATGAAGAGCGCCACGAAGGTCGAGATCAGGCCTGCGATGCCGGCCACGGCCGGAGCCGCCCGGTGCGTGAGCTTGCGCACCACCCACTCGAGGCCGGCCTGCACGAGGGCGAAGACGAGGATCGCCACGACGAAGCCGGCGGGGTGCAGGTGGAAGGCGGGGATGATGATGGCCGCCACGACGAGCCCGAGGGCCGCACTGCCGAGGAAGATCGCTGCTCGGATGAGGATTCGCACCATGGGCTGAAACTATCGGCTCCCGGCGCCCGAGCGCTACGGACACGGGAGCACGGGGAAATACGGCTGTCCGCTTCCGGATCGACGATCACAGGAGGACGATGGGCGGATGACGGATCGCGCGGCAACGGACCGGGCGCCGAGGATGAATCCCGGCGCGCGGCGGGTGCAGCGCATCTACCTCGTCCTCCTGCTCGGGAACACCCTTGCGGCCTCGCTCATCTGGGGTATCAACACCCTGTTCCTGCTGGACGCCGGGCTGACCAACTTCGAGGCGTTCGCTGCGAATGCCTTCTTCACCGCGGGCATGGTCATCTTCGAGGTCCCGACCGGTGTCGTCGCCGACACCGTGGGGCGCAAGGCCTCCTACCTGCTCGGCACCGTGACCCTCGCGGTGACCACGGCGCTGTACTGGATGCTCTGGGTCTGGCATGCCCCGTTCGTGTGGTGGGCGGTCGTCAGCGTGCTGCTCGGCCTGGGCTTCACGTTCTTCTCCGGCGCCGTCGAGGCGTGGCTGGTTGATGCCCTCGCGTCCGTCGGCTTCGCGGGCTCCCTGGAGGGGGTCTTCGGCCGCGGCCTCGTGGTCACGGGCATCGCCATGTTCACCGGCTCGGTCCTCGGCGGGGTGATCGCGCAGGCGACGAACCTGGGCGTGCCGTTCCTGTTGCGGGCGGGCATCCTCGTGGTCATGTTCCTCATCGCGGCGCTCGTGATGAAGGATCTCGGCTTCACTCCCGACCACTCCCAAGGGCCGCTGCAGGCGACCCGCACCGTGCTCCGCGAATCGATCGACTACGGCCTGCGCAAGCGCTCGGTGCGGTACATGATCCTCGCGGCCCCGTTCGCATCCGGCGTCGGGATCTACGCGTTCTACGCTCTGCAGCCCTACCTGCTCGAGCTCTACGGCGACACCACCGCCTACGGCATCGCCGGGCTCGCCGCCGCCATCCTCTCGCTCGCGCAGGTCGCCGGTGGCGTGCTCGCCCCCCGGGTGCGCGCCCTGTTCCGCAAGCGCACGACGGTCATCATCGCGGCATCGGCAGCCAGCGTCGTCGCCCTCGTCGCCCTCGGCCTGAACTCGCTGTTCTGGCTCGCGCTGGTGCTGCTCATCGCGTGGGGCTTCGTGTTCGCCATCGTCGGGCCCGTGCGCCAGGCCTATCTCAACGGCATGATCCCCTCGAAGCAGCGCGCGACGGTGCTCTCGTTCGACTCGCTGTTCGGGAGCGCCGGCGGGGTCGTCATCCAGCCGGCGCTCGGCCGGGCCGCCGACCTCTGGGGGTACGGCACGTCGCTCGTGATCGGCGGCCTCATCGAGGTCATCGGCATCCCGTTCCTCATCGCGAGCCGTCGCCAGGGCGACCCGGCCGACACCGCGAAGGAGGGCGCCACCGTCGAGGAGCCGACGGCGACGCCCGAACCGGGTGCCGCCGAGGCCTAGTCGAGCTCGGCCGGGCTCTTCCGACGAGCCACGATGGGCCCCAGCGCGAAGGCGATGACGAACAACGCGATGATGCCCCACGAGAACGGCCCGTAGCTCGGCTCGGCGACCAGGACCGGCAGGTTCTGGAACACCAGCACCGCGAAGCCCAGGAGGCCGAGCAGTCCGAGGCCGGGAGCCACGAGGGTCTTCCAGCGGCCGAGACCGTGCTCGGTGCGGCGGAAGATCGCGATGACCGCGACACTGGTGAGCACGAGCAGCAGCACGATGCCCACCGAGGAGATCCCGCCGAGCCAGGTGTAGAACTGCCCGATCGGGTCGAGGCCGAGCAGCACGGCGATGACGATGAGCACGGCGACGATGATCGAGGCCGTGAGCGAAGCGCGCGCGGGGGACCCGTGGCGATCGTGGGCATCGCCGAGTCCGTGCGGGAGGACTCCCTTGCCGGCCAGCGTGAAGATGTAGCGCGACACGATGTTGTGGAACGAGAGGATGCAGGCGAACAGGCTCGTCACGAACAGCACCTGGATGATGTGCGCGCCGACGGCGCCGAGGTACTGCCCGGTGGTGGTGGCGAGGATGGTGCCGGCGTTCTCCGTGGCGTTCTCCACGATCGTGCTCTGACCGTTGGCGGTGATCAGCACCCAGCTGGAGAGCGTGTAGAACAGGCCGATGAGGATGAGGGAGATGTACGTGGCCCGCGGGATCGTGCGCTCCGGGTCCTTGGCCTCGTCGCGGAAGACCGCGGTCGCCTCGAAGCCGATGAAGCTCAGGATGGCGAACAGGATGGCGAAGCCGGGCGCGCCGGACAGGATCTCCGACGGCGTGAAGATCCCCGTCGAGAAGCCTTCAGGACCGCCGCCCGAGAAGATGACCGCGGCATCGAGCGCGAGCACGATGAGCACCTCGGCGACGAGGAGTACGGCGAGCACCCGGCCGGAGAGTTCGATCTTGAAGTAACCGAGCACCGAGACCGCGATGAACCCGACGGCCGCGTAGAGCCACCACGGCACATCGGGGAATCCGTACGACTGCAGCAGCTCGTTGGCGCCGGGGCCGAACAGGCCGAACACCCCGGCCTCGAGGGCGAGGTAGGAGAGGAGGGCGGCGAAGGCGGCCCCGAGGCCGGCGCTGCGGCCCAGGCCCTTGTCGACGTAGGCGAAGAACGCGCCGGCCGACTTCACGAGCGGGGTGGCGTTGGTGAATCCGACGGCGAACAGCAGGAGCACGGCCGTCACGATGATGAACGTGAACGGGAAGCCGGCACCGTTGCCGAAGGCGATGCCGAGCGGCACCGGACCCCCGATGACGCCGAGCGGGGAGGCGGCCGCGACGACGATGAAGACGATGCTGGCGACGCCGAGCGTGCCGCGCAGGCGGCGCTTCTCGGGCGGGACGATGGCGATCTCCGGCGATGTGCCGGGTTCGGCGATGGCGGTGTCAGCCATGATGGCTCCTTTCGGTCGGGTGCTCTCTGGTGTCTGCCTCCGTGTGAAGGCATCGGGTACGGACATGCCGCGGATTCGCGGTGTTCAGGGGGCGGATGCCTTCACACGGTGGCCTCGGCGCCTTCAGACGGTGGGGTGGGGTGCTGCTTGGGGATGCCGATGTACCACTCGTACGGCGGCTCGGCGCCGTTCACCTCCGCGTCGCCGATGATGCGGGCCTTGAAGGCGCTCGGGTTGTGCGATGCGACGGTGCGGGCGTTGCGCCAGTGCCGGTCGAGGGCCACGGATGTCGACGTGGCTGACGCCCCGAGCGCGTCGAACAGGTTCGTGGCGGCCTCGATGGCGAGCGGCCCGACGCCGACCTGGGCGGCGGAGACGGCGAGCTCGGCTTCGCGCTTGGCCGCCGCGCGGTCGGATGCGGATGACGCGCGCGCGTCGAAGGCGCGTTGCAGCGACTCGGCGGCATGCAGCACGATGGCCTCAGCGGCGAATGCCTTCGCCGAGATGCGCCCGACGATCTCGAGGATCTGCGGATCGCGCCGGGTCTCTGCGGCGTTGCCGTGGCTGAACGTGCGGGCCCTGGTCGACACCTGGTCGGCGGCATCCGTCGCACTGGCCCGTGCGATGCCGGCCTGCACGGCCACGAGCACGAGCTGGTAGAGCGCGGTCTGGTAGTCGAAGCGATCGGTGAACGGGTAGACGTGCTCCGCCCGGACGGGTGCCGCCGTGAACACGGCGGTCCCGCTGCCGGTCAGCCGCTGGCCGAATCCGGTCCAGTCGTCCGACACGGCGACGCGGTCGGACGCCGTGCTCACGAGCGCGGCGACCTCCCGTCCGTCGGGGGCGATCGCGGTGGCATCGATCCACTCCGCGAAGATGCTGCCCGTCGTGTAGTACTTGCGGCCGGAGATCAGATAGCCGTCGCCGTCGGCGTCCGCGAGGCGCGTCGCCGTGTCCCCGAGGGAGACGTTGCCGATCTCGGTGACGGCGTTGCCGACGAGTTCGCCCGAGACGAAGCGGCCCAGCCACTCGTCGCGTTCGGCGGAGTCGCGCGCGGAGAGACGGTCCTCCACGAAGCCGATGTGCCCGCGCAGCGCCTGTGGCACGTGCGGGTCGGCGGCGGCCAGTTCGACGAGGAGCCGGAAGAGCTCGGGCAGGCTCGCCCCGTCTCCGCCGTGCCGGGTCGGAACCCGCACCGCCGTGAAGCCGGCGTCCTTGAGGAGTGCGATGGCCGCGTACGGCAGTTCGCGGTCGAGCTCGCGCTGCAGGGCGCCCTCGGCGATCACGGCGAAGACGGGCCGGTACTTCGCGGCCAGCTGCTGGTACGCCATCAGGTGTACAGGCTCACGGGCTGGACGGCACCGGTGAGGAAGTGCGCACCGACCTCGATGCGCTTGTAGTCGACGGGGTCGTGCAGCGTGTGGGTCCTGGCGTTCCGCCAGTGCAGGTCGAGCCCGATGCGCGCCTGGGTGGAGCTCGCGCCCGTCAGCTCGAACACGCGACTCGACACGTCGAGGGCCAGTTCGGTCGACACGACCTTGAGGCGGGCGACGGCGAGCTCGATCTCGGCACGGTCACCGGCGGTCGTGGCGTGGCCGCGCGCCGCGGCGGCGTCGTAGCGGCGGTCGAGGGCATCCGCGAGCGCCTCGACGGCGGCGGTCCGCGACACGAGCTCACCGAAGAGCCGGTGGGTGATCGGGTCGTCTGCGTAGCGCTCGACACCGCTCAGGAACCAGGAGTTCCTGCGGGCCAGGGTGAGCTGCTTCGCCTGCTCGAGTGCTCCCTCGGCGATGCCGAGGTACACGTTCCCGAACAGCAACTGCACTCCGGGCGTCACGACGGACGAGAACGGCAGGTCGCGGTCGACGCCGATGATGTCGGATTCCCTCACCAGGACGTCGGTGTACTCGATCGATCCGCTGGCGGATGCGCGGTAGCCGATGTTGTCCCAGTCGTCGTGGTGGCGGATGCCGGCACGGTCGGTCTCGACGGCGAACACGACGAGCTCGCCGTCGAGGTCGCCGCCCTCGGCGATCGCACCCGCGATCACCACGTCGGCGACGGCGGCGCCGGTGGCGAAGAACTTGCGTCCGCTCAGCCGGTAGTCGGCTCCGTCGGCGACGAATCGCAGGTCGGGGCTCACGGGGTTGAACGAGTCGCTCCAGATCCAGCGCCCGGCGGCGCTGCGGCGGTACCACTCGCTCTGCCCGGCCGCATCCGTGCCGTAGAAGGCCACGCACGCCTGGTTGAGGTAGCTGTAGCCGAGGATCTGGGCGATGGATGCGTCGACGCGCGCGATGATCCTGGTGACGGCGAAGGCCGTCTCCCAGTGGGCTCCGTGACCGCCGAGGTCGACCGGTACGAGCAGTTCCGAGAGGCCGGCGTCCCGAAGAAGGCGGAGGGGCTCGACGGGCGGGGCGCCGGAGCGGTCACGTTCGACGACGTCGGCGGCGAGGTCCTCGGCGACGCGGTGGGCGACGGCGCTCCAGCGGGCGAGTTCCTCGGGGGTGGCGGCGCCGTGCCAGGGGACGAGGCCGGTGCTCGGTGCGTCGGCGATGGTCTCGGGTGGGGGTGCGATGGTCATGGGGGTCCTAGCGGGTGTGGCGGGGGGCTCGCCATATCGTGGCCGTCGCATCGCACCGACGCCAGTGCCGCGCAACATGGTGTCGCCGCGTGACGCCGTGTTGCGTCGGCCGCTCGCATTCACCGCCGGCAACGGTCAGCATGGTGCGTTCGGAAAGGCGGCCCCCATGACCTCGCGACCCATTCGCTTCAATGCCTTCGACATGAGCTGCGTCGGCCACATCTCCTCCGGTCTCTGGCGCCATCCAGCCGACCAGGCCCACCGCTACACCGACATCGACTACTGGACGGACCTCGCCCAGCTGCTCGAGAAGGGCCGATTCGACGGCATCTTCATCGCCGACGTGCTCGGCACATACGACGTCTACGGCGGCAGCGCGGACGCCGCCATCCGCCACGGATCGCAGGTGCCGGTCACGGACCCGCTGCTCGTGATCTCGGCGATGGCCGCCGTCACGAAGCACCTCGGGTTCGGCGTCACGGCCGGCACCGCCTACGAGCACCCGTACCCCTTCGCCCGTCGGATGTCGACGCTCGACCACCTCACCAAGGGCCGTGTCGGCTGGAACGTCGTCACGGGGTACCTGCCGTCCGCCGCGCGCAACATGGGACACGACGACCAGGTCGAGCACGACCAGCGCTACGACATCGCCGATGAGTACCTCGAGGTGCTCTACAAGCTCTGGGAGGGCTCCTGGGCAGACGACGCCGTCATCCGCGACCGGGAGACCGGCGTCTTCACCGACCCCGAGAAGGTCCGAGGGATCGCCCACTCCGGCACTCACTTCACAGTGCCGGGCATCCACCTCGTCGAGCCGTCGCCGCAACGGACCCCCGTGATCTACCAGGCCGGCGCATCCGCGCGGGGCATCGCATTCGCCGCGGGCAACGCCGAGGCGATCTTCGTCGCCTCACCGTCGCGCCACACGCTCGCCGGACAGGTGAAGCAGCTGAGGGACGCCCTCGAGGCCGCTGGTCGGGACCGATACTCGGCGCGCATCTACGGCATGGCCACGATCATCGTGGACGAGACGCCCGAGAAGGCGCGTGCGAAGGAGGCCGAGTACCTGTCCTATGCCGACGACGAGGCCGCCCTCGTGCTCATGTCGGGCTGGATGGGCGCCGACCTCTCGCAGTACGCGCTCACCGACCCGGTCACCGACGTCGAGAGCAACGCGATCCAGTCCCTCGTGACGCAGTTCAAGGACGAGGCGGATGCCGGCCGGGAGTGGACGGTCGCGGACATCGCCGAGCACGGGAAGATCGGCGGATTCGGGGCTCGCATCGTCGGCTCGCCGGCGGAGGTGGCCGACCAGCTGCAGGCGTGGGTCGAGGAGACCGACCTGGACGGCTTCAACCTCGCATACGCGATCACGCCCGGCACCTTCGAGGACATCGTGCGCTGGGTGATCCCCGAGCTCCAGCGTCGCGGCGTCTACCCCACGGAGTACGAGGACGGCACGCTGCGCCAGAAGCTGCACGGGCGCGGCGACCATCTGCCGGACGAGCACCGCGGTGCGGCCTACAAGGTCGGGGTGGCGGCGGCGCACTAGGAAACACAGAGGGCACGACCTCGCGGTCGTGCCCTCTGCGGTGTTCGGAGCGGATCAGGCCTGCATGCTCCGGCGGCGCACCAGGATCAGTGCAGCGCCGACGAGCAGCAGGAGGGCGGCTCCGCCGGCCGGAATCGCCGCATCGAAGCCCGTGGAGGCGAGGGTCGGCGCGATGCTCAGGCTGACGCTCTGCACGGCCCCGGAGCTCTGTCCGACCACGACGAGCGTGTGAGCGCCCGCAGCGAGCTGGCTGAGGATGCCGGCGCTCAGGGAGACCTGGACGACGCCGTTCACGACGGGGAAGGAGCCGACCAGGATCGGCTTCGAGTAGACGTAGACGTCGACGAACGAGTCGGGAGAGGTCCAGCCGACGTTCGCGGTGTAGCCGGTGGTCGGGTTCAGGGCGCCGGCGGGCAGGCCGGTGGCGGTCTGCTCCTGCGGGGTCGAGCCGTGCGCCGCCAGGTAGGCGGGGAGGTCTGCCGAGTCCGCGACGGGTGCGGCTGCCGCCGGCTCGATCGCAGCCGAGACCGTCGTGCTCATGAACTCGGAGGCGTCGGACGGCGCGAAGCCGGTGAGGGAGCCCGTCACGATGACGACGATCGTGTTGCCGATCATGTCGGGCGTCACGGTGTAGGTCGTGCCGGTGGCGCCGTCGATCGGACCGCCCGAGTATCCGGCGGAGTAGCCCCACTGGTAGCTGAGCGACGTCCCGGTGGGCCATCCCGACGACGTGGCCGTGAGGAGGCTGCCGACGGTGGGGCTGCCCGCGATCGAGACCGTGCCGGCGGTCAGGACGGGAAGGAGCGCGACGGAGACGGTGACATCGGCGTCGGTGACGGGGACTGCGCGGACCTCGGTGCCGTAGCCGTCAGCCGAGAGAACCAGCGACAGGTCGGGGCCGGGCTCGAGGTTGTCGAACGAGAACGCTCCGGTGGGATCCACCGGCACGACGATGTCGGAGGAGCCGGCGATGCCGGTGAGCCTCACGCTGGGCGCGAAGTCGGGATTCGCATCCTGGGCGGTCACGACGCCGCTCACGGAATACAGGTCAGGGGCGGCGACGGCGGGGGCCGCGGCGACCAGTGACAGGCCTCCGACCAGGGTCAGGCCGAGGCCCATGGCGGCGATTCGGCGCATGCCGGTTGTGGATGTGATCTTCACGTGGGTCGGTTCCTCATTCAGTCAGGGGAACAGCTCATTCGGAGACGCACACGCGTGGATGCGACGCATCGCGCCGACGCCTGCCCCCGAGGCTGCCTCTCGACCATACAGAGCGGACGAGGAGAATCGACTCGCCGTACGCGAGTCCGCCCCGAAGTGGGGTGCCCTCGTTCTGTCGGGTCGCGCTGTCGGGTCGCGCTGCCGGGTCCCACTGAGGGGACGCGTGCGCACGGTCGCCCGCGTCCGCGACCGTGCCGGAGCGACCCACCAGGCGCGGCCCTCAGGACAGCGGGATGACCGATCCGTTCAGGGCGGAGGCGTCGGCGTCCCAGAGTCCGACGACGGATGCGGCGAGCTGGTCCTCGAGGCCCGCGAGAGCCTTCACGCGGTAGACGACCGCGGCCGACCGCGTGGGTGCATCGGCCTGCCGGGAGGCGAAGCCGTGCCCGACCGCCCTGGTCCAGGCCTCGGCGGCCGACTTCACGGCCACGTAGTTGGCGTTGCCCGGTGTCGGCCTCTCGACCGCAGTGGCCGACACGATCGCGAGACGTCCGGCCGGTGAGGCGAGCAGGTCGTCGTTGAAGGCGCGGGTGACGTGGCGGAGGGCGGTGAGGCTCCGTTCGAGCACCCGGTAGTCGGCATCGGTCTGGCCGGCCAGGCCCCCGCCGCCGCGCCAACCGCCGACGAGGTGGACGAGCCCGTCGATCGGGCCGAGTTGCGCATGCACGCGCTCGGCGAGCGCGGCGACGGACTCCTCCTCGGTCAGGTCGCACAGTTCGGTGACGAGGCCGGGCAGGGCGGAGGAGACGTCGGCCAGGCGCCCGGCATCCGAGCCGACGCTCACCACCCGGGCGCCGGCGTCGAGCAGCGCCGCGGCGACGGCTCGGCCGGAGGCGCTCGTGGCGCCGGCGATGAGGACGAGCTTCCCTGTTGCGGTCATGGTCTCATTCTCCTCGTGACGGGTCTCGACACGCGCTGCGTTCGGGCGCTGCTCGACCGCCCGCGGCTGATCGAGTAGCGCCGACGCAGTCGGACGCGTGTCGAGGTCACGCCAGCGGCGCCTACGCCGTCTCGGCCGTGATGCCCACGGTCGACTCGATGACGGTCTTCATCTTCTTGTCGAGCGCCTCGAAGAACATCGAGAGCGGGAACTCGTCGTCGAGCACGAGATCCGTGTAGCCCTTCGGCGCCCCGGCGAGCACCTCGACCGGCAGTCCGCGCGCCCAGTTCGAGGCCGGGTTCGGCGTGAGCACCCCGGCCACGAGATCGTAGGCGGCGAGCCAGTGGGCCGTCTTCGGACGGTCGATCGACTTCCAGTACAGCTCGTCGATCGCGTCGCCCAGCGCTACCACGGCATCCGGGACGGCCTCCCAGTCGAAGGCGAGCCGGGTGTCGGTCCAGTGCAGCACGTGCTGCTGGTGCAGCCAGGCGAACAGGAGCTGGCCGCCGACACCGTCGTAGTTGCGCACGCGCGACCCGGTGATCGCGAACCGGAAGATGCGGTCGAAGATCACGGCGTACTGCACCAGCGTCGAGTGGTGCAGCGTCTCGGCCTCGAGGCCGCTGAGGTTCTCGCCAGCAGCCTCCTTGGCGCGCAGGGCCCTGGTGATCTTCACCGACTCGCGGAACGCCGTGAGGTCGCAGCGCAGTTCCTCCAGCGAGTACAGGAAGTACGGCATCCGCTGCTTGATCATGAACGGATCGAACGGCAGGTCGCCGCGCATGTGCGTGCGATCGTGGATGAGGTCCCACATCACGAACGTCTGCTCGGTGAGGGCGCGATCCTCCAGCATCCGCGCGGCGTCGTCGGGCAGGTCGAGCTTCGTGATCTCGGCGGCGGCGCGCACCACGCGACGGTACCTCGCGGCCTCGCGGTCCTGGAAGATCGCTCCCCACG
>JBEVEO010000044.1:0-3232 GCA_040512695.1 Leifsonia sp. | reverse complement strand
CTCCGCCGTCCGAGTGGTCGCGGCCGGTGATGCGCTGCTCGCACCCGAGGTCACCCGGCGCGTGATCGAGCGCTTCGCGGCGGCGTCCGTGCCGGTGACGACGCCTGTCGCTTCTCCCTCCTGGGCCGTCGCGGACTCCTTGACCGACCGTGAGGCGGAGGTGCTCCGGCTCGTCGCTCAGGCGCGCAGCAACGCCGAGATCGCGCGCGAGCTGTACATCGGCGAGGCGACGGTCAAGACGCACGTCTCGAACGTCCTGCAGAAGCTCGGCGCGCGTGATCGGGTGCACGCCGCAGTGCTCGCCCATCAGCACGGTCTGGCGTGAATCGGGCCGTACGCGAGCCCCATCGACACGACGTACCCGGGTCAATATCCTCGGCGTAGACGCACTCCGCGTCCATTCCATTGATTCAAAGGGGAATCTCATGGGCATGCGCCGACTCCGGCTGATCGCAGTACTCTCCACCACACTCGCCCTGGTTGCGACCGGCATCACCGCCACCGCAGCCGTCGCGGCACCGGCGTACTGCGACACCCGTGTCAACAACACGACCGCCAAACTGCTCGAATGCGTCGACCTCGCGGGGGTCCGCGAGCACCAGGCGGCCCTCCAGGCGATCGCCGACGACAACGGCGACACCCGCGTCTCGGGGTCGCCCGGCTACGACCTGTCGGTCGACTACGTCCTCGACCGGCTGACAGCCGCCGGATGGCAGACGACGGTGCAGCCCTTCCAGTTCCAGACCTTCGTCAGCCTTGCGCCGCCCGTTCTCGTGCGGACGGCGCCGCAGCCCATCACCCCCATCCCGACCACGATCCTCAGCTACTCCGGCAGCGGGGATGTGACGGCGGCCGTCAGCCGGCCCGCCGACGCCGGCAGCGGAACCGAGGGGTGTGAAGCCTCGGACTTCGCCGGCTTCCCCGCCGGGAACATCGCCCTGATACAGCGGGGTGGCTGCACCTTCGCGATCAAGGCGACCAACGCCGACGCTGCCGGGGCGCTAGCGGTCATCATCTGGAACAACCAGGCAGGTGAGATCAACGGCACCCTGGGCAACGGCTTCACGCTCGACCTTTCCGTCGTCGCGACCACCCAGGAGATCGGCCAGACGCTCGCAGAGACACCGGGACTGGTCATGACGGTCCAGACCGAGACGTTGCGAGGAATCGCGACGACCTACAACGTGCTCGCCGAGCTCCCAGGCAAGAACAGCCGCAACGTGGTGATGGCCGGGGCCCACCTCGACTCCGTCAACGCCGGGCCCGGCATCAATGACAACGGCAGCGGTTCTGCCGCTCTCATCGAAGTCGCGGAGAACCTCTCCCAGGTGCGACCGCAGAACACCGTGCGGTTCGCGTGGTGGGGTGCGGAGGAGTCCAACCTCGTCGGGTCGACCTACTACGTCAACAACCTCGCTCAGAGTGAGCGCGACAAGATCGCGCTGTATCTGAACTTCGACATGATCGGCAGCCCGAACCACGTCTTCTTCATCTACGACGGGGACGACTCCGACGCCGTCGGCGCCGGTCCGGGACCGGCGGGATCGGCCCAGATCGAGAAGACGTTCGAGGCCTTCTTCGACTCCCGCGGCGAGCCGTACAAGGGCACCGACTTCTCGGGACGCTCGGACTACGGTCCCTTCATCGCGGCCGGCATCCCTGCGGGCGGACTCTTCACCGGCGCCGAAGGGATCAAGACGGCTGAGGAGGCCCAGATCTGGGGCGGAACGGCGGGCCAGCAGTATGACCCGTGCTACCACCTGGCCTGCGACACCTTCGCCAACAACAACGACCACGCCCTCGAAGTGAACTCGGATGCGGTCGCCTTCGCCTCGCTCACCTACGCGATGAGCACCAAGCTCATCAACGGAACGAAGAGCAAGGGCAACTTCCGGCCCCCCGTGGAGGCGGGGCCGGCCGCCCAGTAGGAACGGCGTCGAGGGGGAGGTCGCCGATCTCCCCCTCACGAGGGATTCGCGGCACACCCGGCATCCGTAGCGTGGAGCGCATGCTGCAACTGCGAAACCTCGACAAGAGCTACGGCACCCATCGGGTGCTCACCGATGTGAGCTTCGACGTGCTCCCCGGCCGCCTCACCGGCTTCGTCGGCGGAAACGGCGCGGGCAAGACGACGACCATGCGGATCGTGCTGGGCGTGCTCGCGGCCGACGCCGGCACCGTCACACTCGACGGCGGCGCCCTGGGAACGGACGACCGCCGGCGCTTCGGCTACATGCCCGAAGAGCGCGGGCTGTACCCGAAGATGAAGGTGCTCGAGCAGATCGTCTACCTCGCCCGGCTGCACGGCTATTCCAAGTCGGCCGCGACGGATGCCGCCACCGCGCTGCTCGAGCGGCTCGGGCTCGGCGAACGGCTGGGCGACAACGTCGAGACGCTGTCGCTGGGCAACCAGCAGCGCGCCCAGATCGCGGCCGCGCTCGTGCACGACCCCGACGTCCTGATCCTGGACGAGCCGTTCTCGGGATTGGACCCCATGGCGGTGGACTCCGTCGCCGGCGTCCTGCAGGACAGAGCGGCGGCCGGCACAGCCGTGCTGTTCTCGTCGCACCAGCTCGATCTCGTCGAGCGGCTGTGCGACGACCTCGTGATCATCGCCGGAGGCACGATCCGCGCCGCCGGCGACCGGGAGAGCCTGCGCGCACAGCACTCCACGAAACGGTACGAGCTGGTCTCCACAGGCGACGCTGGCTGGCTGCGGGCCGAGCCCGGAGTCGAGATCGTCGACTTCGAGGGCGGCTATGCCGTGTTCGACGTCGACACCGAACAGACGGCTCAGCGCGTCCTGCGCGACGCCGTCGCACGCGGCGACGTCGGCAGCTTCGCGCCGCAGCACGCCTCCCTCGCCCAGATCTTCCGAGAGGTCGTCCGATGAGCATCGACACCAGTCCCCGCCCCACCACCACCGGTCCACGCACCACCCGGCCGGCCGCCCCCAGCGAAGCGGCGGGGGTGTGGCTCGTGGCCGAGCGCGAGATCGCCTCCAAGCTGCGCAGCAAGGCCTTCCTCATCTCGACGGCGATCCTGTTCGTGCTCGCGCTCGCGGGCCTCGTGTTCGGCGGCCTGGCCGCCCAGAATCAATCCGGCACCGCGATCGCCGTGACCGCGGATGCGGCATCCCTCGTCCCGTCGGACGACAACCTCGAGATCACCGAGGTCGCCGACCGGGCCGCCGCCGAGAAGCTCATCGCCGACGGCACCGTCGAGGCCGCGA
>JBEVEO010000036.1:0-3798 GCA_040512695.1 Leifsonia sp. | reverse complement strand
CCGAGCGCCGTCCACAACAGGGTCGCCTGACGCACGGGCTTGCCGATCGTGAAGGTCGTCCGCACGAGGGCGGGCTGCGCTTCGCGTGCGGCATCCGCGAGGCCGATCGGCTGCGCAATCCATTCGCCCTCGGCGAGGAAGCCCGCCGTCACCGCGAGCGGCGCGCTCCAGTCCGTCCACGTGCCGCCGGCCGAGCGCACGCGGACACTGACGTCCCGCACCTCTCCGGCAGCCAGCTCGGCGAAGGGCCATGCCACGAGCACGCTGTCACGCCCGTCGAGGGTGACCGACTCCTCGCCGGCACGAAGCTCGGCGGATGCCTGCTCCCACGCGTTCTCGTCGGTCTGGACCGTCCAGCTCAGACGCGGTCGCGGAGTCGCGACGAACGTCGTGTCATCACGCAGTTCCGCCCGCAGGGTGGCGATTCGGGCAGTGGTCATTCGTCGTCTCCTTCGGCGATCCAGGACTGAAACGATACATCGCCGGTGACCGCGTACAGTCCGATGACCCGTCCGGTGAAGGATTCCGTGGTCTCGGAGGACAGGAACCGGCCGTCGACCTGGGCGAGCTGAACGCGTTCGCCGCCGATCGTGGCGGCAAGGTGAAGGATGTCGCTGGTGCTGGCGAACGGCGAACCGGCCTCGTCGCCGAGCAGCTGCTCCGTCGCGCCGGGCGATTGCGACGGCGGCAGCGAGTCGAGATGCAGGTCGACGACACCACCCGGATAGGAGTGCGTCCACTCCTGCACGAGACCGCCGATCACGGCCCGCGCAGTGATCGCGCCTTCGCCGGCCTCGACCTCGACGTGGAAGCGCTCGTCGTATCGGACGGCGAGCCCGCCGACCCCGTCGGCGGCGTCCATCCTCACCGTCACCCGGTTCGTGAGGTGCTCCTGCCGGCGTCCGAGGAACACGGGGTGCGCGTCGTCGAGGGTCGCGCCGGCGCCGTGCAAAGTCAGCCAGCCGGGTCTGGTGGAGAGGTCGGCGACATCCGCGGTCGAGCGCCGGATCGCGATCCATTCGCCGTCCAGCTCGCCATCGGAGGAGAACCCCACCTCCACGCGGGTTCCCGGGCGTGCATTCAGCAGCACCGGGTCGATCGCCGGCCATCCGTCGTCCTGCCAGCGAACGGCGGAGACGAAGGTCTCGCGGCCGAGCGCCGAGAAAGCGCGTGTCATGCTCCGGGGTCGCACGCCGAGCATGATGCAGTACCACTCGTCATCCGGACCGAGAACGAGGTCGCCGTGGCCGGTGTTCTGCACGGGCCGGATCGTCGAGCGGGCCGAGACCAGCGGGTTCTGCGGAGCCGTCTCGAACGGACCCTCGGGCGAGTCTCCGCGCGCGATGCTGATGCCGTGGCCGCGCTCGGTGCCGCCCTCGGCGATCATGAGGTACCACCTGCCGCCGACCTCGTACAGGTGCGGGGCCTCCGGGAACTGCCCTCCGGTGCCCGACCACAGCGACCGCGGCTCCTCGAGCGCGATGTGGTTCTCGAGGTCGACCTTCACCTGAAGGATGCCCAAGTGCGTGCCGAGGTCGGGCCCGCTCAGGATGAGACCCGAGTAGGTGATGTAGACGTTGCCGTCGGCATCCCACGCGATGTCGGGGTCGATGCCGTTGATGCTGTCCGCGCCGTCTGCGCTGAGGATCAGGTCGCCGTCGCTCCACGGACCTGCGGCATCCGTCGCGGTGAAGTGCAGCATCCCGCGCCCCATCGCGATCGTGATGACGAGGTGGAACACACCGTCGCGGTGACGGATGGTCGGCGCCCAGACGCCGCCGGCCGTCGGCACGTCCGCGATGCCGAACGTCTCGGGCAGGGCGGCGACATGGCCGATGAGCTCCCAGTTCTCGAAATCGGTCGAGCGGTGGATCGGGATTCCGGGCAGGTACTCGAAGGTCGAGGTCGCGAGGAACCACTCGTCGCCCACGCGCACGACTGAAGGATCGGGGTGGAAGCCGTTCAGGACCGGGTTGTAGAGCGTGGTCACGCGAGTTCCTTCGTGTTCGGGGGGGTTCAGGAGGACAACAGGATGCCGAGGTCGGCAGCGAGGGCGAATGCCCGCGGGTCGCCGCCACCGGGCCACGGACCCCGGGCGATCGTGTAGGCGGACGCCACACCGGTGTCGGGATCGACGCAGGCGAACGCGCCCGCCGCGCCGTCGTGGCCGAAGGCGCGAGGACCTCCGAAGGCCATGGACGCAGTCGGCTTCTGGAAGATGATCGAGTGGGCACGGCCGGGCTGGCCGAGCACCTCGTCGTAGCCGCGCACCTGCTGCTGGCCGATGACCTCGACGGTGTCGGCGCTCAGCACCGGTGGCGCACCGTCGATTCCGGTGACGGTGGCAGCCAGCAGGCGTGCGATTCCTCGTGCAGTTCCGGTGCCTGAGCCGGCCGGATGGCCGAACCGCCAGCTGACCGGGTCGTTGGCGAAGTCGACGGGCGGACCGGCCGCGGTCATCACGACGGGAGTGAGCGCGGAACCGTAGAACGTCGCCCCGTCGGACACCGGACGGACCATCGGCAGCACCGGAACGAGGCGTTCCTCCTGATCGGGCGGGAGCCCGAGGAAGAAGTCGACGTCGAGCGGATGCCGCAGCTCCTGCTCGTAGAACTCGTTCAGCGTCCGGCCGGTCACCCGGAACACGAGTTCGGAGGCGAGGTTGCCGATCGTGATCGCGTGATACCCGAACGCGCTTCCCGGCTGCCAGAACGGACGACTCTGCGCGAGACGCTCGGCGGCCGCATGGTCATGGAGCACCTCCGCCCACGTCAGCGATGGTGTCGCCTGCGGAAGACCCGCCTGGTGCGAGAGGAGCTGACGTACCGTGACCGTCTGCTTGCCTTTCGCGGCGAACTCCGGCCAGTACTCGGCGACGGGGGCATCGAGGTCGAGCAGCCCCCGCTCGATGAGCAGCCCGACCGTGAGCCCGATGGTGTTCTTGGTGACCGAGAAGGGCACCATGACCGAATCAGCGGAAAGGTGCAGGCCGCCGACGGCGTCCAGGACGAGACTCCCGTCATGGTAGGCCGCGACCTGGAACGACAGATCCGGGTCGCCCCCGAGCATGTCATCGAGTCGTTCGACGGCGCCCCCGAGACGATCGTCCGCGAATCCCGTGGCGAGGCCGGAGAGCGGACCGAGGGTCAATCCTCGACCGTCCAATCGAGGCTGAGGGGAAGGTCGGCGACCGACGCGCCGGCCCGGAGGGTGTACACGCCGGGCTCGACGACCCACTGGCCGTCCCAGTGCGCGAGGCGGCGGGCCGGAACAGGGACGGAGACCGTGACGGTCTCGCCCGCCTCGGCACGCACGACCGCGAATCCGACGAGCCAGCGCGCGGGGCGCTCGACGGCGGAGTGGGCGCGCTCGGCGTAAACCTGCACGACCTGCTTGCCGGCGCGATCGCCGGTGTTGGTCACGGTGACCGTGACGGCGTCGCCGTCGGCATCCGTTTCGGCGGCATCCCACGACCACTGCGTGTAGCCCAGGCCATGGCCGAAGGCGAAGGCGGGCTCGGTGCCGGCCCGCAGCCACGCGCGGTACCCGATGTGGATGCCCTCGTGGTAGGTCAGAACCCCTTCGGTCGGCGTCACTTCGGTGACCGGCACATCCGCGAGCGTCGCGGGCCACGTGCTGGGCAGCCGGCCACCGGGCTCACTCGAGCCGGTGAGGATGTCGGCCATCGCGGTGCCGAACTCCTGGCCGCCGAAGTAGCCGAGCACGATCGCCGCGACATCGTCCGCCCACGGCAGGGCGACGGGCGAGCCGGCGTTCACGATCACGATCGTGCGGGGG
>JBEVEO010000277.1:0-5545 GCA_040512695.1 Leifsonia sp. | reverse complement strand
ACTACATGATCATCCTCTACGCCGCGCTCCAGGGCATCGACCCGACGCTGTACGAGGCTGCCCGCATCGACGGAGCCAGCAGTTGGCAGATCGCGCTGCGCATCAAGGTGCCGCTCGTGGTGCCCGCCCTCGTGCTCACAGGAATCTTCTCGCTCATCGGGGCGCTCCAGCTGTACTCGGAGCCGATGACCCTCAAACCGATGACGAACGAGATCAGCCAAACCTGGGTGCCACTGATGACCATCTACAAGATGGCGTTCATCACCGACGACCTCCCAGGCGCAGCTGCGCTCTCGGTCGTACTCGCCGTCGGAACCGTGGCCGTCTCCGCCCTCGTGCTCTGGCTCACCAACCGTAAATCCACAGGAGCCGTCTCATGACCGCCATCACTCGCGCGCCCCGGACGCCGACCAGCACTCAGCCGGCTTCCGGATCCCGGCCGTCGATCAGGGCCCGACTCATCCCGACGATCATCCTCCTCATCGGCGCCGCCTACTGCCTCGTGCCCGTCGCGTGGGTGTTCTCCGCCATGACCAAGTCGCGCAGCGAACTGTTCACCACCTTTTCCTTCGTTCCGGGAACCGGGCTGTGGGACAACCTCACCGCGCTCTTCAGCTACGGCGGCGGCCAGTACGGGCTGTGGGCGCTCAACTCCCTGCTCTACGCCGGTGTCGGCGGGATCCTGTCGACACTCGTCTCAGCCATGGCGGGCTATGCGCTCGCGAAGTACGAGTTCCGCGGTCGCAACCTGATCTTCTTCACGATCCTCGGCGGCGTGCTCATCCCGGGCATCACCCTGGCGATCCCTCAGTACCTGCTGCTCTCGGAGTTCGGGCTGGCCGGCGGCTACCTCTCCGTGCTGCTTCCGCTGATCATCAGCCCGTTCGGCATCTACCTGTCCCGCGTCTACGCGGCATCGGCCATCCCGTCGGACATCATGGAGGCGTCCCGGATCGATGGCGCGAGCGAGTGGCGCATCTTCCGCTCGATGGCCCTGCCGATGATGGTGCCGGGGATGGTGACCGTCTTCATGCTGCAGTTCGTGGGCATCTGGAACAACTTCCTGCTCCCGTACGTCATGCTGTCGAACCAGGAGAGCTACCCGCTCACCGTCGGCCTGTACACCCTGCTGTCCAAGGGGTCCGGGACCCCCGCCCTCTACGGGCTCGCCATCACCGGGGCCGCGATCTCCATCGTCCCGCTGGTCCTGCTCATGCTCTTCCTGCAGAAGTTCTGGCGGCTGGACCTGCTGTCCGGCGGCCTGAAAGGTTGAGCACCATGACTGCATCCGATTCCCTCCGCCCGCTCGGCGCCGGCGGCCCGCTCGTCTCGCGGCTCTGCCTCGGCACGTCGTCGTGGTCGCACGCGCGGGTCGGCGACGGCCCGGTCGGCGCCCTCGAGGACGTGCTCGGGATGCCGGCGGGCACCCCGGGCCGGATCACTTTCGTCGACACCTCCAACGAGTACGGCGGCGGCAACAGCGAGGTCGTGATCGGTGCCGCTCTCGACGGCCGGACCGGTGACCTGGTGCTCCAGACGAAACTCGACCGCGACCCGAGAACCGGCGATTTCGGCGGGGAACGGATGCGACGCAGTCTCGCTGAGAGCCTGGAGCGGCTCAGGCTCGACTCCGTTCCGTTGCTGTACCTGCACGATCCCGAACTGATCAGCTATGACGAGGCATTCGCGGTCGACGGCCCCGTCGCCGCCCTCGTGGCGATGAAGGAATCCGGTGTCGCCGAACGGATCGGGATCTCCGGCGGCCCGGCACCGATGCTCAGCCACTACGTCGCCACCGAGCTGTTCGACGCGGTGATCACGCACAATCGCTTCACGCTCGTCGACCGGTCGTCCGCTGAGCTCGTCGCCGAGGCTGCTGCGCGAGGCATGGCCGTGGTGAATGCCGCCGTGTACGGCGGAGGCGCCCTGGCCAACTGGCCTCAGCAGGCGACGCGGTACGCCTACGGGCCCGCAGCGCCCGAGACCAGCGAAGCCGTCCGGCGAATGGGGGAGGCATGCGAGCGCGCCAGCGTGCCACTCGCCGCCGCGGCCATCCAGTTCAGTTCGCGTCACCCGAATGTCACGTCGACGGTGATCGGCGCGACATCGGCCGTCCATATCCGGGACGCGATCGCCGCCGACCTCCTCGACATCCCCGAGGCGCTCTGGGACGAACTCGAGGCGCTCGTGCCGACGTCGAACGTCTGGCAAGAGCCCCCTGGATCGACCTGGCCACCGGCATCCTGACCCGTTTTCCGCAGAATCAGCCCCACCGAAAGAGAATCCCATCGTCATGACCAGCTTCACTTCCCGCTCTGCCGACCTGGCACAGCCGACCGAGTTCCGACGGATCTCCGACGGCTTCGCCTTCGGGGGCGACTACAGCCCCGAGCAGTGGCCGGAGGAGGTCTGGGTGGAGGACATCGAGCTCATGCGCCGCGCCGGCGTCAACTCGGTCAACCTCGGCGTCTTCTCCTGGGGACTGATCGAGATCGCGGACGGCGAGTTCGACTTCGGCTGGCTCGACCGCATCATGGACCTGCTGCATGAGGGCGGCGTCGGGGTCAACCTCGCCACCCCGACGGCGGCGCCGCCGATCTGGCTGCACCAGGCTCACCCGGAGGTCCTGCCGGTCGACGACCGCGGGGTGCGCATGGCGCAGGGCGGCCGCCTCGGCTGGTCGCCGAGCTCGGCAACATTCCGGCGGTACGCGCTCCGCGTCGTCGAGAAACTCGCCGAACGCTACGGGGACCACCCCGCGTTGCGCCTCTGGCACGTGAGCAACGAGCTCGGCAACGAAAACAACCACTGCTTCAGCGACGAGACCGGTCTGGCGTGGCAGCGCTGGCTGGAGAAGAAGTTCGGCACGATCGATGCCCTCAACGAGGCATGGGGCACGGCCTTCTGGGGCCACCACTACACCTCATTCGACCAGCTGCAGCCGCCGCGGCACAGCGGCACCGGCCACAACCCGGGCCTGCTGCTCGACTTCGAGCGGTTCAGTTCAGACGCCCTGCTCGACCACTACCGGGCCGAACGCGAGGTGCTGCGGCGGATCACGCCGCACGTGCCGATCACGACGAACTTCATGGTGCAGAACCACCCCGGCGTCGCCGATTACCGGGCCTGGGCGGCCGAAGTCGACCTCGTCGCCAACGACCACTACACGATCGGCGTCGATCAGGAACGGCACGGCGAACTGGCCTTCAGCGCCGACAGGGTGCGTGGCATGTCCGGCGGAGACCCCTGGCTGCTCATCGAGCATTCCACCTCGGCCGTCAACTGGCAGCCGCGCAACCGCGCCAAGTCCGTCGGGGAACTCGCCCGCAACAGCCTCGCCCACATCGCCCGCGGGGCTGAGGGCGCTCTGTTCTTCCAGTGGCGTCAGTCGACGGCCGGAAGTGAGCAGTTCCACTCCGCCGTCGTTCCCCACGGGGGAGCGGACACCAAGGTGTACCGCGAGGCCGCAGCTCTTGGTGCCACCCTCGCGGCGATCGCCGAAGTAGCCGGGAGTCGCGTCGAGACGGCATCCGTCGCGATGCTCTTCGACTACGACGCCGCCACCGCGCTCCGATCGGGACGCAAGCCGACGGTGGATCTCACCGCGATCGCCGTTGCGCTCGAGCTGCACCGCGCGCTCACCGCGCGGGGAATCGCGGTCGACATCCTCCACCCGTCCGACGACCTCGACGGCTATGCCGCGGTCGTCGTCCCCACCCTGTTCCTGATGACCGAGCAGGATGCCGCGCGCCTCGCCGCGTGGGTCGCCGACGGCGGACATGCCCTCGTCACCTACTTCTCCGGAATCGTCAACGAGCACAACCGGGTGCACGGAACCTACCCCGGAGTGCTTCGCGACCTGCTCGGTGTGCGGGTGGAGGAATTCTTCCCGTTGTTCGACCAGGAGCAGGTGACCCTCGACAACGGCTGGGCCGGCTCGATCTGGACCGAACTCGCCCACCTCGACGGTGCGGAAGCGGTCGCGTCATACGCGTCGGGAGAACTCGCCGGCGTGCCAGCGGTCACCCGCAACGCGGTCGGCTCGGGCACTGCGACCTATGTGGCCACCCACCTCGACCCGGCATCGACCGGTGAGCTCGTCGACGACCTCATCGGCCGGGCAGGCCTCGAGCCGGTCGCCGTCGCCGAACACGGCCTCGAGCGGGTCCGCCGGGTGGGGACAGACGGCTCGTGGCTCTTCGCTCTCAACCACTCGTCAGCGCCGCTGCACCTCGACGCCACCGGCGTCGACCTCGTCACCGGCACCCGCTTCGAACCGGGCCCCGTCGCGGCCGGCGCCGTCGTCGTTCTCAGGGAGGACACCCGCTCATGAAGTTCACCGATGGATTCTGGAGCGCCAGGCCAGGCGTCTCCGCCCTCTACGCCCAGGAGGCGTACGACATCGATGCCGTCGGGAACACGGTGCGGATCACTGCCCCGACGAAGGTGATCGAACGCCGCGGCGATGTGCTCAACCGGGCCGCGCTGACCGTGACGCTGTCCTCACCGCTCGAGGGGATCATCCGCGTCCGGATCGAGAAGAACACCGGTGCGGCGACCGGACCGGGGTTCGACCTCGTCGGCGCCTCAGCGCCCGACGTCGCGATCCAGGTGACGGATGCCGGCGGCTCCCTCACCGCAGGTCCCCTTACCGCCCGTATCGCCGCAGGTGCCCCGTGGAACCTCAGTTTCGAGGCCGACGGACGCACCCTCACCTCGAGCGGCCACAAATCGATCGGCTACATGGCGCTCGACGACGACGCCCCGGTCACCACGGAGCCCGCCGGGATCTCCGGCGTCACGACGACCGGTCTCGCACCGGCATCCGCCTACCTGCACGGCCGGCTGTCACTCGGCGTCGGCGAACTCGTCTACGGGCTGGGCGAGCGCTTCGGCCCGCTCGTGAAGAACGGGCAGACCATCGACATCTGGAACGCCGACGGCGGAACGTCGAGCGAGCAGTCCTACAAGAACGTGCCGTTCTACATCACAAACCGGGGCTACGGCGTGCTCGTCAACCACCCCGAGCACGTCTCGTTCGAGGTCGGGTCGGAGAGCGTCGAAGAGGTGCAGTTCTCCGTGGCCGGTGAAGCTCTCGAGTACCTCGTCATCTCTGGCCCCAGCCAGAAGGAGGTGCTCGAGCGCTACACCCGTCTGACCGGCCGCCCCGCTCGCGTGCCCGCCTGGTCGTACGGGCTGTGGCTGTCGACGTCGTTCACCACCCAGTACGACGAAGCGACCGTGTCGAGCTTCATCGACGGCATGGCCGAGCGCGACCTGCCGCTCAGCGTCTTCCACTTCGACTGCTTCTGGATGCGCGAGTTCAACTGGACCGACTTCGAATGGGACCCGCGGGTGTTCCCCGACCCGGAGGGCATGCTGGGCCGCCTGCACGACAGGAACCTGCACGTATCCGCCTGGATCAACCCGTACATCGGCCAGCGTGCCGCGATCTTCGCGGAGGCGCGCGACGCCGGCTACCTCGTGAAGAAGCCCAACGGCGACGTCTGGCAGTGGGACATGTGGCAGGCGGGCATGGGGCTCG
>JBEVEO010000260.1:0-3823 GCA_040512695.1 Leifsonia sp. | reverse complement strand
CCGTGCCGCAGCAGCGAGTTGAGCAGGGTGCCGACGACCACCGCGTCGGTCACCGAGTACTCGTCCTCGATGATCCGCGGGTGCTCCTTCCACACGCCGGCCCTCTCGATGACGTGCGGCTGGTCCTCGGTGTCCTTGCCCGACTGGTACCAGACGTTCCACTCGTCGAACGAGAGGTTGATGTGCTTCTTGTGCTTGCCGCGGGCGCGCACGGCGTCGGCGGTGGACACGACCGACTCGATGAAGTAGTCCATGTCCACGGCGCTGGCCAGGAAGCTCGCGTGGTCGCCGTCGTGCTCCTGGTAGTAGGCGTGCAGCGACACGTAGTCGACCTGGTCGTAGGTGTGCCCGAGCACCGTCTGCTCCCACGCGCCGAACGTCGGCATGGCCGAGCTCGACGAGCCGCAGGCCACCAGCTCGATCCTCGGGTCGACCAGCCGCATGGCCTTGGCCGCCTCGACCGCCAGCCGGCCGTACTCGTCGGCCGTCTTGGCGCCCATCTGCCACGGGCCGTCCATCTCGTTGCCCAGGCACCACAGGCGGATGTCGAACGGGTCGTCGTGGCCGTTCTTGCGCCGCCGGTCCGAGAGCTCGGTGCCGCCGGGGTGGTTGGCGTACTCGACCAGCGCGCGGGCCTCCTCGACGCCGCGGGTGCCCAGGTTCACGGCCTCCATCACCTCGACCCCCGCCACGCGGGACCAGTCGATGAACTCGTGCAGCCCGAACGCGTTGGTCTCGACCGTGTGCCACGCGCCGTCCAGCCGCCGCGGCCGGTCCGGGCCGACCCCGTCCTCCCAGGCGTACCCCGAGACGAAGTTGCCTCCGGGGTACCGGATCACCGTGGCGCCCAGCTCCTTGACCAGGTCGAGGACGTCGCGGCGGAAGCCCTGCTCGTCGGCCGTGGCGTGGCCGGGCTCGTAGATGCCGGTGTAGACGCACCGGCCCATGTGCTCGACGAACGACCCGAAGATCCGTCGGGGGACCTCGCCGACGACGAAGTCGCGGTCGAGCGTGACACGTGCGCGGGACATGGAGCTCCTCAGTGTTTCTCGGGGTGCGGGGGTTACTGGCCGCCGAAGCCGGTGGTGGCGAATCCGCGGATGATCTGGCGCTGGAAGAAGAGGAAGACGACCACCAGCGGGATCGCCGCGAGCACGGCCGACGCCATGACCTGCGCGTACTGCAGGCCGTAGGCGCTCTTGACGGTCTGCAGACCGACCGGCAGCGTCATGAGCGACGAGTCGCTGGTGGCGATGAACGGCCACAGGAAGTTGTTCCACGCCGCGATGAACACGAAGATCGAGACGGCCGCGAGGATGGGCCGCGACAGCGGCAGCACGATCGACCAGAACACCCGCAGGCGCCCGGCGCCGTCGATCCGCGCCGCGTCCTCGAGCTCGACGGGGACCTGGTCGAAGAACTTCTTGAGGATGAACACCATCGCGGGCGCGACGACCTGCGGCAGGATGATCGCCCAGTACGTGTCGACGAGGTTGAGCGTGAGCATCTCGTAGAAGAGCGGGACGATGAGCACCTGCGGCGGGATGATGATCGACGCGATCATCCCCCAGAACAGCCATCGCCGGCCGGCGAAGTCGAGTCGGGAGAAGCCGTAGGCGGCCAGGGCCGACACCACGAGCGTGATGACCGTGACGGCGGTCGCGGTGATCAGGCTGTTCCACGTCCAGAGCGGGATGTTCCCCTGCTGCAGCACGTTCGTGTACGCCTGCGTGGTGAAGCCATCCTTCGGGAAGAACGACACCGGCGTCGCGGCCGCGTCCGTCTCGGACTTGAAGGAGGTGACGAGGGCCCACAGGAACGGGAGCAGCCACAGGACGGCGAGCACGACGAGGGCGACGAGCGCACCGATGCGGCCGGGGCTGGCGAAGCGCTCCCCGATGCGCAGACCCGCGCGCTCGGCGAACCGGCCGCGGGGATGGTGGACGGTGGGCCGGGTGGTGGGCTGGGTGGCGATGGCGGTCATCAGGCACTCCTCCGGGACGTCAGCCGGACCTGGCCGATCGAGATGATGACGATCAGGGCGAAGAAGATGTACGCGATGGCCGACGCGTACCCGAACCGGTAGCCGGTGAACCCGGTCTCGAAGATGTACATGACCACCGGCCGGGTGACGCCGGCGGGACCGCCGTTCGTCATGACGTAGATCTGGTCGAAGACCTTGAGCGAGGCCAGGATCTGCAGCATCGCGATGAGCACGGTGACCGGCCCCAGCTGCGGGACGGTGATCGACCGCAGCTGGCGCCATCGGCCGGCCCCGTCGAGCGCGGACGCCTCGTACTGCTGCTCCGGGATGTTCTGCAGCGCGGTCAGGTAGAGCAGGAAGTTGAAGCCCACCGTCCACCACGTCGTCATGATGACGACGGCGAACATCGCCCACGTCGGATCCTGCAGCCACGCCACCGGATCGACCCCCACGGCGCCGAGGAGGTAGTTCACGAGGCCGAGCTGCGGGTTGTACATCCAGATCCAGATCTGGGCGGCGACGGTCGACGCGAGCAGGAACGGCATGAAGAACGAGAGCCGCCACAGCCACTGGCCGGGCAGCCCCTGGTGCACGAGCAGAGCGAGCACGAGCGCGACGACGACGAGCGGGATCGTCGACAGCACCGTGAACCACAGGGTGTTGAGCAGCGAGCGCCACATGATCGGGTCGCGCAGCGCCTCGGCGTAGTTGGCGAAGCCGATGATCTCGCCGTTCGCGCCCGTGATGCTCTCGCCGGTGAAGCTGAGGTAGAAGCCGTGGATCAGCGGCCAGATGAGGAACATCACGAAGACGACGACGAAGGGCGCCACGAACGCCCAGCCGATGCGGTTGTTCCGATTGCGTGCCGAACGCTCGCCGGCCCGGACCTGGTCCGCATCTGCGCGCGTGCGGGCGGCGGCGCTGAGTGCTGCGGTGGACATGTTCGACTCCTTCCGCTCAGACGGGGTTCGGCTTGGAGAGCTGGACGTTGACGCGATCGACGAAGGCGTTGAAACCCTCCGCCGGGTCCGCGCCCTCGAGGTAGACGTTCTGGACGGTCTCGGCGAACTTGTTCTGGAAGTCGCTGCCCGACCCCGTGAACCACGCCTCCGGGTCGTAGTTGAGGATCTCGGCGGCCGGCGCGTAGTGCGCCTGCGGCAGGAGCGCCTGGTACTCGGTGCTCTGCACGACGGGCTGGAACGCCGGGATGTGCCCGGCCTCGGCCCACGCGAGGGAGTTGGTGAGGATGTCGGCCACGAACCGGTAGGTCGCCCGCCGCTGGTCCGCGTTCGGGCTCGACTGGTGCGGGAGCGTGAACGCGTGCGAGTCGGCGTAGGCCGCCGGCGTGCCGAACAGCGTCGGGATCGGCTGGGCGTCGAAGTTGATGCCGGCGTTCTTGGCGGTCGGCAGCTCCCAGACGCCGGTGAAGAACATGCCGCTCTCCCCCGACATGAACTCGGAGACGGCGGTGCCGTAGTCGCCGCTCGGCGTGCAGATCGTGCCGTCGAGGAGCTGCTGGATGAACTCGAGCGACGAGACCGCAGCGTCCTGGTCGACCTCGGCCCGCGGGCCGGACAGGTCGAAGTCCGCGTCGTGCTGCTTGTAGAGCGTGTAGAACAGCCGCCACATCTGGGCGCCGTCACCGAGGTACCCGTAGGACAGCCCGTGCTTGCCGGTCACGCCCTGCATGGCCCGGGCGACCTCGAGGAACTGGTCCGGGCTGTCGATCGGCGCGAGCTGCCCGTCGCTGCCGAGGACCCCGGCCTGCTCGGCGACGTCGAGGTTGTACATCATGATGAACGGGTGCGAGTCGAGGGCGATCGAGTACTGCTTGCCGTC
>JBEVEO010000259.1:0-3639 GCA_040512695.1 Leifsonia sp. | reverse complement strand
GCGCGGAGGTGGGTGAGTCGCAGGTTCTCGCTGAACGGATGCGCCTCGATGAGGTTCTCGAGGTCGGCGATCGCGAGCTCCGGATCGCCGCCGTCGACGTGGCAGCGGGCACGGATCTCGAGCAGGCCGCTGCGCGCGGCGGCGGCCCCGCCGATCAGTTGCTCGCGCACCGGGGAGTCCGGCAGGTCGAGCCCGGGCTCACCGCGCCACAGGGCGAGAGCGCGGTCGAGGTGTGCGATCGCCGAGCTCGGGTCGTCGTCGGCCACGAGGGTCGCCTCGCGTCCGAGCAGACGCGCCTGGCCGGCATCGGTCTGCTCGTCGTGAACGGCGAGCGCGTAGCCGCGGACGGTCGAGACCACCAGCCCCTCGGCGGCCACGGCGCGCAGTCGCGAGACGAGGGTCTGCAGCGCCGCCCTCGCGTTGCGCGGCGGCTCGTCGCCCCAGAGCTCCTCGGTGATGGTCTCGACGCTCACGGCGCTGCCGGCCGGGCGCCCGGGATCACCCACCAGGACGGCCACGAGAGCCTTCGCCAGGGCGCCGGGAGGCTCGGTCATGCCGCCGTCGCGACCCTCGATGAGCACGGGTCCGAGAACCGCGACCCGCGGTGTCTCAGCGAGGGCTTTCAGCACCCTGCCGAGCTTACTTGTCAGGGTGCGCCGCCGAGCGCAAGGGCCTGCGCGGGGCCGCAGGCTCTGCCTAGGGTGAACGGATGCGCCCCCTGACGATTCCGCTGATCGCCGCCGCCCTGCTCCTCGGCCTGACCGGCTGCGTGCCGGGCACCGGCGGCAACCCGCTGAACCCGGCCGGGGATCCCGTGTCCCCGGGCGCCCCTGCCGCCACGACGACGGACAGCCCCGACCCGTCCGACACCGACCGGCCCGACACCGACCAGCGCTGCGCCGACGGGCAGCCGCTGGAACTCGACGGGCAGGGACTCGAGTTCCGCGTGACCGGAGCCTGCGGCGCCGTGATCGTGCGCGGCCAGGATCTCGACATCGAACTGGAGTCCGCCGCCTCGATCCTCATCGAGGGACAGCGCACCGAGATCGAGAGCCGCGGCGGCATCGGGGGCCTCGAGATCCGCGGCGACGACAACGACGTCTCCTCCGACGACAGCATCGACGCCGTGTCGATCAGCGGTCAGGCGAACGAGATCGAGGCGCCGACGATCGGGTCGGTGGCGATCCAGGGCGGCGGCAACGTCATCGAGTCCGACAACGAGCCCTCGGGTTCCGTCGGTGACGGCGGCAACGTGGTGAAGCGCCGCGACTGACGACGCAGGCGAGCCCGGCCGCTAGCGGCCGACGGCTCCGCGGCGGCTCGAGATCTGGCCCGTGTCGAAGCCGAGCAGGTGCAGGCCGCCTCCGAAGCGGGCGTGCTCCACCTTGATGCAGCGGTCCATGACCACCGTGAGGCCGCGGGCCTCGCCGTCGTAGGCGGCATCCTGGTTCCAGATGCCCAGCTGCACCCAGATCGTCTTGGCGCCCACGGCCACGACGTCGTCGATCACGCTCGGGATGTCACTGCCGCGGCGGAACACCACGACGATGTCGGGCACCTCGGGCAGCGAGGCCAGGTCGGGGTAGGCCTTCTCGCCCAGGATCTCCGTGGCGTTCGGGTTGACGAAGTACAGCCTGTAGTCGCTCGACTGCTGCAGGTAGGTGCCCACGAAGAAGCTCGAGCGGGCCGGGTTGGGGGAGGCGCCCACGATGGCGACGCTCTTCGCGGCGCGCAGGATGCGCAGGCGCTCCTTGGCATCCGGCCCCACCCAGGTGCGCTGCGACTTCAGCAGCTTCGCGAGGGGGGAGTCCGAGGGCAGGTCGCAGCTCAGCCCGTTGACGAGGCGAACGGTCTCCGTGTCGTGGCCGTCGGATGCTTCGATGACTGTGCTCATCACTTGCCTTCCGTAGCGGTGGTCAGTGCCTGGTCCAGATCGTAGATGATGTCCTCGACATCCTCGATGCCCACACTGATGCGCACGATGCCGGGGAGCACTCCGGCGTCGATCAGCTGCTGCTCGCTCAGCTGCGCGTGCGTGGTCGATGCAGGGTGGATGATCAGCGTCTTGGCGTCGCCGATGTTCGCCACGTGGCTGGCGAGGTCGACGCCCTCGATGAGCTTCTGGCCGACGGATCGACCGCCCTTGACCTCGAAGCTGAACACCGATCCCGGGCCCTTGGGCAGGTACTTGAGGGCACGGTCGTGGTGCGGGTGGGCCTCGAGGCCGGCCCAGTTGACCGCCTCGATGCGCGGATCGGCATCGAGCCACTCCGCCACGATGCGGGCGTTGTCGACGTGCGCCTGCACGCGATAGGGCAGTGTCTCGACTCCCTGCGCCAACTGGAACGCCGCCTGAGCCGAGAGGGAGGGGCCGATGTCGCGCAACTGCTCTGCGCGGAGCCGCGTGAGGAAGGCGTACTCGCCGAAGTTGCCCGACCACTCGAGTCCGCCGTAGCTCGGCACCGGCTGGCCGAACAGCGGGAACTTCTCCGAGTGCCAGGAGAAGCGGCCGCTCTCGACGACGACGCCGCCGAGGGTGGTGCCGTGCCCGCCGAGGAACTTGGTGGCGGAGTGGGTGACGACATCCGCTCCCCACTCGATCGGGCGATTGAGGTAGGGCGTCGCGATGGTGGAGTCGACGATGAACGGGATGCCGTGCGCGTGGGCGACGTCGGCGAGGCCCTCGAGGTCGGCGATCTCGCCTGACGGGTTGGCGATGGTCTCGGCGAACAGCACCTTGGTCTTGTCGGTGATGGCCGCGGCGTAGTCGGCCGGGTCCGACGACTGCACGAAGGTGGTCTCGACGCCGAAGCGTCGCAGAGTGACGTCGAGCTGGGTGATCGAGCCGCCGTAGAGGTTGGCCGAGGCGACGATGTGATCGCCGGCGCCCACGAGACTGGCGAAGGTGATGTACTGCGCGGAGAGACCGGATGCCGTGGCCACGGCGCCGAGGCCGCCCTCCAGGCTGGCGACGCGCTCCTCGAAGCTCGCCACGGTGGGGTTCGCCAGGCGCGAGTAGATGTTGCCGTACTTCTGCAGGGCGAATCGGGCTGCGGCATCCGAGGTGTCATCGAAGACGAAGGCCGTGGACTGGTAGATGGGCAGCGCCCGCGCCCCGGTCACTGCGTCGGGGATGTTGCCTGCGTGGATTGCACGCGTCTTGAAGCCGTACTCGCGATCTGCCATGCCGCCACGCTACCGGTGCCGTCCGGCCAGACACTCCGTGCGACGTAACGCGCCGAAACGCATACGATCGAATGCAGTGACCCTGCCCGACCACGCCCCAGCCGCTCAGCGACGTCGCTTCGTCGACCTCGCACCGCTGCGGGAGTCTCCGGCCTTCGCCAGGCTCTGGATCGGTGCAGCGGTCTCGGGCATCGGGGCACAGCTCACCATCGTGGCCGTCGGCCTGCAGATCTACGACATCACGGCGTCGACGCTGGCCGTGGCGCTCGTCGGCGGCATCGCACTGCTGCCGATGATCGTCGCCGGCCTCTGGGGCGGCATGCTCGCCGACGCCTTCGACCGCCGGCTCGTGCTCATCATCTCGGCGCTCGTCGGCTGGATCGCCACGATCGCCCTGGTCGTGCTGTCGGTGACGGATGCCGTGCTGGCGGCATCCGGAACCCGCGTCGAGGT
>JBEVEO010000267.1:0-8173 GCA_040512695.1 Leifsonia sp. | reverse complement strand
GTGAAGAACGGGTTGCCGACGTCGAGCACGACCATGCCGATGCTGCGGCTCTTGCCCGCGCGCAGCTGCCTGGCGGCGTCGTTCCGGATGAAGCCGAGCGAGGCGATCGCGGCCTGGACGCGGGCGACGGTCTCCGGCGCGACCTTGTCGGGATGGTTGAGGACGTTCGACACCGTCCCGACCGACACGGATGCCGCAGCCGCGACGTCGCGGACGCTTGCCGACATGCCAACCCCTTCTCTGCGAGGCCGAGGCCGACCCTGTGGCGCACATCGGCAGCGGCGGCACGTCACGCATCGGTGAGTGCCCGTCCGGCAACAATAACGATTCATGGATCGATATGTGCGCGACTTGACCGGAACGGTCGCATCGCTCTAGGCTCGTGTCGAACCAGATTGAAACGGTTCAACTCAATGAGGAGGAAGATGCCGATGGCCACGTCCAGTACGCCACCGACGATCGCACTCGAACTCCGCGACGTCTCGAAGGCCTTCGGCTCCGTGGTCGCCCTCCGTTCGAGCTCGCTCACCCTGCAGCGTGGATCCATCCACGCGCTCGTCGGCGAGAACGGTGCAGGCAAGTCCACCCTCGTCAAGATCATCGCCGGCCTGTACCAGCGCGACGGCGGAGACTTCCTCCTCGACGGCGTCGAGGTCGACTTCTCCTCCACCGCGCAGTCGAAGGCCGCGGGCATCGCCGTCATCTACCAGGACCCGACGCTCTTCCCCGACCTGTCGGTCACGGAGAACGTCTTCATGGGCCGCCAGCCCACCGGCCGGCTCGGCCGGATCGACCGCAAGGCCATGCGCACCGAGGTCGTCGGGCTGTTCAAGCGGCTCGGTGTGCGGATCGATCCCGACCGCCCGGCCGAGGGCCTCTCGATCGCCGACCAGCAGATCATCGAGATCGCCAAGGCCATCTCGCTCGACGCGAAAGTGCTCGTCATGGACGAGCCGACCGCCGCTCTCTCCGGCGTCGAGGTCGATCGCCTCTTCGCCGTCGCCCGCAGCCTTCGCGACGAGGGCCGGGCGCTGCTCTTCATCTCCCACCGCTTCGACGAGGTCTTCGCCCTGTGCGATGTCGTCACGGTCATGCGCGACGGCCAGTACATCTCGACGGATGCGATCGTCGACACCGACGTCGACCAGATCGTGCGACGTATGGTCGGCCGCGACGTCGGCGACCTGTTCCCCAAGGAGCCGGCCGAGATCGGCGAACCCGTGCTCGTCGTCGAGGGCCTCACCTCGGCCGGCGTGTTCCACGACATCAGCTTCTCCGTGCGCTCCGGCGAGATCGTCGGCCTCGCCGGACTCGTCGGCGCGGGTCGCAGCGAGGTCGCTCGCGCCGTCTTCGGCGTCGACGGCTACGACTCGGGCCGCACCAGCATCGGCGGCGTCCGCATCCCGAAGCGCAATCCCACCGCGGCCATGCGCCTGGGCCTCGCTCTCGTTCCCGAGGACCGCCGCAAGCAGGGCCTGTTCCTCGAGGCGGGGGTCTCCGGCAACATCACGATGGCGATCCGCCGCCAGCTCGCCCGGTTCGGGCTGCTCACGACGGGGATGGAGAACCGGGCCGCGCAGGTATGGGCCAGCCGGCTCGAGGTGAAGACCAGCGCCCTCGACACCTTGGCGGGCACTCTGAGCGGCGGAAACCAGCAGAAGGTCGTGCTGGGGAAGTGGCTGGCCACCGACCCGCGCGTGCTCATCATCGACGAGCCGACCCGTGGCATCGACGTCGGCACCAAGGCCGAGGTGCACCGCCTCCTGTCCGAGCTCGCCGGCCGCGGCATGGGCATCCTCATGATCTCCTCCGAGCTGCCCGAGGTGCTCGGGATGGCAGACCGGGTGCTCGTCATGCGGGAGGGCAGCATCACGGCCGAGATCGACCGGGCCGATGCGACGAGCGAGTCGGTCATGTTCGCCGCAACGCACGCATCGGAGCAGCTGTCATGACGACCTTGACCCCCGCCCCCGCTCCAGCGGCGCCGCGACCCAACCGGGCCGTCACCGCCGCAGCCAACCTGGTGAAGGCGCGCGAGTTCGGCATCTTCCTAGCGCTTGCGCTCGTCGTCATCGTGACGACGTCGAAGAACCCCAACTTCCTGTTCAGCCCCGACGGCTGGCGGGATCTGCTGCTCACCCCGTCGATCCTCGTGATCGTCGCGGTCGGCCAGGCGATCGTCATCATCACCCGCAGCGTCGACCTCTCCGTCGGCTCGGTGCTCGGGCTCTCCGCCTACCTCTGCGGCCGCCTCTTCATCGACCTGCCCGGCATCCCGATCGCTCTGGTCTTCGTGCTCTGCGTCGCCTTCGGCGGACTGCTCGGACTGATCAACGGCGCTCTCGTCGCCTTCGCCCGGGTCCCGGCCCTCGTCATCACCCTCGGAACGCTGTACGCCTATCGCGGCATCAACGTGCTCTGGACCGGCAGCGATCGCATCAACGCCTCCGACTTCCCCAAGGGCTTCCTCGCCCTCGGCACCGACGCGATCCTCACCATCCCGATCCTGACCATCATCGCCCTCGTCGTACTGATCGTCGCGGCCTGGTACATGAAGAACATCCGCGGCGGCCGCGAGTTCTACGCGATCGGATCCGACCCCGACGCCGCCGAGCTCTACGGGCTGCGGGTGACGCGCCGCATCCTCACCGCCTTCATCACCTCGGGTGCGCTCGCCGGCCTCGCCGGCGTGCTGTACGCGGCCCGGTACGGGACCGTCAACTCGCAGGCCGGAGTCGGCTTCGAGCTCGACGCCGTCGGAGCGGCCGTCATCGGCGGCGTCGCGATCTTCGGCGGGAGCGGGTCCGTGTGGGGTGCCGCGATCGGGGCCGTGCTGCTGCTCACCATCAACCGTGCGCTGCCGATCCTCGGCGTGCAGGACTTCTGGCAGCGTGCGGTGGTCGGCATCCTGATCATCGGCGCCATCGTGCTCGACCGACTGCTCTCCCTCCGACAATCACGCAAGCTCCTGGAAGCGAGGGAGGAAGGCAATGACTAGCCTCAGCACCACGACCGCCTCGGCAGCCCCCGCGCGCAGCTACAGCGACTTCGGCCGCCCGCTCTGGCGTCGCATCCTGGTCTCGCGGGAGGCCGCCGTGATCGGCGCCCTGCTGCTCGTCATCATCGGCGCGTCGGTCCTCGTGCGCAACTTCGGCACCCCGATCACGATGACCTACCTGCTGCTCGACGTCGCGCCCATCCTGCTGATCGCGCTGCCGATGACGCTCATCATCATCACCGGCGAGATCGACCTGTCAGTCGCGAGCATCGTCGGACTCTCGAGCGTGCTCCTCGGCATCCTGCACCAGGCCGGCCTCCCCATCGAGGTCGCCGGACTCATCGCCATCGTCGTCGGGGCGATCGGAGGCGCCATCAACGGCTTCCTCGTGACGGTCGTCGGGCTCCCGTCGCTCGCTGTGACGATCGGAACACTCGCGCTCTACCGCGGTCTCGCCGTCGGGCTCCTCGGAACCACCGCGGTGACCGACTTCCCCGAGTTCTGGACCGACCTGGCGAAGTCGAAGATCGGGACGACCGGCGTCCCGGCCATCGTGATCCCGTTCGTGATCCTCGCCATCGCCTTCGCCGTGCTGCTGCACTTCACGCCGTTCGGCCGCGGCATCTTCGCCATCGGGCAGAGCTCGGAGGCTGCAAGCTTCTCCGGCGTGCACGTGAACCGCACGAAGCTCATCCTGTTCATCCTGAGCGGCACGGTCGCCGCCTTCGCCGGCCTCTACTACACGCTGCGCTTCGGCAGCGCCCGCGGCGACAACGCCACCGGCCTCGAGCTCCAGGTGATCGCAGCCGTGCTGCTCGGCGGCGTGAGCATCTTCGGCGGCCGGGGAGCCCTGCACGGCGTGATCGCCGGGGTGCTCCTCATCGGCGTCCTCGCCAGCGCCCTGCGCCTGGCCAACGTCACCTCCGACGTCATCAACATCATCACCGGAGTGCTGCTCGTGCTCTCGGTGGTGTACTCCAGCTTCCTGGCCTGGCTTCAGAAACGACGTCAGAAGCCAGGAGGGATGGCCGCAGTCGGCGCCCGCACCGCGTCCTCGTAGGCACGACCCGTTCCATCGCGATCACTTCGCTCACACATTCGAAAGGAAGCACGAAGATGTCATTCCCCTCCCTCCGCTCGGGCACGTCCCGAGCAGGCGCCATCGCGGCCCTGGCAGTGACGGTGGCCCTCGTCGCCACCGGTTGTTCCACCGGCTCCGGCTCCGACTCCGACTCCACCTCGGGAGGCGACGGCAGCAACCTCGCCATCACCTTCCTCCCGAAGAACCTGGGCAACGCCTACTTCGACACCTCGGACAAGGGCGGCCAGAAGGCCATCGAGTCCTTCGGCGGCACCTACGCCGAGGTCGGCCCGGCCGAGGCGTCGCCGGACGCCCAGGTCAGCTACATCAACACCCTCACGCAGCAGGGCGTCGGCGGCATCGTGGTCTCGGCGAACGACCCGAAGGCCATCTGCGACGCCCTCAACGAGGCCCGCGACGCCGGCATCAAGGTCGTGACGTTCGACTCCGACACGAACCCCGACTGCCGCGACATCTTCATCAACCAGGCCACGGCCGAGGGCATCGCCAAGGTGCAGGTGGAGATGATCGCCGACCAGATCGGCGACGCCGGAGAGATCGCCATCCTCTCGGCGAGCGCCAACGCGACGAACCAGAACGCCTGGATCGAGCTCATCAAGTCCGACCTGGCCGAGAACCACCCCGACATCACGCTCGTCGACACCGTCTACGGCGATGACGACGACCAGACGTCGTTCGACAAGACCGCGGCACTGCTGCAGACGCATCCCGACCTCAAGGGCATCATCTCGCCCACCACGGTCGGTATCGCGGCTGCCGCCCGCTACCTGTCGACGTCGGACTACAAGGGCAAGGTGGCCTTGACCGGCCTCGGCACCCCGAACCAGATGCGCGACTTCGTCGAAGACGGAACCGTCACGGAGTTCGCCCTCTGGAACCCGGCCGACCTCGGCTACCTCGCGGCCTTCGCCGCGAAGGCGCTCATCGAGGGCGACATCACCGGCAAGGAGGGCGACACCTTCACCGCCGGCGACCTGGGCGACTTCACCGTCGGCGAGGACGCCACCGTACTCCTCGGCGACCCGTACAAGTTCAACAAGGACAACATCGGCGACTTCGACTTCTAGTCGCCACGGGCGGATGTCTCGCGCCAGCGAGGCATCCGTCCGTCCCCGCTCCCGGTTGCGATCCGGCAGTCGACCCCGTAGCATTGAAACGATTCATTCCTAACCTGAACGGACATCAACGATGAGCCAGACCGCCGCAGCGGCAGTGCAGCGCGTGTGCTTCCAGTTGCAGGTGGAGCCGTCCAGGCTCGCGGAGTACCGAGAGCGGCACGCAGCCGTGTGGCCCGAGATGCTCCGGGCCATCTCCGACGCCGGGAGGCGCAACTACTCGCTCTTCCTCCGGGCGGACGGCCTCCTCATCGGCTACTACGAGACCGACGACGACGACGCGGCCCAGGCCGCGCTCGAGCACGACCCGCGCACCGAACGCTGGGAGGCCGCCATGGCCGGCTTCTTCGTCCAGCTCGACGGCCGTCCCGACCAGGCCGCCCCCCGACTTCCCGAGATCTTCCACCTCGAGGACCAACTCTCAGCGGCATTCGATGCCGACAGCTCGCCCGAAAGGAACCACTCGTGAGCCTCTCCCCAGAAACCCTCGCCCTGCTCGAGCAGCAGGAGATCGAGCTGCCATCGTGGGCGTTCGGCAACTCGGGCACCCGCTTCAAGGTGTTCACCACGCCGGGCACCCCCCGCACCCCGGAGGAGAAGATCGCCGACGCCGCGACCGTGAACCGGTACACGGCGCTCGCCCCGAAGGTGGCTCTGCACATCCCGTGGGACAAGGTCGACGACTACTCGGCGCTGCGTGCGTTCGCCGAGGACCAGGGCGTAGCGCTCGGGACGATCAACTCGAACACCTTCCAGGACAACGACTACAAGTTCGGCTCGCTCACGCACATCGACGCCGGCATCCGCCAGAAGGCCATCGACCACCACTTCGAGTGCATCGACATCATGCACGCCACCGGATCACGCGACCTCAAGATCTGGCTCGCCGACGGCACCAACTACCCCGGCCAAGGCGACCTCCGCGGTCGCCAGGACCGCCTCAACGACTCGCTGCAGCAGATCTACGCGCGCCTCGGCGACGACCACAGGCTCGTGCTCGAGTACAAGTTCTTCGAGCCGGCGTTCTACCACACCGACGTCCCCGACTGGGGAACGAGCTACGCCCAGGTGGCCACGCTGGGCGACAAGGCCATGGTCTGCCTCGACACCGGCCATCACGCCCCCGGCACGAACATCGAGTTCATCGTCATGCAGCTGCTGCGCCTCGGCAAGCTCGGCTCGTTCGACTTCAACTCCCGCTTCTACGCCGACGACGACCTCATCGTGGGTGCGGCCGATCCGTTCCAGCTGTTCCGCATCCTGTACGAGGTCGTGCGCGGCGGAGGCTACGGCCCCGGCTCGCCCGTCGCGTTCATGCTCGACCAATGCCACAACGTCGAGGACAAGATCCCGGGGCAGATCCGCTCCGTCCTCAACGTGCAGGAGATGACGGCGCGTGCGCTGCTCGTCGACAGCGCAGCCCTCACCGCCGCCCAGGAGGCGCACGACGTGCTCGGCGCCAACGGCATCCTCATGGACGCCTTCTACACGGATGTGCGACCCGACCTCGCCGCCTGGCGCGAGAGCCGCGGGCTCGCCGGCGACCCCATGGCCGCCTACGCGGCATCCGGCTACCAGCAGCGCATCGCGGAGGACCGCGCCGGCGGCACCCAGCTGTCCTGGGGCGCCTGACCGCTCCCGCCCGCCCACGCGACACCGCCAAGACAGAAGAGAAGACCTCACCATGACGAACGAGACCGCCCGCGAGCTGATCGCCCGCTCCAATCGCCTGGGCTCCGACCCGAAGAACACGAACTACGCCGGGGGCAACACGTCGGCGAAGGGAACGGATGTCGACCCGGTCACCGGCGAACCCGTCGAGCTGCTCTGGGTGAAGGGCTCCGGCGGCGACCTCGGCACGCTCACCGAGTCGGGCCTGGCCGTGCTGCGGCTCGACCGCATGCGCGCCCTCGTCGACGTCTACCCCGGCCTCGACCGCGAGGACGAGATGGTGGCGGCCTTCGACTACGCCCTGCACGGCAAGGGCGGCGCGGCGCCGTCGATCGACACGGCCATGCACGGCCTCGTGGACGCCGCGCATGTCGACCACCTGCACCCGGATTCCGGCATCGCCATCGCGACCGCGGCCGACGGCGAGGAGCTCACCGGGAAGATCTTCGGGGACAGGGTGGTCTGGGTGCCGTGGCGCCGTCCCGGCTTCCAGCTCGGGCTCGACATCGCCGCCATCAAGGACGCCAACCCGCAGGCCGTCGGCTGCATCCTCGGCGGCCACGGCATCACCGCCTGGGGCGACACGTCGGAGGAGTCCGAGGCGAACTCGCTCTGGATCATCGAGACCGCGGAGGCCTACATCGCCGCCAACGGCAAGGCCGAGCCATTCGGAACCACCCTGTCCGGTTACGAGGCCTTGACCGCACCGGAGCGGGCCGCGAAGGCCGCCGCCCTCGCTGCCACGATCCGCGGCCTGGTCTCGACCGACCGTCCGCAGGTCGGGCACTTCTCCGACGCGCCGGAGGTCCTCGACTTCCTCTCCGCATCCGAGCACCCTCGGCTCGCGGCACTCGGCACGAGCTGCCCCGACCACTTCCTGCGCACCAAGGTGAAGCCGCTCGTGCTCGACCTGCCCGCCGATGCCTCCATCGAGGACTCGATCGCCCGCCTGCACGAACTGCACGAGGCGTACCGGGCCGACTACGAGGCCTACTACATCGCTCATGCGACCCCCGAGTCGCCCGCCATGCGCGGAGCCGACCCCGCCATCGTGCTCATCCCGGGCGTCGGGATGTTCAGCTACGGCGCCAACAAGCAGACCGCCCGCGTCGCCGGCGAGTTCTACCGCAACGCCATCAACGTGATGCGCGGTGCCGAGGCGCTCTCCACCTACTCCCCCATCTCCGACGAGGAGAAGTTCCGCATCGAGTACTGGGCCCTCGAGGAGGCCAAGCTCGCGCGGATGCCGAAGCCGAAGCCCCTCGCGACCCGCATCGCGCTCGTCAC